>JBEKXK010000022.1:0-41188 GCA_049512055.1 Syntrophales bacterium | reverse complement strand
TACCAAGATGGTAATGCATATATTCAACAATTCAAATATTTGGCTATTCTTCTTCTGCGACAAAAGCGCTACGCTATTCATGGCTTTTCACTATCATACTCTCTTTTGAATTTCACTATTTTAATCACGTTGTCTATGTGGTATTGATACCCCGCATATAGCATTTCTACTCTTTGGGGAATCCAGTTATGCGTCTGCGGTTATTTGTCAAAGGTGTGCCTTTCTTTATTTTGGTAAGCGGCGTACCTTCATTTTTGAGAGATTATCGTGAGATCAGAAAACAGGCCAAGCAGTATGGCATGGTTTTCCCGTTCGGCAAATTCTATCCCTGCATAGAAGACAAAGATCAGAAAAGCGGGACTGCATCGGGCCACTATTTTCATCAGGACTTGCTGGTTGCCAATAAAATATTTATTAACAAGCCGGTCAAGCACGTTGACATCGGGTCGCGGATTGACGGCTTCGTTGCTCATGTGGCATCATTCAGGGATATCGAGGTCTTTGATATCCGTGACATGACTGAACAGATTCAAAACATTCACTTCAAACGTCTTGACATCATGGATGGCAATGCTGTGTCTCATGATTACTGCGATTCCGTATCATGCTTGCATGCACTCGAACACTTTGGCCTCGGGAGATACGGGGACATGGTAGATTATAACGGGCACCTGCTTGGATGGGAGAATATTTATAAAATGCTGAAGAAAGGTGGAAAGTGCTTTTTTTCCGTTCCCATCGGCAAGCAGAGGATTGAATTCAATGCCCATCGGGTGTTCTCTGTCGAATACTTGGTGAATGTCATGATCGGCAGCCGATATAAGATTGATTCGTTCTCCTATGTCGATGACAAGGGCGATCTCTTCAGGGATGCTCTTCTGGATGAAGGATCAGTTAAGAACAGCTTTTCCCTAAATTACGGGTGCGGCATCTTTGAGCTTTCCAAAATTTAATGATAGCAAATGTCAATAGAAGATAAAATACCCCTGTCTGTGGCCGTCATTACGAAGAATGAGGCGGAGAATCTGCCCACCTGTCTGAAAAATGTTTCCTTTGCCGGGCAGATCGTCGTCGTCGATTCCGGGAGCACAGACGAGACGGTTAAGATTGCATCCGACTTCGGTTGCGATGTGTTCGTCGAATCTTGGCGGGGTTTCGGCCCTCAAAAGCAATATGCCATTGATAAGTGCACGAACCCCTGGATCCTTGTCCTCGATGCGGATGAACGCATTCCCAGAGATACTGCGCAAGAAATAAAAAATATAGTCTTGCATCCATCGATAACCGCCACAGGATTCAGCTTTCCACGCAAGAACTTCTTTCAGGGCCGGTGGATCAGGCACGCGGGCTGGTGGCCGGACCGCATCGTGAGGCTTTTTCGCAAGGGACAGGGCCGCATGACACCGGCAAAGGTCCATGAATCGGTGGAAGTCGAAGGACTCGTCGAGCCCCTCGATTATCCCATCGAGCATTATACGGAAAGTCGTCTCAGTCAAATCCTCATCAAGATTGATCAGTACTCCACAATCGGTGCCGAAGAGGCATTCAAGGAGGGAAAGACAGCCTCGATATGCTCAGCGGTTCTCAGAGCAAAGCTTGCGTTTCTTCACAATTACATATTGAGGTGCGGCTTCCTCGATGGCGCTCCGGGCCTCACCCTGGCCATTACCGATGCCATAAACAAATTTTTCAAATACGCCAAGTTGGCCGAACTGAACAAACAGGCAAGGAAGACACAATAGACTGTGCTCAAGGTGCAGACCCTATCCCAATGTCACTCCCGCGAAGCCTGTCCCCGAAATTTTTAGTCGGGGAGCGAAAATCCATAATCTTGAACCTTTGAATAATGGACATTTCAATCATAATGGTCAACTGGAACACCAAGGACCTTCTTAAGAGCTGCCTCGAATCTATTCACAAAACCATCCAAGATATCAGTTACGAGATCATCGTCGTTGATAACGCCTCCCGGGACGGCAGCGTTGCCATGCTGCGGGAAAAGTATCTGGAGGTCAGATTAATACAAAATGAGGAGAACAGGGGCTTCGGCGCGGCGAACAACCAGGCGATGCGTATCATGACCGGCCGCTATGCCCTGCTATTAAATTCGGATACGGTCTTAACGGAGAATGCTGTGAGAGAATTATTCACTTTTATGGAGGCTCATGCAGACGCGGCCATGGCCTGCGGCCAGCTCCTCAACGCTAACGGAAGCAAGCAGAATTCTGTTGCGAGCTTTCCCAATCTCCTCACGTTGCTTACCAACACATCCCTCCTTGAATACTTGTTCCCTGATCATTATCCAAGCAAGCGTTACAATCATGACAAACCGATAGAGGTTGATTCGTGCATTGGCGCCTGCTTCCTGGTGCGCAAAAAGGCTATCGAAGATGTGGGCATGCTTGACGAGCGCTACTTCTTCTTCTTTGAAGAAACGGACTGGGCATATCAGATGAAAAAAGTCGGCTGGAAGGTGTTTCAAATTCCCACGGCCTTCATTTATCACTTCCAGGGCCAGAGCATCGGCAGGGATATCCAATCAAGAATCGAATTCTACCGGTCCCGCTACCAGTTCTTCCGCAAGTGGAAGAGTCGTCCCTATTTCATTGCTGTTAGTACTGTGATCTTTCTGAGGTTGTGCGTCAACTGGCTCGTTACATCGGTTGCAAACATCTTTTCTCTGGGCATGAATCGTGAACTCCGGCACAAATTCTTCGTCTATTCCCGGCTCATTCTGTGGCATCTTAATTTTACCCCTCATCCAAAGTAACGGTTATAGATCTTTTCGACCTGTATCCCTCGAAATACCCTCATCTTTTTTACTTGACAAGCCATTCTTAGTGCATTAATCTCAACGTTGCGTTCATGGAGTGAACATATCGGATATTCATATGACTTTACCAAATAAGCACGACCTTGAAAGTGAAGAGATACTTAAAGTCCTCAGGGAGATAACTCTGACCCCTGAGATGACACAGCGCGAATTATCTTCCCGGCTGGGCATCAGCTTGGGCAAGGTTAACTTCCTGGTGAACGCGCTTATCCAAAAAGGCCTTATCAAGGCGCATAATTTCAAGAATTCCCATAATAAAAAAGCCTATCTCTACTATTTAACTCCGGCGGGTATCGAAGAAAAGGCAAAGATTACCTATCGGTTCCTGAAAAGAAAGATAAAAGAATATGAGCAACTAGAAGAACAAATTCGATTGTTAGAAAAAGAGGTTGGCGAAGTCGGAACATCCTCTGGAACTGAAGTAAGCAGCGGCCGACAACTGTAATTCTTTACCATAAAGCAAAATTGAGAATCCGAGTCCCTCAACGGTGGATGGCCCCTGGATGTAATCCAGAGAGCGGAGCTGTATTTAGAATCAGTTACAAACAACTATTCAAACCTCTCAAGGTTTAAACATATGAGAAATGATTATAGATTAACGCTGAACCGTATTACTATTCATAAGGAGGAGAAATCGCATGGAGGATAAGACTCAAAATTCCCCAAACGACCATTATGCTGAAAAAGAGATTAATCTTCTGGATTTCATCATTGTATTACTTAAACATAAATGCTTCATTCTAATTTTTTGCTTGGCGGCCATGTTGATATTGACCATCTACAGTGCAGTCTTAATCATTAATTCAAAGAAGGATACGATCTATACGTCTGAATGCATTATCGTCCCCAATAACACGAGATTAGAAGTTCTTCAAAAAGTACTGAACAGTTCCAAGTTGGCATATCGCATAGTTAATAACAATAATGTATTACCACTGTTATATCCAGAACTCTGGAACGAAAAGGAAGGCAAATGGATTGAAGATAAGGCTCCCACATTCAGAGATACTTTCAAGTTGTTGATGAGTAATTTAGTGATTAAAGCGAACACAGAAAATAATGCACTCTGGTTAACCGTAACATACAAAAATCCTAAAGTTCCTCAAAAAATCCTTCTTCTTTATATTGAACAATTGGAGAAATATTTGAAGCAGGAATCAATTCAAAGACGACAGAAAACAGAGGAAAGAATAAAAATGCTGCCTAGTCAGTTCAAATATACTTATGACCCCATCTTGCTGAAACAGATAGCTACAGCTATTGTTCAGGATTATATGGAGAACGGATATCCTGGTTTCGATGTTATCGAACCTCCATCAGCTCCTGAGCAAATGCAAACAAAGAAACCCATACCATTTAAATTAATAGCTTTTGTCATGATTTTGTCTCTTATTTCTGCGATTCTTCTATCTTTTCTTGATGAGTATTTAAGCAAGATTAAAGAAAGAGAACCTGAAAGGCTAGAGCAGATAAAAAAGTTGCTGAGGATAGGTTGATTTAAAGCTGATATTGACTTTTTGAAAATTAAGAATATTTCTTCAGAATTTCTAAGAAAACCCCCGTCAATTTATTCATACACTGCGTAGATTTTATAAGGTTGCCATTCCTGCTAAATCTCGATCATCTTAAAATTTAATTCATATGCGCAATACGATTCCTTACGGGAGACAATCCATTACCGAAGAAGATATTCAGGCGGTAATCGATGTTCTCCGTTCCAGTTGGCTAACCACAGGCCCAAAGGTTGAAGAATTCGAAGAAGCGTTTTCTCAGTTTATTGGTACAAAATACGCTGTAGCAGTGAGCAGCGGCACGGCTGCCCTTCATGCTTCAATGTATGCTTTGGGAATCGGGCCAGGTGATGAAGTGATCGTCCCAGCAATGACTTTTGCCGCCAGTGCTAACTGTATAGTATTCCAAAGGGGAACCCCCGTTTTTGCTGATGTTGATAGTGAAACCCTGCTGATCGATCCATCCGTTGTGAAAAAGAAGATCACGCCGAGAACTAAAGCTATCATTGCCGTTGATTATGCCGGTCATCCCTGCAATTATGACGTCTTGAGGGAGATTGCATCTGAGTATGGATTGGCTTTAGTAGCAGATTGTTGCCATGCACTCGGCGCCAAATATAGAGAAAAATATGCAGGTACACTTGCCGATCTAAATGTATTCAGTTTCCATCCCGTGAAGCATATTACCACGGGTGAAGGGGGTATGGTCACCACGCACGATTCCATTCTGGCGCAAAGAATGCGCTCGTTTCGTAATCATGGCATTACATCAGACCATCGTGAACGGCATTTGCAGGGGGATTGGTTTTATGAAATGGTTGATCTGGGATATAATTATCGATTGACAGACTTTCAGTGTGCCCTTGGTTTGAGCCAGCTCTCAAAACTATCTAATTGGATTATTGAACGTCGGGAGATAGCTCGGCGCTATAGCGAAGCCTTTCATGCTGTTACTGGTATCAAGCCTCTTGCGGAACGGCCGGATGTCTGTCACGCCTATCATCTTTATGTAATCCGTCTGGATGTGGGAAATGGCCTTAATCGTGGCGAGTTATTTCGGGCTCTAAGAGAAAGGGGGATAGGAGTAAATGTCCATTATATTCCAGTCCATCTTCATCCCTATTACCGTAAGCGGTTTGGTACTGCTCCGGGGTTATGTCCTGTAGCCGAGCAGGCTTATAAAGAGATACTATCTCTTCCAATTTTTCCTGGCATGGGAGATGAAAATCTGCAGACCGTCATCGACGCGGTAAAGCAGCTATCTTCATGACTGAGCAAGAGCTGATCGCTGATTGTTGGGGAAAGAATCGTCTCGTTCTAGGGACGGCACAGTTGGGTATGCCATATGCGATTGCCAACAAAACGGGACAACCTGACGCTCATCAGGCATTTACTATTGTCAAAACAGCATGGGATAACGGAATCCATGAATTTGATACAGCTCAGGCCTATGGTGAAAGCGAATGTATACTGGGAGCTGCCCTGGCAGAATTGGGTGTATCTCAACAGGCAAAAATCATCACTAAGATTGACCCTCAGATCGAGCTTGAAAATGAATGCGAATTAAGGAGATCAGTTGAAAAGAGCCTCAATTATCTCAGAGTGAATCGTCTTTTTGGATTGATGATTCATAGGGAAGAAAATATCAACCTTACAAGTCAAAAACTCCGATCCGCAGTCCGTGATCTCATCCGGGATGGATTGTCTTCACATATCGGAATCTCGGTCTATACCCCAGTAATGGCTATTCAGGCAATTGAGACAGATTTTTTTGACATGCTGCAGATGCCTGCAAACATCTTGGATCGGCGTTTTTACGAAGCAGGAATTCTAGAATTAGCAAGAAAAAAACAGAAGCAGCTTTATATCCGCAGTATCTTCCTTCAGGGACTCCTCTTAATGGAGCCTCATCAAATTCCTGTTGAAATGCGTTTTGCTCAATCTCTTCTGGCGTCATTCACAAGTTTATCAGAGGAAATTGGGAGAAGCCGTCAGGAGATTGCCCTAACTTATGTGAAGTCGAGGTATCCTGATGCTCGCATAATTTTTGGTGCTGAGACACCTCTACAGGTGCTCGAAAATGTTAGAGCTTGGCCAAATCATCTATCTATATTTTGGGTGAACCGGTTAGAAGAAAAATTATCCCCTGTAGATGAGTCAGTTGTGGATCCGAGGTTGTGGTCAAAATTAACAGTGAAAGGCTAGGCAGTGAACGATAAACGTTGCTTTCAGAAAGATGTTTTTAAATGCTCTGAAGGGGATTCTTACTATTGCCGCAACCGTTTTAAATTAGAAGAAGCGCTGAAAACATGGGAGAGTGATCCCATTATTCGTGCGATATTTGATTTGAATCTTCAACCACGATCTATATTGGAAGTTGGATGCAGCAATGGCTGGCGTCTACATGCCTTGGCGAATTGCTTTAGTGCAAAGTGCTTTGGCATTGATCCATCGGAGAAGGCCATCCAGGAAGGCAGGGTCTTATATAACGAATTATCGCTTTTGCAGTCAACGGCCGATGAAATTCCTTATGAAGATAACAAATTCGATCTGGTGATTTTTGGTTTCTGTCTCTATTTGTGCGACAGGAAAGACCTTTTTAAAATTGCTTATGAAGTGGATCGTGTATTAATCAATGACGGGAAATTGATAATACTGGATTTTCATCCCCCATTTCCCTATCGAAAACCCTATGCGCACTTCCCAGGCATCTTCAGCTTCAAAATGAATTATGCAACTCTTTTTACATGGAATCCCACGTATGCCCTGATTTATCAAAATGTATTTGCTCACCCGCCTGAAAAGATAAATCTACCAGATGAACGAATGTCAGTGATTGTCCTGAATAAGGATAACGATGGACAGTATCCTGACTCCCCCTATCGAGAGGTGGCAGATTAAAACTGTTGCGATCGTCCAAGCGCGAATGAGTTCTAAACGATTACCGGGGAAGGTCATGATGGACATTGCCGGGAAGCCGATGCTGTTTCATGTTGTGAGTCGTGTTCAAAAAGCACAAAAAATAGATCATGTTGTGGTGGCCACATCTAACCATTATGAGGAGGATACGATCGAAAAGTTCTGTCGCCGAGAAAGCATTTCCTGCTTTCGAGGAAGTCTTGACGATGTACTGGATCGGTATTATCGGGCAGCATCTCTTTTTGCGGCTGAAGTAATTGTGAGGCTGACCGCAGACTGTCCCCTGTTGGATCACGACCTTATCGATCAGGTGGTGCATGCCTTTCATTCTGGTCACGCGGATTATGCGTCCAATGCTTTGGAGTGCACCTATCCGGATGGACTGGACACGGAGGTGTTTTCCCGGAGCGTGTTGGAAAATACCTGGCAAAACGCCAAACTTAAATCCGAGCGGGAACACGTCACTCCTTACATCTATAAACATCCGGAACAATTCCGCATAGTGAAAATCAAACACTCAGAAAATCTTTCCCATTTTCGTTGGACTGTTGATGATCACACTGATTTGGAATTTGTCCGTTCCATATTTGAATGTATGGGAAAATTATATTTTGGGATGACTGATGTGTTAAATTTATTACAGCAACATCCAGAGATATGTCAATTAAACAGCAATGCAAGACGCAATGAAGGATATTTAAAATCTCTTAAACAAGACAATCTGAAGGATAACCGAAGGCATATATAATGGGTAAAGGACAAGAATTATACTCTCATGCAAAGCAGAGAATTCCCGGCGGAACACAACTCCTTTCAAAACGTCCGGAAAATTATTTACCCGATCGTTGGCCCAGCTATTATCTCAAGGCGAAAGGTGTTGAAGTCTGGGATATGGATGGCATCAAATACATAGATATGAGCACCAATGGAGTGGGTACCTGCGTCTTAGGTGTGGGAGACCCGGATGTTGATGCAGCCGTCCATAACGCAATTGAATCGGGGACGATATCCACACTTAACTGTCCCGAAGAAGTGGAACTTGCCGATCTCCTCTGTGAACTCCATCCCTGGGCAGCGATGGTACGCTATGCAAGAAGCGGTGGGGAAGCAATGGCTATAGCGGTTCGAATTGCCCGGGCTCACACAGGAAGGGATCGGGTGGCTTTCTGCGGTTACCATGGTTGGCATGATTGGTATTTATCCGCCAATTTAGCCGAGGAAAGTGCGCTTGATGGGCACCTTCTTCCAGGACTTGACCCGGCTGGGGTCCCACGGGGGCTTTTAGGGTCGGCTCTACCGTTCCGGTATAACCATCTTGAGGAACTTAAAGAGATTGTTGAAATAAATCGCGATAGGCTGGCTGCCATAGTCATGGAGCCGATAAGAGACCATGAACCCACCCCTGATTTTATACAGGGCGTATGTGAGATTGCCATAAAAATTGGAGCAGTCCTGATTATTGATGAAGTGTCTGCGGGGTTTCGCCTTAACACAGGTGGTGCTCATCTGCTTTATGGTTTTAAACCGGACATGGCGGTTTTTGCCAAAGCCATCAGTAACGGCTATCCCATGGCAGCGATCATCGGAAAGGGATCAGTTATGGATGCGGCACAGGCGACTTTTATCAGCAGCACCTACTGGACAGACAGGATCGGTCCCGTGGCTGCTTTGGCAACGATCCATAAGCATCGTCGTCTGGAGGTGGCAAAACGGCTTGTAGCTGTGGGACAGTGTATTCAGGAGGGATGGCGGGAAGCGGCCAATAAAGCAGGATTGGCGATCGATATCGGTGGAATCCCCCCTCTGTCGCATTTCAATCTTATAGGAAATGACGCGCAGGCCACTCACACACTTTTTACGCAACTGATGCTTGAACGGGGATTCCTGGCAGGCAGGGCATTTTATTCCACGTATGCCCATCAAGATGAACATATTGAATCATATCTTAATGCTGTGGATGAAATATTTGGCATTATTGTTGAGTCTCTGTATAGAGGGAATATCCGAGCATTGCTCAAAGGACCGGTAGCTCACACAGGTTTTCACCGACTAACATGAACACCCTGTTGATCAGGGCGGATGCGTCGCCGCGTATTGGCACAGGCCATATAATGAGATGCTTGGCATTAGCTCAAATATGGCAGGAACAGGGCGGCAAAGCCCTGTTCCTGAGTTACTGTAACAGCGACATCCTCCGCAGGCGAATAGAATCGGAAAAAATCGGTTTTATCCCCCTGGAAAAATTCCATCCCGATCGACTGGATATTAAACTAACCTTGCAAATGCTCTCGGAACTCGAAGATCATAACTCGGAAATGTCAAGCTGGGTAGTGGCTGATGGATACAACTTCGATGCCCTATATCAGAAATGTATAAAAGAGGCAGGGGCATCGCTGCTTTGCATCGATGATTACGGTCATGCTGATCATTATTATGCTGACATTATCCTGAACCAGAACATTTTTGCGGATTGCTCTCTCTATCCACGGCGCGAAAAATACACACGTCTTCTGCTCGGAACCCGTTATGCCCTCTTGCGAAGGGAATTCAGAGACCAGCGTGACCGGATGCGAGAAATTCCCCAGATTGCTCGCAAAGTGTTGGTCACGATGGGGGGGGGCGACAGTGACAACGTTACTCTGAAAGCAATCAGGGCATTGAAAAAAATCGATGCTATAGGCATTGAAGCCATGATTATTCTGGGTCCGGCCAATCCCAACAGGCAAGCGATCGAGGAGGAGATACAATCGTGTCCTTCTTCCTTTCGCCTTCTTCCCGTAGTGGAAAACATTTCTGCACTCATGGCTTGGGCTGACGTGGCCGTTGCGGCGAGTGGCAGTACATCATGGGAGCTGGCCTTTATGGGCCTGCCCTCCGTGGTTCTTATATTGTCGGAAAATCAGATAGCCGTTGCTGAACATCTTGCTTCGGAAGGTCTGGCAATCAACCTCGGATGGCATCGAGATGTCAGTGCTCGTATGATTACAGATAAGCTAAAAGCGTTGATGGCAGACGAGGACGCAAGGAATATCATGTGTAAAACGGGTCAATCCTTGGTTGATGGAGAGGGCATTATGAGAGTCATTATGTCTATGACCATGGACAGTCTATCCTTGCGCCCTATTCAGGAACAGGATTGCGAACAGATATGGAAATGGTCAAATAGCCCGGAGGCGCGGGCAGCATCTTTTACATCACAATATATCCCTTGGAGAGACCATGTTCAATGGTTTAAGTCAAAACTCCATGATTCTTTTTGCCTCTTTTTCATGGCTGTTAACGGCTGGGGAACACCCATCGGCCAAGTTCGTATCGATCAAAAGATACAAGAAGCAGTATTATCCGTTTACGTTGAAGGGAAATATCGGGGAATTGGTTGTGGGAGTAAGATTATTGAACTAGCCTCTAATAAATTTTTTCAAGTATCTGATATGAGATCTATTTATGCTTATGTGAAGTTGGAGAATGAAGAATCGAGACGGGCGTTCATGAGAGCCGGTTTCAAGTTCCAGGGCTTGACTACAATTTCCGGTTGTTCGGCGATTCATCTGGCACTGGAGAAAAATGATTCGGAATGAACCCATATATTGACATATATAACCGCCGCATATCTACAGGAGAGTCCGTTTATATTGTGGCCGAGATGTCGGCCAATCATCATCAATCTCTTGATCAGGCTGTCAGAATTATTGAAACTGCCAAGGAATCTGGAGCGGATGCCATAAAGCTTCAGACCTATACGCCGGATACGCTAACCATCTCCTGTAATAATGATTATTTTCGAATCGGCAAAGGGACGCTCTGGGAAGGTCGTAGTCTTCACGATCTCTATGCCGAAGCCTATACACCCTGGGAGTGGCAGCCGAAGCTGAAAAAAGTAGCGAATGACTTGGGGATGGATCTCTTTTCAACCCCCTTCGATTACACGGCTATTGAATTTTTAAGAAAGATGAATGTTCCAGCCTACAAAATCGCGTCCTTTGAGCTCGTCGATCTTCAGCTATTGCGAGATGTGGCCCATACGGGGAAACCCCTGATCATATCCACGGGCATGGCCACCTTTGAGGAAATCGAGGAAGCTGTGCGTACCGTTCGCGAGGCAGGAGGGAATCAACTTGCACTGTTGAAGTGTACGAGTGCTTACCCAGCCCGTCCTGAAGACATGAATCTGCGTACAATCCCTTATATGGCTGAAATTTTTAAAGTACCAGTTGGGCTCTCCGATCATAATTTAGATATTACAGTACCTATCACAGCTGTAGCCCTCGGGGCTTGCATTATAGAGAAACATTTTACTCTGTCCCGTTCTATGCCCGGGCCAGACAGCGCTTTTTCGCTTGAACCTCAAGAATTCAAAGCCATGGTCGATGCAATTCGGACGACTGAAAAGGCTTTAGGAGGCATCCGGTTTGAAACCTGCGGACAAGAAATATCAAGTCGTGTATTTCGAAGGTCTCTTTTTGTCGTTGAGGATATGGAAGCCGATGAGGTCTTCACAGAACAGAATGTTCGAAGTATTCGACCAGGATATGGCCTGCATCCTCGCTTTTTAAAAGAAATATTGGGCCGAAAAGCCTCTCATGAAATAGCCCGCGGAACGCCGCTGAGTTGGGATCACATTTTGTAAATCTGTAATAAACAGTTATAAATTAATATCGATATTGCGGAAGACAGACAAAATATCAGCTATTATCGAAGCTAGAATGACTTCATCGAGGTTACCTGGGAAAGTCTTACTGCCGGCAGATGGGAAACCCATGCTCGAGCACCTCGTAGACCGTTTGAAGCAGGTGCAATCAATACGAGATATAGTTCTTGCAACAACTATTAATGGAGCTGATAGTTGTTTGGAAGAATTTGCAAGAAAAAATGGGATAGAGTGTTTCAGGGGTAGTGAGCAAGATGTCATGGATAGAGTCATTGGCGCTGCCGATTCAGTTGATGCGGATATCATCGTCGATATCACGGGAGACTGTCCTATAATTGATCCATTAATAATAGAACAGACTATTCAGGTTTTCCTTCACAACACATGTGACTATGCAAGCAACTGCCATATTCGCAGTTACCCGGATGGCATGGACACTCAGGTCTTTCGCATTGATACTCTTAAACATTCAGCAACCTTGACAATGAATCCATTAGATCATGAACATGTTACATTGCACATACGAAATCATCCGGAAATTTTCAAACACATTAATCTTTTTGCTCCTCCCGATCTTTACTGGCCGGAACTCGGCTTGACTCTTGACGAAAAGAAAGATTATGAACTTTTAAAAAATCTCATAGAATATTTTGGATCTGCAAATCCTTATTTTAGCTGTAGGGAAGTTATAATTTTACTTAAAACTAAACCTGAATGGATAGCAATAAATAGAGAAGTTCAACGCAAAGGAATTTCGTGAAAAAGTTTTCTGTAGCTATTATTGGATTAGGGCAAATTGGGCAAGGCTACGACTATGATAAGTCCAGCATCGACCTGATTTTGACCCATGCTAGTGCTTATTGTTATCATGATAAATTTGAACTTGTTGCCGCTGTTGATCCCGATCCCATTCAAAGAGGACGGTTCATAAGCAAGTTTAAGTTACCTGTTTACGAGGATGTTGCATCATTAGTCGCCAAGCATCGTCCCGACATATTTTCCATCTGCACACCCAGTTCACAACACTTTCGGGTTTTTCAGCAGATAATCCCCCATCGGCCTGCGGCGATCCTTTGCGAAAAACCTATCGCCCTCGAACTGTCCGAAGCGAAAGAAATGGTAAATATCGCTGAATCTCAACATTGCGCTCTTCTCGTTAACTATATGCGCCGCTTTGAGCCAGGGGTTAAGGCACTGAAAGAAACCCTGAGACGGAGAGACGTCGGTCAGATCGAGAAGGGAGTCTGCTGGTACAGCAAGGGCATCCTCAACAACGGTTCTCACTATATTGACCTGCTCAGGTTTCTGCTGGAAGACGTAACGGATATGTGTGTTATCAAAAAGGGCCGAAAGACAATGGGGGACGATCCTGAGCCGGATGTATTCTTCCGTTTCGGCCAGGTTCCAGTCTTTTTTCTGGCGCTTCGTGAGGAGTTTTTTTCTGTAGGCCGACTGGAATTGATGGGCACCGGCGGTCATATCCTTTATGATGATTTCGGTGATACCATCCGGATCAGAAATGCTGAGGCCGATGTACTGCTGAAAGGATACCGGGTTCTGAGCCGGAAAAGCGAGGATATCCCCACCGATCTTGGCAGGTGTCAGTGGCATGTTGTCGATCATCTTTATCAGCATCTGATTACAGGGAAGCCGCTGTTGGCCGATGGCCGGTCAGCGGTGGAGAATCTGGCCGTTATCGATAAGATCAAGCAGTCCTGCATGGAGGCTAACAAATGAGCTCGCTTGCCTTGCTGGGAGGATTTCGTGCTGTCACGGCACCCTTATCGCGTTATAATAACATCGGCACAGAAGAGATGTCGGCAGTGCAAGAGGTCCTCAGGAGCGGTGTCCTGTCCCGCTTTCTTGGTTGCTGGGATCCGGACTTCTACGGTGGTCAGAAAGTTCAAGAGTTTGAAAAAGAATGGGCACGATATTTCTCCGTACGCCACGCAGTGACCGTAAATTCAAACACCTCCGGTCTCATCGCTGCCGTTGGGGCCATCGGTATTGAACCAGGCGATGAGGTGATAGTCAGCCCCTGGACTATGAGCGCCTCAGCAACCGCGATCCTGATCTGGGGTGCTATACCTGTTTTTGCTGATATTGAAATTGAAACGTTCAACCTTGATTCCATCTCGATAGAGAAAAATATCAACACGCATACAAGAGCGATTATGGTTACAGATATCTTCGGACACGCCGCGGATATGGATAAAATTATGTTAATTGCGGAAAAGCACAATCTCAAAGTTATAGAGGATTGTGCACAGGCACCCGGCGCCCTATACAAGGGACGATATGCCGGCACAATTGCTGATATCGGGGTTTATAGTTTGAACTACCACAAACACATCCATACCGGTGAAGGAGGTGTTTGTGTGACCAATGATCCATTGCTGGCGGAGCGAATGCAGTTGATTCGGAACCACGCTGAAGCTGTAGTTGGAGATAAGGGGGTCAAAAATCTCGCCAACATGATAGGGTTTAATTTTCGTATGACTGAGATAGAAGCGGCGATTGGTATAGAACAGTTAAAAAAACTGCCTATGCTTATAGCCCAGAGAAAAACGGCGGCTAACAGGTTATCCGCAGGAATCGAAGAATTGAATGGCTTGAGGATACCTTTTGTCGCACCGGATTGTGATCATGTGTATTACGTCTATCCGATTCTCTATGACCGGGAGGAGACAGGGGTCCCACGGCAGACCCTTGTCAAGGCATTGCAGGCCGAAGGTGTACCTGTAACCGCAGGTTATCAAAATCTGCATTTGTTGCCTGTTTATCAAAACAAGATTGCATTTGGAACCAAAGGATTTCCCTGGTCGTCCGAACTTTATAAAGGACATGTATCCTACCGAAAAGGCATTTGTCCGGTTGCCGAAATGTTGCATGATGAATCATTCATGCAGATTGGAATGTGCGTCTATACTTTTACCGATCAGGAGGTCAATCAGGTGATTAGCGCTTTTCATAAGGTATGGGATCTTCTGGATGATCTGAAGGCTCTTGATAGATGACGGATGGTACGGATATCTTAATGTTCGTAGAGGACCCCGGACCAGCCCATTATGTGGCATCCCTCCCTGGATCTTTAGCCGAAAATGGATGGCATTCGGTTGTTTACGCCACAGGTTTGGCAAGGAATGTCCTTCTGAATCGTCAGATTCCTTTTATTGCTGTGGATGAGTTTGCCACACCAGAATCTATTCTCCATCAATTACAACCGCGACTTTTACTGACGGGGACTTCAGAAAGTCCTGATTCTCTTGGACTGCAACTTATCCGAGCAGCTCAGCAATACGGCATCGTTACGGCGGCGTTTATCGATGCAGGCATGAATTCTGAGTACCGCTTTCGTGGAAACAGCAATGAAGCCCTGTTCTTTGCCCCGGATTGGATCTTGGTTCCCGATGACTGGACGAGGCATGACTTTATCCGGATTGGTGCAAGAGCCGACAGGACGGTAATCTGCGGCCACCCTCAATATGATTACGTCTTGAGCCTTAGACGGACATGGACGGCGGAAGACCGTAACAACTGGAGACGGCAATTCCTACCGGCGGTTGCTGACCGGCAACAGGTCATCGTTTTTTTGAGCGAGGGGTCTGAGCGAGTCAGTCTGCTGTCGCCCATTCCTCCTTTACAGGAATATACACTGCAAGGCTGGGGAAACCGGACAGGCAGGACGGAGATCATCTTGGAAGAATTCCTGATGGCTGCACAGACGCTGCAGCAACGTCCTTATCTAGTCCTGCGTCTTCATCCCAAGGATCATCAGAACGATTTCCATATTTACACAACTGATTTTGATCACATTGATTATGAATTGCCCCCCTTAGAGTTGGTCTTCTGTGCCGATCTGGTGGTGGGGATGACTTCTATGCTCCTTATGGAGGCAGCACTCTTGGGAAGACAGACGCTCTCAATCCTTCCCCGTGTCGAAGAGATGTATTGGTTGTCCGGTGTCCGGGATGGGATGATTCCCCATGTAACGACCCGAGACGCATTACAAAGAATGCTTAACGACTTTGCTCAATCAAATCCGATAATCTCTCCTGTTCGAAATAACCATATGCCAACTCTCGGGGCAGCACAGCGCATTATAGAATTAATATCTAGTCTCATGAAGAAGAATTAGAATATGAAAAGCTGGAATATCATCACTTATTTTATGAAAGCCTATCCTTGGCGCAGCGCGCTGATGTTAGGTTGTTTTCTCTTTTCAGGTTTTGCGGAAGGTTTAAGTATATTGACGTTGCTCCCCTTGATTGAGATTGTCACATCCGGAAGCATAACAGGCAATTCAGAGATCGGACTGATCGTAAAGGGCGCGTTCGCATTTTTAGGCATCGAGCCCAAACTTTCCATCATGCTCGGCTTAATTGTCGTCGGAATAACTATTAAGAGTTCCTTCATGTTCCTTGCTATGAAGCAGGCTGGCTATACCGTGGCCTATGTCATGACTGATCTTCGTTTAAAGCTGATAAGAGTATTATTAGCGACCCGCTGGAACTACTTTGTCGGTCAGCAGGCAGGTTTTTTTACTAATGCCATTGGCAGCGAGGCGATGAGGGCTTCATCCGCTTATCAGCACGCGGTTCTTTTAATTGCGGGCATTATTCAGGTTATGGTGTATGGCGCTGCTGCTGTTCTTTTATCCTGGAAAATAACCCTTGTATCGGTCGTTATTGCGGTTTCCCTTCTCTTCTCGATGACCGGTTTCATCAGGATGAGCAGGCATGCCGGTGAGCAGCAAACCGAAGTAATGAAGTCTCTCATCGCGCGCCTGACAGATGCCCTTCAGGGCATCAAGCCCATCAAAGCCATGGCCAGGGAAACAAACCTTCAGAAACTACTGGAGGCGGAAACCGAAGATCTGAACAAAGTCCAACAGCGGCAAGTAATTGCCGGGGAACTGCTGAAAGCTTTCCAAGAGCCGTTACTCATGATCATCCTCTCAATCGGTATTTATGTCGCACTAACCTTTGGCAAGTATCAGTTTTCCACAATATTTATCATGATCATATTGTTTAACCGTGCCATAAATCGCATTTATTCCGCACAATCTTACTATCAAGCTGTGGTCTCGGGGGAAAGTGCATTGTGGTCGCTTCTTGGGAGTATTGAGCGCGCTGAAGAGCAGAAGGAACACGATACCGAGAAATGCTCTCTGCCATCTTTCCGGATGCATATAATGTTGCATGATGTCACATTTTCTTATGGAGAAAAGCCTGTCTTAAAAAACTCATTTATGGAAATACCTGCAGGTAATATCGTGGCAATTATCGGTCCTTCAGGTGCTGGAAAGACCACTATAGCCGATTTAATTATAGGCCTTTTCCAGCCTCAGTCGGGATGTATTCAAATAGATGGTATTCCTCTGAACGAGTTGAATCTGCAGGCTTGGCGTCGGATGATTGGGTATGTACCCCAGGAAATGTTTCTGTTTCATGACTCTATATATAATAATGTTTCACTAGGTGAGGAGAAAATAACTCGGTCCGATGTGGAGGAGGCGCTTCGAAATGCCGGGGCATGGGATTTCGTAGCGAGTCTTTCCGGAGGAATGGATTCTGTGATCGGCGAGCGCGGTGCAAAGCTTTCGGGAGGGCAGCGGCAGCGCATTTCTCTTGCCAGGGCGCTCGTTCATAAGCCGAGCCTGTTGATTCTGGATGAAGTAACAACGGCTCTTGACCCCAAAACAGAAGCTGCAATCCGTGATACACTGCGCGATTTGCGCGGCAAAGTGGCGATCCTGATCATCTCCCATCAGTCTGCAATGATAGAAATAGCAGATAAAATATATAAAATTAACAATCATCTCATTGATGACCTGAATTCATGCGCTTCAATTAAACCACCGGCTTCTTTCCAGGCCCGAACTTTATAAAATGCTGTGCTTGGATATTGAACCAATTGAATAAATGATGCTGTGCTTTAATCAGAAGGATAACAGGGTAATTTTCTTATACACGCCATGGTAGATTCAAAATTATCATTGAACCTCTGCCGGGAACCGACAGTATGGAATGAACTTGTGTCGGCCTCTCCTCAGAGCAATATTTTTTGTCGTACCATATTTCTAAATGCGATGGACGTGGAATACGATCTTTGGCTTGTGGAAGATAATGGAAAACCACAGGTAGGCGCAGTGATCTTAAAGCATAACGATGAGATTCTAGCGGCGCCCCAACCCTTTACTTTATATCAAGGATTGCTGTTTGCAGGGGCCCAGTTGCCGCCGCATAACACGGCAATTTGGATATTGGAGGTTACTGAAGCCTTGTTGAAGGGGCTGTCCGAGCGTTACGACAAACTTTCATTTTGTATGCATCACGCTGCAGAAGACCTCCGCGGGATACAGTGGTTTCACTATCACGAACCGGAGCTCGGGCAATTCAAGATAAATCTTAGATACACCGGGTTGATTGACCTATCGACGATAATCGATTTTAATGATTATTTTCAAACCATTCGAAGAAACCGGCAGCGGGACTACCGCAAATCTGTGTCGGACAACTTGAAAGTCGAGGAGTCAGAAGATATCGATATGCTCGATCATCTGCACAAGCTTACATTTGAACGGCAGGGCCTCCCGTGGGATAAAAGGCCGCAACGGTTACTGCGTTCCATTTCCGAAGCGGCTCTTTCCAATGGCTTCGGCCAACTTTTGTCTTGCAGAACCAAAACCGGAGAGCCATGTTCGGCTGCACTCTTTCTGTACGATGACCATTGTGCTTATTCCATGTTCGGCGCGACGGATCCGCAGTACAGAAACACCGGCAGCTATACGTACGTTACACTTGAAAGTATCAGGCTATGCAAGGCTATGGGATTGCAGACGTGGGATTTTCTAGGAATCAATTCTCCGCAAAGAGGAGATTTTAAAACGAGTTTAAATGCCTTGCCTAAGCCGTACTTTGAAGTGGAATGGAACAAGCAGAAAGAGTCTTTTGCTGGTTGTCTGAAGTAATGGTTAAAAAGCCCCTGTTATTCTGGCAAACATTAGATTGGAAAACGTATATCCGGCATTTCTTTCGAAACGATAAGAATCGTTTTCTGCGTGTTCTGTGTAACAATTTTGGAACTAAGAATATTTTTCTGACAAGTTCAGGCAGAGCGGCCATCATGCTTTCCCTAAGGGCCGCCAATATTGGAAGGAATGAAGAAATTTTTGTACCACCCTATTTGAGTTCATGTATTCTTGAATCCATCGTTGCAATCGGAGTTATCTCTTTGCGGTTTACGGAAAGAACAAAGGCGGTATTGTTGTATCACCATTGGGGTTTCCCGCAGAACTTTACAGCGATTAGCAAAGAGCTGCCGGACAGGCCTATTCCAATCATTGAAGATTGTGCCCACGGATTCTGGGGAAAAACATCGGGCATAAGGATAGGCGAGTTCGGAGATACCGCAATATGTTCGCTTTCAAAAATATTTGAAATGACTTACGCGGGGGCCTTAAGGATAAACAACGAATCTTTCCTGGAATATATTGTTCACGAGCTTAATCACAGCCCATCGTTGCGGGAACTGTGGGAATCTCTTCGTGGGGAATGGACTTATATTCATTACTACAGCAAGGATATCCAGAAGAGAAATAATCCCGATCATACAGTCGATCTGATGAAATGGTATTCAACACTCCTTGCGTATCCTGCGTGTAAAGGAATTAGAGGTAAACTGTCGAGGAATGACAAAGAGATAAGGGAAATATTCAGGAAGCAAAATGGTCATTTTTTGTATCTTCTCGAAAATCTCAAGGACAGATCATTCTTATTGGAGGGGGACTGCCTTGAGGAAATGGCCCCCCTGTGTTACCCGGTTTTCAGTGATGATGAATTGATGCTTAAGAAGGTAGATGATTGGTTGCGGGAGGTTGGCGTTTATACAGGCATATATCACTTTGACATCAACAGAAATATGTTCAGCCCGGATTATAGGAGGTGTGTACCGATACCCCTATATGCTTCCATAGATTCGAGCCTTTATGAGTCATTTGTCAGAAAGTTCAAGGGGTTGATTTAGTGTATTCAAACGAAAAAGCCATTGATATGTTCAACCAGATGATTGATATGGGAGACTATTACTCATCAGGGCGACCAGTTTGTGTTGACCCGGATATTATCATTGGTGACATTCTTTCAAAGATACCGTTAGCGAAGGACGATGTCGTTTTGGATGTGGGATGCGGAACGGGCTTACTGACGACCCGTCTTGCCCGGAAATGCCGGCATATATACGCAGTGGATCCAGCCGGAAGGGCGGTGGCTCGGTTCCGGGAGAAATGCCTGGAAGAAAAAATCCATAACATTGAAATCCACGAAGGCATGGCGACGGATCTGCCGTTTGCCGATCAATCTTTTAACAAGGTTATCATGTATGCGGTTCTGCATTACTTGGAAAATGAAAAACAGATTGAAAGATGCATTCGGGAATTAATTCGAGTTTGTAAGATAAATGGTCATATTTTGGTGGGAGAAATACCGGAAAGAAAGGCCAAAGAAGAATTTGACACACGGGAAAAGACGAAGGAAGAACTGAAACTATTGGAAGAGTTCAATATGAACAGGAAAGAATACGACCGTTTGTTTCAGAGGTCGGTTGCCCTGAGAGATGATGGTCAAAACCTTCCGATGGTCATAGACGGAGATTTTCTCGTCAGGGTTGCAAAAAGAGAAGGGTGCACAGCCAAGATACACAAACAGGATATCAGACAGCCTTTTTCGCTGACTCGCAGGGATTTGGTAATCTATAAAGGTTGACGCATGAAATTTGCTGATTCAAAAAATATTGCTGGTAAACTCGCAATGCTGTTCCAGGATCCGTCCAACTTTGCATCGAAGGTAATAAGCCGCCTTGAGGGTAATTTGATTGATAAGCACACGAAACAATTCATGCGGCATAATCAAAAAGTATGGAAGGGATGGGCGAATAACGCCGGATCAAGACTCGTCCTGTTTGATTATTATCCAGTTGCAGAGACCGAAATTGCCCGCAGCTATTTACTGAATATACTGGCACAGAAACGAAAAGCTACTATAGCATCGATTGGTTTGACAAGACAACACCGCAACAGAAAATGGAGAAAAATATATCAGTCTTTCAATGTAAACCGCCATGTTTCACCGACCCCGAATACGGAGCAGAAACATAGAAGCCTCGACATTCTAAGAAAAATTGCTCCCGGATTGAAAACAAAAAAGGATATATTTGAGCTGAGAATTGACGACGTCTGGATCGGTATTGACATCTATGAAGAGTATCTGATGAGATTCACGGAGCCCACCATCCATCTGGGCGATCCGAGGCTGTCGGATTTAATAAAGGAAGGTATAGAAACATTCGTATTCTGGCGAGACTTCTTTGAGACTCATGATGTCCGTGCCGTAAGCATCAGCCAACCTTTGCGTATGCACAATATCATTCTGAAGACCGCAGGCCAGCTCTTTCATATACCGCTGTATGGGGCGCATGCGCGCTCAATTTCCTACTGGCCTAAGGCGGGAGAATTTTCGCATACCTTCACAGAATATCGGAATCAGTTCAAATCCTTTTCCACGGAAAAGCAAAAGTGGGGTCTGGAATGGGCAAAAAAACAGATATCGAGGCGATTGGAAGGAGAAGTCGGTGTAGATATGCCGTATTCAACGAAGTCGGCTTTTGCTTCCAGTGGGAATACTGGACCCGTGCTACGAAAAACTGACCATATTAAGGTTCTTATTTGCCCTCATGAGTTTTACGACAGCCCGAACTGCTATGGCGGTCTTTTGTTCATGGATTTTTATGAATGGCTTGTCTATCTGGGAGAACTGTCTCAGAAAACAGAGTATGACTGGTATATAAAGACCCATCGGGATCTCCTTCCCGGAGCCAAAGAGATTCTGGAAAGGATAATTGTTAAATACCCACGGTTTGAAATGATTCCGCCTGATACATCACATTATCAACTGGCTGCGGAAGGGATTAATTTCGTACTTACCTGTTACGGCACGGTAGGTCATGAGTATCCTCTTCTCGGCGTCCAGGTCATTAATGCAGGTGACAATCCGCATATGGCATACGACTTTAACTGGAATCCAAAGACTCTATCAGAATATGAACATATGTTGCTCAATTTGAACTCGTTGAAAAAAGAGATTAAATTGGACGAATTGTACGAGTTTTATTTTGTGCACTATGGAACGTCTGCTGTAGATGACCTTGTTTTCAGGTCGTACACGCAGATGCTTTCAGAACTCACGGAACAGCAACGAGTTCACACTGATATTTTTTCTTATTTTTTGAATCAGCTCACACAGGACAGGCATCTGGAAATAATAAGAAATTTCAGCGATTTCATCGATTCGGGAGAGCAGTTTTATAGCATATATACGGAGCTAAAATAAATCGTATGGAATTGAAGTCTAAAAAAGTTCTGGTGACCGGCGCGGGGGGATTCGTCGGCAGCCACCTGGTCGAGCGATTGCTTGAAGAGGGATACACTATCAGGTGTTTGATCCGCTATAATTCCAGGAATGATCAAGGGTTGCTCCAGGATATTCCTTCCGATAAAAGATCACAACTGGAAATCATCGCCGGGGACTTAAGAGATGTGGATTGCGTCCAAAAAGCTGTTAAAGGGGTGGAAATTGTTTTTCACTTGGGTTCGCTGATAGCCATCCCGTATTCATATATTCATCCGAGAGAGGTCATCGATACCAACATTATGGGGACGCTTAATGTCATGACTGCCTCCAGGGATCATGACGTCGTCAAAGTCATTCATACCTCGACGAGCGAAGTGTATGGTTCGGCGCTCCAGGTTCCCATTGATGAAAACCACCCACTGCAGGGACAATCTCCTTATTCGGCAAGCAAAATAGGGGCCGACAAAATAGCGGAAAGCTTCTTTAGTTCATACTCACTTCCGGTGATGATAATAAGGCCGTTCAACATATATGGACCGAGACAGTCTGCCAGAGCCGTGATTCCGACTATCATTACTCAAGCATTGACTGGGAAGGAAATTTTTCTTGGCGATCTCAGCCCGACAAGAGACTTTACTTATGTGAAAGATACGGTAGAGGCTTTCGCTCAAATTGCAGAATGCGATGAAGCCATCGGCAGAACATTCAACATCGGATCAGGGTTTGAGATATCTATAGGTGAAATAGCTGAGATAATATCTAGAATAACCAAGAGTGAAATCAAAATCATTAAAGATGAGCAACGCATACGGCCTGAGAAAAGTGAGGTGCAGCGACTTCTTGCCGACAGTACATTGGCTCAAAAAACATTCGGTTGGATCCCAAAGACACCCTTGAAAAAAGGATTAGGATACACCATCGATTGGATATCAGAAAATCTTCACAGATATAAAATAGGCCACTACATCGTTTAGAAATGAAAGCCGTAATTTTAGCAGGCGGAAAAGGGACAAGGCTGGCGCCTTATACCACCATTTTTCCAAAACCCTTGGTGCCGTTAGGTCACCGACCTATTCTCGATATAATCATTCGACAGCTCGCTTATTACGGCTTCCGAAGGATTGTCTTGAATGTCGGTTATCTGGCGGAGCTCATCGTTGCGTATTTTCAGACTGCCAATTCACAACTTCCACTTATAGACCTCTCGTACTTCAAAGAACCCAAACCTATGGGCACAGCGGGATCTTTAAAGATGATTCCCGATCTGAACGAGACTTTTCTCGTAATGAATGGGGACATTTTGACCTCAATGGACTATTCAAAGCTGGTAGCCTACCACAAAGGCCATGGTGGTATCCTGACTATCGGAATGCATAAAAAGCAAGTCAAAATTGATCTCGGTGTAATTGAGGCGGGTCAAGATAATATCCTTACCGGATACATAGAAAAGCCAAATAAGGAATATAGTGTGAGCATGGGTATCTACGTTTACGAACCGGATGTGCTCAAATACATTGAACCGGACACATATTTGGATTTTCCAACACTCGTTCTGCGATTGATTGAGAGCGGGAAAAAAGTTGTTGGATATCCGTGTGATGATTATTGGCTGGATATCGGATGCCACGATGACTACATACGGGCTCAGGATGAATTCGAACAAATGATAGATATATTTTTACCAGAAAAAAATGGTTAGTGAGGACATTATGATGTGGAAGGTGCCTCTATTCGATACTGCATTTGATGAAAAAGAAGTGGAAGCTGCGCAGCAGGTAATCCGATCCGGTTGGCTGACCATGGGCGATATTACGGCAAAATTTGAAAAATTGTATGCTGAATTTCTCGGAGTCAAGCATGCAATTGCTGTTTCAAGCGGAACCGCCGCTTTGCATCTGGCAAATCTTTCTCTCGGTATTACAAACGGCGATGAAGTGATTTGTCCTGCTCTAACATTTGTTGCCTGTGCAAATTCTATTATTTGTGCTGGTGGAACGCCTGTTTTTGCAGACATTACCAGTCATGATGATTTCAATATCTCACCGGATGATATAGAAAAAAAAATTACTGAGAGGACCAAAGCCATCGAAGTCGTTCATTACGCGGGATTCCCCTGCAACATGGACCGGGTACGCAAAATCGCCGATAAATACAAGCTGTCGATCATCGAAGACTGTGCGCACGCGCATGGTGCGGAATACAGCGGCAGGAAATGTGGCACGCTTGGACAGGTCGGCTGTTTCAGTTTTTTCCCTAATAAGAATATGACTACGGCCGAAGGCGGAATGATGACAACAAACGATGACGAACTGGCTAATAAAATCAGACTAATGCGTTCCCATGGAATGACCAGTGTGACAATGGACCGGCACCGGGGACATGCCTTCAGTTACGATGTTGTGGAACAAGGGTTTAACTATCGCATGGATGAGATACGGTCCTCGATAGGTATTGTCCAACTCAAAAAATTACAGGAGTGCAATAGAAAGCGGGGAAGGTTAACTCAAATATATTCGGAAAGACTTTCAGATATTCAAGGCGTTTCGATACCATTCAGAAATCATGTTGGCATCTCTTCACATCACATCTATCCGGTATTGCTCGGATCGAATATCAACCGGGAAAAGTTTATGGGATATTTGAAGGAGAAAGGAATCCAAACAAGCATCCATTATCCTCCTATTCATAAATTTGCGTATTACAGACAGAGGCTGAATTATGCCGATATATGTCTGAACATTACTGAGGATGTGGCGGGAAGAGAAGTGACGCTGCCTCTTTATCCGTCAATGAATGATGAGACCATTCAATATGTCTGCGATATGATCACCGAATATTTTCGTAAAGGAGTTAAAAAGCAATGAACGTTTTAGGGGTAGGAGCCCATTATGACGACCTTGATCTTGGCTGTAGTGGAACGCTTATTAAGCACATCCAGCAGGGAGATACGGTTACAATGTTGGTCATAACAAATTCTGCATACAAGAATCCCAACGGTGACGTTATCAGAAGCGCGGAAATTGCGTATAGAGAAGGTCTAAAGGCGGCAAAGATTATTGGAGCTCAACTGATATGCTTGAATTATGAAACATTCATGGTGCCGTTTGATGAATCTCTAACCAAGGAGATCACCCACCAAATCGAGGAGCTTAAGATCGATACTATTTATAGTCACTGGACCGGCGATCTTCATAGAGACCATCAATACGCTGCGAAAAGTACGCTGATGGCGGGTAGGCATGTAACAAAATTTTTGATGTACCGAAGCAATTTTTATGACACGGAGCAGTCATTTCGGGGGAATTTCTATTCCGATATTACAGACGTCATGGATAAAAAGATAAGAGTGATCAAGAAGCACGAATCCGAACTCAAGCGTGTCCAATACCGGTGGCTCGATTTTTTCACGAAACAGCATAAGAACGACGGCCAGAAGATAGGCGTCAAATACGCTGAAAGTTTCGAAGTGGTCCGGTATCTAATCTGAAAACCAGAATGAATCTTTTTCTTTCAAGTACTGTATCGTGATTGTCACCATCCATCAACCGGATTTTCTCCCTTGGCTCGGCTTTTTCGACCGATGGCGGAATAGTGATTTGTACATCGTTCTGGATGATGTCCAGTTCCTACGCCGGGGTTGGCACCATCGGGATCAGATCAAAACACATGCCGGCTCCGCCTGGCTTACTGTTCCGGTGTCGAAAAAGGGGCAGTACCATCAGCTCTTGAAAGACGTTAAAATCGATGACGAGACGAACTGGCGCGATAAACATCTTAGAACCATCGAACTAAATTATAAAAAAGCACCGAATTTTAGACGGTGTTACGAAAAGATAAAGGCTATATACGAGCAAAATCATCCGTTCCTGATTGATCTGAATATGGACCTGTTGCATTTTATAGCCGCCGAACTCGGAATAGCAACGCCTCTGAAATTCGCTTCCGACTATAACGTAGAATCCACTTCCAGCCAGAGATTAATAGACCTGGTTAAAAATGCCGGGGGGGACCAATATCTAACCGGATTGGGGTCCAAGGATTATCTGGACGAAACTCTATTCGAACGAGAAAATATCCGGGTTACATGGCAACAATTCAATCACCCCGTTTACAGCCAGTTGCATGGAGAATTCATTCCGATGCTCTCCGCCCTCGATTACCTCATGATGCGGGAAACTCATTAATGCGCAAGGCACTAAGGATAACCATTCTGGTTGATAATCCGGATTCCTGGATTCTTCCTTATGCAAAGCAGATCCAAGAGGCTCTGGCGGAACTCCATTATGTGAAGTTATGTCTCAGTTCTTGGGATATACCAGAAGGAGACATACTCTTCCTATTGGGATGCACATCCATGGTGCGAGGTGAGATCCTGAAGCGAAATAAAAATAATCTGGTCGTTCATGAAAGTGATCTTCCCAGTGGGAGGGGCTGGTCCCCGGTTGCCTGGCAGGTGCTGGAGGGGAAAAGCCTTATCCCGATCGTCCTTTTCGAGGCGACCGAGGAAATGGATGCAGGGCCGATCTACCTGCAAGATTTTATGGCGCTTGACGGATCGGAACTCCTTGGCGAGATCCGGAGAAAACAGGCAGAAAAGACGGCGGAGCTTGTACGTAGGTTCGTCGAGCTCTGGCCTGAAATTCAGGGAAAGCGGCAGATAGGCGATCCGACCTATTATGCGCGACGGAGGTCGATCGACGATGCCTTGGATCCCCGGAAAAGCATCATCGAAAATTTCAATCACTTAAGAATCGTCGACAACGAAAAATACCCGGCGTGGTTTGAACATCTTGGCCGAAAATACAAGATCAAGATTTACTCGTACGACGAATAAAACCCCTCGCGTCCGGGGCCGTGTCGGGATCGCAACTGTAAACTGACAGGAGTAAATCGATGCTTTCAGCATTTTACGACAGGCAGAACGAAAAATTGATTATTCATTTTGACATTTCTATCCCCGTATCGCTGGAAAATCACGGGGCATTGCGTTTTATCCAGGAATTTAAAGACGGCGCCCATGCCGAGTTAAAACGCGAACAAGGCGAATTAAAAGGTTTTTCGGTAAATCTCCGCGATTGGCTCGGATTTATTCAAGACACGATTTCGCCCCAGGAGTTTCTTTTCCAGAAAAGCATTCTCGATGATCTTGTAGGCCAGAATACAAGAGAGCTGGATCAAGGACTTGACATAAATTTCCATCAGAAGCCTTTTGACACACCGGAACGTTACTGGAATTTTATTCTCAATCAGGGGTATTTCATTGATTACTTTTTCAATAGGTTAAACTGGTATCTTGGACCCAAGAACACAATCGTGACGCCTTTCCCCCTCCATGTAGACCTCGAATCCGCCAGCACCTGCAATATGAACTGCCCCATGTGCTACCGGAGCATGTTTACAAAGACCGGGCAGATGGATATTGACCTTTTCAAAAAGGCTGTTAACGAGTGTGCCGAAAACAACGTTTTCTCGATCCGCCTGTCGTGGCGGGGTGAAACGCTGACCCATCCCAGGATCAAGGAAATGATCGCCTATGCAACCAGCAAGATAAAAAACGTCTCTTTTCTGACCAATGCCTTCTATATCGATGAAGAAATGATCGACTGTTTCATTGAAAACAAACTCAGCTACGTGTCTGTGTCATTTGACGGGATCAGCGATGTTTACGAATCCATAAGGTATCCAGCAAAATTCGAGCAAAATTATGACAGGCTTGCCACCTTGCAGAAAAAAAAGGAGAAAATGAAGAGCCAACTTCCACAGGTTCGTGTTTGTACCATATGGCCCGCCATTAAAGACGATCCCGAAAAATACTACCACACAATGAGAGAGGTCTCTGATTACATTGTCCGCAATCCTTATATTAACTTCAAGGGTCCGATGAAAATCAAAACAGACTTTATATGCCAGTATCCGTGGGAGCGTATTGTGATCGGCTATAACGGCGAGGCCCAGTGCTGCACCGGCTGGAATGCGGACGATATAATCTTGGGAAATGTCGGAACTCGATCAATCCACGAGATGTGGCACAGCGACCTGATGAACAGGGTCAGAAAGATACACGCGGCAGGGCGCCGGATGGAACTCAATTCCTGCGCCAATTGTCGGCACGGTTCCCAGGGAGATCCCAATATTAGCATCTGGGAAATTGTGGAAAGACGATTCTAAAAAGTTGTAATGCGGATCATCTTGCTGGTCAACTGGGGTTTAGGGCTGGAAGTTCTGAAGAGTCTCCGGCATTTGCCCGATGTGGAAATAGCGCTGGTTGTAACCCAATACCAAAAGGGGAATCTAGATCAATGGTTCAATGCGGTCTATGATTATGCTGTCGAGAATGGTTACAGGGTGATTGTCCAGGAATCGGCCTCCTTCGAGTATCTCAGGGAGATGATCATAAAATCAAATATCGACCTGCTCATATCTCACGCCTTCATGCGTATTCTCCCCAAAACGCTTTTTTCTGCCCCGAAATACGGGAGTATCAATATCCACCCGTCCTTGCTTCCAAAGTATAGAGGACCCTCACCCACTGAATGGGTCATTAGCAAAGGAGAAAAGGTAACGGGGCTCACATGCCACTATATAGATGAGGGTATCGATACGGGCGACATCATTTATCAGTTGGATGTTCCGGTGGAACCTAATGACACCGTCGGCTCAATCATAGAAAGACAAAAAAATATCGTTGCTCCACTGCTTGCAGTGTCGTTGTCGCGGGTATGTGACAGGAATTTCAAGCCCGTGCCGCAGGTATCGGAATTTGCCAGCTACGCTCCGAGATTAAATACGAGAGGATGATGCAAGATGAAAAGATCTGAAACCTTGGTCCAGTTCAGTTGCGAAACCAATGCTGAATATTTGAGAAACGAATATCGCAGGGGCAAAGGCAAATTTCTTTCTTATTTTATAAACAGATATCAATGGAAATACTATCCCAAGAAGAAGACCACCATTTTCCCATTGAATGTGGACATCGAGGTCAGTAGCAAGTGCCAGATCAAATGCGACCACTGCTTCCGGCAGTACATGGATATTGAAGAAAATGATTTCATGCCGCTGGAGATGTATAAGAAAATCGTAGGTGAGTGTGGCCGTGCAGGGCTTTTCACCTTGAAATTCAGCATGAGAGGAGAGCCGCTGATGCACCCTGATATCGTGGAGATGGTCCGGTACGCGAAAGAGCAGGGCGTAAAAGAAGTGTGGATCAACACGAACGGCGGGTTGATTACGGAAAAGCTCGCCTATGATCTCATGAAAGCGGGCGTTGACTGGGTCACGATGAGTTTCGACGGACTGGGGAAGAAGTACGAAGCCATCAGGAAACCTTTGAAATATGGGGAGTCCCTTGAAAAATTAAGAACACTGCGTCGGGTAAGGAATGACCTCAAAGCCAATACCTTGCTCAATGTCCAGACGATCTGGTCCGCCATTAAAGATGACCCCGAGGGCTATGTCCGTTTAATGAAATCCATAGTCGATAGGGTTGCCTACAATCCGGATATGAATTTTAAAGAATACACTCTTATTCCAGACGATAACTTTATCTGTCCGAGACTTTGGCAGCGAATTTGTATAACCAGCAAAGGGAATTATCTGAAATGCCCGTCGGATTTCCAGATGGAGGAAATTCTCGGCAATGTAGCCGACTACTCGGTGCAAGAGGCATGGGACATCCTTCAGGAAAAACAGCGGCAACTGCATCTGGCAGGTCGCAAGAAGGACAGCGCCGTTTGCAATAAATGCCATCACGGTGCCATCAAAAAACAGATTCATTTGGAAATTGGAAGTTATGAACGCAATGACTTTACGTACGAGTACAAGAAGGATTTTGCCGGACACGGTACGAAGAGTTAGTGACATGATGGAAAATCATCAGACGTATTGGAACAAGTTCCTCGGAATCGATCTTTTCAAGGTGAAATATTATGCGAAATTGCTCCTCTATAAGTATGCCGGGATAAAATTGCCAAAGCTCAAGAGCCAGAAGGATTACTGGAAAGACCGTGGACAGGTCTACATGGACGAGATCATTGCTTCCGGTTATCTCGACAGAGAGGTATATTTTCAGGACATGCTCGTTGATAAATTAAGGCAGCTTGATTTCGAGAGTTTTTTTGAGGCCGGTTGCGGTTTCGGATGGAATATCAAGCGTATTAGACAGGCATTTCCCTCCGTGAGGGTCAGTGGCCTGGATTTCAGCGTCACTCAATTGCTAAATTCCAATCATTATCTAAAGGACCTGAAAATTCCGGTTGTAAACGGCGACAACTGCATCATGCCGTTCAAAGACAATTCGTTCGATGTCGGATTCTCTCTTGGGGTCTTCATGAATATTCATCCCTCAAAAATTCGGCTGGCCCTTCAGGAGATGATCCGGGTCTGCAGGAAATATGTAATTCATATGGAATACGATGAAAACAATACAACACCGGAATTAAGGGAGAAGAGGGCGTTCAAGACCAATATCGTATCTCACGATTATAAGAATCTATACGATAATCTCGGAATGCGCATCGTTTCATTTCTCACTTTCAAGGATTTCGGTGACGACTATCGAGCTCACGCTGGAAATATCAAATCCAATTTGAATCGCTGGGAAGGATTTGAGGGACCCGAAAAATACATTTTTATCCTGGTAGAGGTAATAAAATGATCTCCAAGCAAAAGAAAAGAACGGGTAAATCTCCTTATATTATCGCCGAAATTGGATTTAATCATGAAGGAAGTCTATCTTCAGCCAGAAAGATGATTGAGAGTGCGGCAGGAGCAGGTGCAAATGCCGTCAAATTTCAGACCTTCAGAGCAATTGATATTGCTTTACCGAGCTCCCCCCACTATGAAGCGATAAAATACGGTGAAATGAACCTCTCCCAACACCGGGAGCTTTTCCGTGCGGCAGCCGACTGCGGGATTCATTTCTTATCAACACCTTTTAGCCCATGGGCCGTCGAATTGCTCGAGAAGGTGGGTGTTTCGGCATACAAAGTGGCATCCATGGATTGCACAAACCGGCATCTGCTGGGACACATAGCGAAAACCGGCAAACCGATCTATCTGTCGTCCGGTATGACGACACTTCCTGAAATTGCAGAAACGTTGGAATTTCTGGATCAAGAAAAAAGTGGGTCGGTCAAGCTCTTGCATTGTATCTCCAAGTATCCAGCGGATGCGCAAGATTTGAATTTGAATATCATTCCTTTCCTTAAGGAAATATTTAATCTACCTGTTGGATATTCGGATCACTATCCAGGAACGAAAGCCTGTCTCGCAGCTGCTATGTTGGGGGCTGACGTTATTGAAACCCATTTTACACTCGACTCCGCAAAAGAAGGTGGGGATCATTACCATTCAGTAGAGCCGGGGGCCTTAAGGGAGCTTATTTCTGATATCGAACTTTTCCAGACAATGGTGGGCGATAAAAATAAGATTTTCAACCGTCCTGATCGTCCGCTGGCAAAGAATTTCCGCCGGGGCATCTACTCCGCGCGGGCATTAAGAAGGGGAGAATCTCTAAAACAGGATGATCTGTTGTTATGCAGGCCGTTATCTGAGCTTTCCCCGAACGACCTGGTACGGTTAATGGGAAGAACTCTCAAAAGGAATATCCCTCCATATCAAGCCATAAAAAACGCTTGCCTGCGTGATGAAGAATAACGTTTTGATAATTGTACAATGCCGCTTCAATTCGAAGCGTCTTCACGGCAAAGCGCTTTATCCCCTTTCAGGAATACCGATCCTTAGTTTTCTACTCAGGCGTCTGAAAGCGGGTCTACTTGAAGAGGAATACAGCATTGTGCTTGCGACATCGGAGCGGCAACAGGACGACATTGTTGCATCATGGGGCTTGGAAGAAGGCATTCCGGTATTTCGGGGAGATGAAGACGATGTGCTCAAGAGATATGTGGATTGCCTTGACCGATATCCGTCAAATATGGTGGTAAGGGTTACTGCCGATAATCCGCTGACATGTCCGGAAAGTATCGAACGTCTCGTTATGATAATGAAAAGTGAAAATGCGGATTATGCACAATGTAATAACATTCCTTGTGGTGCAGGAGCAGATGCATTTTCATCCGGCGTGCTGATATATATGGCCCAGGAAGTGAAGGAGTTGGATGAGCGTGAACATATTAATCTCCATCTCTTGAGAAACAAGGACAAGTTCAAGATTTATTTTTTAAATATGGAAGGAGAACTTGCACGGCCCGATTTGCGGATGACAGTCGATACAAGAGAAGATTGGCAGCGTCTTCAATCGCTGTTCAATACGGCAGATGAAGAACCATGGAAAATATCCCTTCATGAAATCATCAAAAGAATGGATAAAAAACTTATTTGATTTGAAGCCGCCCCGCAGGCTGCTTTTTCGTGTCGATGCGGCGCGCATTCCTGGTCTCTCCTTCGGGCATTTGGCCAGATGCCTGATCCTTTCCAAAATCATAAGAGAGACGTACCGAAGCGAAAATCTTTTTTTAATGCGAAACCATCCTGAAGGAATCAATCATGCCTCCCGATCTGGCGAACAGGTCACAATAATTCCTAAAGAAACACCTTTTCTTGAGGAACGCAGATATGTACTCGATGCGTTTTACGAATTTAACCCGGATTGTATGGTCATCGATCTCCCTTATACTGACCTGGATATGTCATATTACCCCATTCTGCGCAATCATGGAGCGAAGCTTTTGTTCGTCGATGATTTCAGGTTTACGGACCCTGGCGTTGATGTGCTGCTAAACACCAGTGTTCTTGCGCCTGCCAAGACAAAAATTCAGCCGGATGGAAAAACAACGTATTTGCTGGGGCCGGAATACCTGATCTTCGACGAAGAACTAAAGAAAGAAACACCGGTCAGGAAAGAGGGCCTAACCAACGTTGCTCTGACATTCGGTGGGTCGGACCCCACCGGACTCACTCCGAAAGTTCTTGAAGCATTGTTGACAGAGCAATGGCCGCAGATCTTTTTCAGGGTTTTTCTGGGGCCCGGCTATTCAGATTGTCAATCCATAGAAGATCTGCTCGGAAATAGGGGGCAACAATTCGGGATCGAGCGCAATGCTCAGAGCATAATTCCCTTTTTGCGTGGTTGTGATTTTGCGGTGTGCGCAGGCGGAAGGACGATGTATGAATTGCTGTATCTGAACAAGAAATTCTTGCCAATTGCTACGTCCGATCTTGAAGGAGAGGCAGTGGCAGAATTTTTAAATCAAGGTCTCATACCATACGGGATGACGACCTGGCACCCGGAAGACTTCATGGAAAGGTTGAAAAACTTACTGCGTTCTTCGTGAAAAATGAGATTGTGAGGTTCATATCATGAATACCATCGAAAAAGAAGGACTGGTGTTTATACGAGGCAAAAGGGTCATTTTACGTCCTATCCTTGAAAAGGATTTTACACTGGAATATCTGGAATGGCTGAATGACCCGGCTATCAACGAGTTTTCCCAAAAAAGACCGCGCCCTTCCGGTTGGGATGACATGAAGAAATACAATAATTATTATTTACAGAACCCGCGGGAAGGCTTCGTATTGGCCATAATCGAAAGAAGCGACAATGTCCACATTGGTAATGTGGCTTTGGTAAATATCCAGCCTGTACACCGATGTGCAGAACCTACAATCTTAATCGGAAACCGGAATTATTGGAATAAGGGTTATGGGTCCGAGTGCATATACATCCTCACGAAGCACGGTTTTACGCAACTGAATCTGAACAAAATATTTGCAGGCTCCTTCAACCCCGCCTTTGTTAGGTGTGTTGAAAAAATCGGATGGAAAAAGGAAGGCGAATTCAGGGAAAGGATATGGTCAAACGACCGTTATCATAACCAGGTCTGGATGTCCATTCTGAGATCGGAATTCCGCATTCTGGAGACTTACGAGGACAAACAATAGCCCCGCTTAAGAGTAGATAGTGCGAAAATGAAATGTGTCATGTCAAGAGGCGTTTACCTGAGAGCCGATGGCAGGCTTCCATGCTACTGTGGCTCAGGCGAAACCGTTACCCTGGGTCAGGTTCCCATAGATGGAAGTCCTTTCCAATTTATAAGCGATTATTACAGAAAGGGTCTTTTCAGCCATATACGGAAATCAATGTCTTCCGGCATAGTGCCGTTTCCTGGTATTTGTGACCAGTGCACATATCTGGATCTTGATCACCGCTTCGAGCAGGAGCTAATTGATACGGAACTGGATTGGTTCCACTGGGAGCCATCTTCCCTTTGCATGCTGGATTGTCAGTGGTGCACTGTTGAGAGATTCAATTATTATAAGAAAGGACAAAACAGACTGTTGCCTCTTGAAGTATTTGAGCGAATTGTTACCGACATGTCCCAAAACGGACTTCGGCTCAATATGGGAAATATATGTGGTGTGGGAGAACCAACCCTCAATCCGGATATATGGCAAATGATCAGAATAGTCCGGGAGAAACTCGGTGGGGATATCCTGATTAGCACTAATGGCAATGGACCCTATTCGGAGGCTATCGTAACCTCCGGCTTAGACAAAATTAAAATAGCCGTGGACGCCGTAAAGCAGGAGACCTACGTGAGATACAGGAAAAACGGCTCATTGCAGAAGGCAATTGCTTTCACCAAGGCCATTGCCAACGAAAAGGCGCGCTTAAATAAGGAGAAGCCAAGCATTATCTGGCAGTATATATTGTTTAATTATAATGATTCCGACGAAGATCTTATCACGTATCAGAAGATGGCCGAAGAGAACGGCGTGAACCAGCTCAGGATTGTCTATACCCGTTGCAACAATTACTCAATAAGAACTCCAGATGATTTTCCCAAAGTATTTCCCGACATTATCTTTTTCCCCATCGGAACCGAGTCTCAGTTGAGTCCCCCTGAGCTGAAGCAGAGCTGGTTTGATATTGAGGCTGCGACATCAAACGGAAAACTTGAACAGGCGGCAATTGAAACTATACGCCTTATAAACAGGCTGTATCACCGACTGGCTTTAGGAGTGGAAACATATAATGATCTGCTGGCCTTTTCCAAAGGCGTTCACCACGTATGCGGAACAAACCGACTGGATCTAACCGTCGAAAGATTCAGAGAGTATACGGAATATATACGCAAGTCGTTTATCAGGCTGGAAGAACTTTACAGCAACATGGGCCGGAAGGAACAGGCCCGCTCTTATCGAAATTACCTGAAAAACATTTATCTGGAAGGACAGGAAGCACACCCTAAATGAAAACCGGAATCATCCTGTTGGCTCGAATGAGCTCAAGCCGCCTGCCGGGGAAGGTCCTGCTGGAATTATGCGGAAAAACAATTCTCGAACACGTCATCAGGCGGCTGGAAAAAGTATCGCAAGTTGACGAGCTCGTCGTCGCTACGACCATTAATCCCAAAGACAGAGAAATCGAAAAACTGTGCAAGCGTTTGGGAGTACATTGTTTCAGAGGCGACGAAAATAATGTGCTGGGACGCTGCATTGAGGCTACACGTGAATTCAACATGGATGTGGTCGTAAGATTGGGCGCGGATTCTCCCCTTATTGATTGGGAAGTGATCAATGACATGCTACAGACATATAAGAATCTTTTTAAGAAAGGGATCGATGTCGAATACCTGAGCAATACTCTGGATCGTTCCTATCCGCTTGGACTCGACGCTGAGATTTTTAAAAAAGAGACTTTTTTAAGAATAGATGAGGAAACCAAAGTACTGTCGTCGAAGGAGCGGGTACTGAACGAAATCAACGTCATACCATACTTGCATCAGCATAAAGACCGATTTAATGTTTTTTCTTACAAAAAAGATTTCGATTACTCCCATCTTCGCTGGACCCTCGATACACCGGAAGATTTTGAGTTGATAAAAAGAATTTACGAAAGCCTCTATCATTTTAAGCCGGTTTTTTTGATGAGGGATGTCTTGGCATTACTGGAGAAGAATCCGGAGTGGTCGCTGGTCAACGCCAAAATTGTGCCAAAGTCAGGGTTCTGGACTCAAAAAGAACAAGACAAATTAAAAAGACGTTTAACCTTAGGAGAAGGGCATAGGGTAGGCAAAAGTTGAAGGCATATAGAGCCGGAATTATTGGATGTGGAAGTATCGGCGGACGTTACGATGAGAGGAAAAGTGATAACAACGTTTATACGCATGCCGGGATGTACCGCACCGTGAAAGGGTTTGAGCTTATTTGTGCAGCGGATGTTCACGCCGGGAGACTTGATGAATTTAACAGGTTTTGGGCTCCTGTAAAATGTTACCATGATTATAAAGAGATGCTTAGAAATGAAAAACTCGATATCTTGAGCATCGCGACTCCGGATGAGAACCACCACGAGATAATCCTCGACGCGGTGCAATATCAGACACCACGCCTCATCTTTACAGAAAAGCCTTTGGCAATGAGTCTTGACATGGCTATTGAAGTTTATAAAACCTGTCAAAGTGAAAATATCAGTCTTGTCGTCGATTATATACGCAGGTGGGATGAAAATCACCAGCGGGTCAAAGAGCTGCTCGGAGGGGGAGGGCTCGGTGCTATCCAGTCCGTCACGGGATACTATGTTCGCGGCCTCCGTCATAACGGATGCCAGATGATTAATACTCTGCAATTCCTGTTTGGCAAAATCGTAAGCGTTCAGGTCATGGGCGATGATGGCTTGGGCTCATTAACCGGAGATCCGAGTATGGATATTGCCCTAAAATTAGAAAACGGGACTCCGGCGTACATGCTTTCCCTTGATAAACTCGGCTACGGATTTAGCATTTTCGAAATCGATATCTTTGGAGGGCATGGGAGGCTCCGGATACTCGATGGCGGGCAACGTTTTGAATTATTTAAAACGGATATTGATCCTCAGTTCCCGAATTTTAAAAAACTCATGTACGTCGATTCTTATCTGAAAAAATCCACTTATGGCTCAGCCATGAAAAGGGGCGGAAGGCAGCTCATTTCGTTTTTGGACGGGAAGACGGGCACTCCTGATAATACTGCAATAGACGCGATAGATGATCTTTGTGTTATCGAAGCGGCGTTGAACTCAGCAAAGAATGACAACAGACCGATTCATGTTCAAAGATATCAAAATTAATATAGGGGGCTTCACGAATGGACAAATTAGCAATTCACGGTGGAAAACCGGTACGCTCTAAACTATTTCCTGCTTATCAGACATTAGATGAAAAAGAAAAAAGGGCTGTGGTGGAAGTTATTGGAGACGGTGTTATTTCCGATTTCATCGGTGCCAAGGGCCCCTTTTTTATGGGCGGTAAGAGAGTTATTGAACTGGAGGACATGTATAGGGAGCATTGCGGTGTAAAACACGCTATTTCTATGAATTCGGCAACATCTGTTATTATTTCTGCAATGGGTGCTTTTGGAATTGGCCCGGGCGATGAGGTGATTGTTACACCTTATAGTCACGTTATTTCTGCAACCGCTCCTCTTTTCTATGATGCAATTCCTGTATTTGCCGATTCTGAGCCTGATACCTTTTGCATGTCTTTAGAGAGCATCGAGAGGTGTATTACTCCACGTACCAAGGCAATGATCATCGTTGATTTATTCGGTCAATCGGCAGACATGGATCCCATAATGAAACTGGCCCAAAAACATAATATCAAAATCCTCAGTGATTCGGCCCACATTACAATAGCAAAGTACAAAGGCAAAATGGCAGGAACGATAGCCGATATAGGTTCTTACAGCTTGAATGGACATAAAACGATTCAATGCGGAGAGGGAGGTATCGCAGTCACAAATGATGATGATCTGGCGTTCAGGCTGCAACTGCTTCGCAATCATGCCGAAAACTGTGTGGCGGATATGGGAATTCAGAATATTACAAATATGGTCGGATTCAATTTCCGAATGACCGAACTGGAAGCGGCAGTCGCAATTGAGCAGTTGAAAAAAAGCGAATACTTGGTCATGCACAGAAGGATGCTGTGTGAACATCTGACGAAAAAACTTGCGGGGTTGCCGGGAATAACTCCGCCCGCGATTCGTAAAGGATGCACTCATGATTACCTGCTGTATTGCCTCCGTTATAACGCTGAAGATGTCGGTATCAGTAAACAGGAATTTATGAAACGCCTGGATGCGGAGGGGATAAAAATGGTCGTGGATGATAAGCGCCATGTTCCACCTATCAGCGGATTTGTGAAACCGATTCACCTTCAGCCTGTTTTTACGACCAAAACATTTAGACCGCGCGGATATCCATGGGCAGGCAACCGCTACGGGAAGAAGATGACGTACGGCCCCGGCCTTTGCCCGGTCGTGGAGGACCTTTGGCAGAACTCGCTCATCTGTGTCAACGCCATCTATCCCCCATTGACGAAGGCCGACATGGACGATATCGCCGATGCATTCGAAAAGGTCATAAGATTGAGCCGATGAAAACTTTCCTTTTCTGTTTTCAGCAGGTCGGCGGCGCAAACGCCCTTCTTCCTCTGATTGAGGAGTGGCGGCAAAGGCACCGCATCGTGATCACCGGTCGAAAACCGGTCTGCGAAAACCTGAGGGGGAGGGGTATCTCCGATGTGTACGACTACGAGACGGTCGGGTGGCGTGATGGTGATCCGGAGAAGAATACGGAATGGTTCAAAGCGCTTTCCCCAGATATCGTGATCACAGACACAATTGCATTATACAGGAACTGCGACGGGATCGCCTGCCGGGATTTCTGGACATTGTCCCTCAAATGCGGCGTCCCCTCCATTGCATATATGGATTGCTGGTACGCTTACCGGCAACGTTTCTTTCTGCCTGATGAGGTTACCATCCCCGTTCTTCCCGATACTATCGGCGTCGTGGATTCGATCGCCGGTAATGAAATGATCCGCCTTGGTTTTCCTGAAGATCGCATCAAGATATTAGGGTCTCCGTTATATGCATTGTTAAGAGAGAAAGCTGGACCTGCCGACGGGGATGCAAAAAAAAATGGAAAGAATCATTTTGGAATTCCTCAAGATCATTTTGTTCTTCTGTTCGTTTCCCAAGAGTTTGAAGGTCACTTTGGTTCCGTGGAAGAATGGGGCTTTACGGAAATAACTGTATTTCGTGATATCCTGGAGTGTCTCAAGACACTCGCCCCTGGATTTAAGAACAAGCTTATCCTGAATGTCTTGCTTCATCCCGAAGAAGAAGGCCGGGAACTAATGGCTCTTTCGCAAAACCAGAGCGACGTCCGGATAAAATTTTATAAGGGCGAATCTCATAAGCATATCATAGCCTCCGATCTTGTATCGGGTATGTTCTCCATCTTGTTATCTGAAGCCGTTATTCTCGGCAGACCAGTCATGAGCCTACAGCCGAATCTCAAGCGAGAAGATATGTTGATCACCAATATGGTTGGTGCGACCATGCCTGTGAGAACTCATGAGCAATTTTACACCCATTTTCTGCATTCAGTGGTCAATCCCGACTACCGTGCAGGAATACTTGAGAGGCAAAAGAAATTCGTTATTGTAACCGATGCAATAGAAAGGTGGAGTAACGAAATCGGAATGCTTTTGAATTCACGGTGAAAGGTGATCACAATTTCGCAACTGGTTTGAGAGAGGAAAAAGTTTGGATTATAAGGCGTTCATGGAAGCAATCGTCGCAATCGAAAATGAGTGCGACATAAACGGACTGAAATACGGGGAAATTGAAATGTGGCCTTTGATAAGGTCATCTCTCCACATGGGGATTTATATGGAGGAAGGCCAGAGGGAATCCCTTGGATTCTCTGAATCTCCGGTTAAGGTTGTTTTGAGAAAGTACGCGGCGGAACTCATCAACAGTTTTACCTACAAGAAATACTACCGCGACTTAGAAAAAAAGGGGCCGGTGGACTTCCTTTTTTATTCACGGGCCCGGGACCATGCGGACAATATAAACGGCAAATTCTTTGAACGTCACATCGATCCATTGATTGAGCTTGTCCGCGGAAAATACAGCTTTTGCAAGCTTGAGCTGTCAGAAGATAATAAAAATACATTGCCCCGCCATGAGCCGACATGTTTTATAAACCCTAGATATTTCCTCAGCCGCCGTACAATAGGAATGAGGTCTGAAAAAAAGCTGGCGCATATTCATGGATTCGCGAATGTTCATGAGATGATCAAGAAGTTCGGGCTTAAAATGTATTTCGATGAAGAAGGTCTGATAAACACGGCTCACAGCCTAACCTGGTGGATCATCTTCTTTAGCGAAATTTTAGAAACCCTTCGTCCAAAGGCGGTTTTCCTGGTCTATTATCCAGGCCAGCAGGCCCTGATCAGCGCGTGCAAAAAACTGAACATCAAGACAATCGATATTCAACATGGATTTTTAGCTGAGTATCATCCGATGTATACGCATTGGACCCGAATGCCGGAGAAGGGTTATAACCAGCTGCCTGACTTTTTCTGGCTCTGGGATCAGAAATCATCCCATTATATCTCCGATAGCCGGCCGGACAGCAACCGACATCATTGTCCGGTAGTGGGTGGCAATCGCTGGCTGACTTATTGGAAGCATAACAAAAAACAGATTCAGGATGTGAAACAAGAAGGTCTAATCCGTCATCTGAGAGCCTTTAAAAAAGTGATTCTGGTTGCATGTGGGGGATTTGCGTTGCTGCGTGACTCCATACCCGAGCATGTCGAAGCTGGCATAAAGAATGCGCCTGCCGAGTGGTTCTGGCTGATACGGCTCCATCACAGCCAAAGGAACAGGAAAGATGAAGTTAACTCATTTTTCACAGAACTTGGCGTACGGAATTTTGAAGTGGATCTATCATCCACGATTGCACTTTTCACTCTTTTAGACAACTCAACGGATCTTGTTACCGCCTGCTCATCTGTTTGCTATGAGGCGCTGGCCTTTGGCGTCCCCTCGACGATCGTGCATCCGACGGGTCTGC
>JBEKXK010000021.1:0-42701 GCA_049512055.1 Syntrophales bacterium | reverse complement strand
AAAAACCATGGAAACAAAACTTAAAAAAATCCTATCCCTCTGAGTAACATATATTATGAGTCAACGTTCCTTAACCACTTCTATCCTTCGGTAACATTTATTTATGAGGCAATAGGTATTTCTATCTTCTTCAGAGTGGGCAAAGTTAAAGTCCATAAAAACGTGGGGACACACTTGGAGTTGTTCCTTGAAGTCATTAAACCCTACATGACAAATATTGTTGTCACCGTTGAATGTATCTTTACCTGGTACTGGCTTTCTGATCTGTTCGGCAGCAACCACTACATGTTGCTTTCAATTAGTACACCCAGTACTCTTAAGAAAATATTCTTTCGATTTCATGCATTCTCTCAAAATGGCTTTCTTTAAGATAATATAAGTCCATTACACTCGCAATGAAGCCGGTGCCTGGTAAGACGCACAACAGAAATGTTTACCCAATGTGCGCCGTCGTTATTAATTCTACAAATGAAGAAAAGAAAGGAGGGGAAAATCCTTGACAACACCTACAAACAAACGAGTTTGAAAAGTATTGACGTTGTGAATTACTATTAGAAATAGAGTAACGAACGAATTAAGGGGTACGCTTTAGCGCGTCATACTTTAATGACTGGTTAGCGCGTGCAGTAAAGAACGTTACCTAATGTAACATTGACATCAAAGCTCTTCGATGTCCAATCTCACAATGTATGCGCATGGGCTAGTCTCACTATTTGAGTAAACATCCTTCACATGCCTAGCCAAGAGGTCTTGAGGCTTTCCATCCTTACCATAGAGGACTAGATAAAAATAGTAGTCGGGACCATATTCACCAGATTTTGAAGTTTCAAATTCGTTATCAGATAGGAAAAATCTGAAGCACTCTTCTTTCCTATCAAAACCTAGTGACTTGACTTCAATATATCTTTTTTGCCCAGGAGAGCTAAAGGAAAGAAAATCATATCCATAAGAAGGAGTGTCACGCCTGTCTTCAATTTTCTGGACGAGTGTTTCATATCCAAGACCTATTAGGCGATTTTTCTCCCACGCGATCGCGAACTCTTCGCTTATTTTACCTATTGCCTCGCGGTTCGCCTGTAAATCCTCAAAGTTGACTTTTCGCCTCATCTTTTTTTTCGGTGGCTTTTTAATTTCTGTGGTCCAGAATGGATTCTGATGTCCCCTGATGAACTTTGCATACAGAAAAGACATGAACTTTGGGTTGCTCCAGTCTTTTGTGACCTTACTTTTAAGCTTTTCTTCATAAAGTAAATGCTGGTACTCACTTATAAAGGCACCGTGTGGGATCTGCAGTTTTGAAGCAATTTCTTCAAGATGTTCTGCACTGCAAACATTCAGATAAATTTCAGGAAAGTAAAGACTAAGAATTTTCGCCTTGAACATTTGTGATAATGGATTTTGGTCGATATTTTCAAAATCTTTTAACTTCCCTGCATTGACGAGAGATAGCAGGGCATCTTTTACATTATCAAATGCTTCCGTCTTTGAGGGCCCATGCCTTGGTTTTTGCTTCAACCCACGCACAAAACGAAGGAGTACCTTTGCCAATGATGTACTCATCAAGGGCAATATTTTTGAGACTATTCAGCGGATAGGCCCGTAGAAATTCTCCGCGTAAGCTAACAGCGGTATCTTCGTATGCCGTATTAAAAATTTTGGAGAATTTAAGGAGTTCAGATTCTTCGAGTAACCTTTTAGACATAAGAAATTTCTTTCAATTGACTGTTCTCTTATATCATTTCTCTAGTTCAAAAAAATAAAGCTCTATTGCAGGCTCTTTAATGATGTAAATTTATACAACTTCACTATCTCTTCTCTACAGTATTTTTAAAACTTTTTGGAGATCAAATGGCCAGTCGTATTTGTATTGTTTGGTTTAGGAGTATAAAATATTACCACACAATGCCCGCTGATCTTAAAAAATCTTGTGACTTTTTATGCCCTAGTCTGGCGGCAATTTTGACATCATTAATCCCCCTTGTGGCTGGCGACTGAGCCAAGAGGCTCGGTGGTTTTATGCCGCGTCGCTCGTGAGCGATTTTATATGGCTCCTCAAGATATCAGAGATAGGCCTTTAACATCTCTTTTGATCTGTCCAACAATTTCTTTTATCACTGGTCTTTTGGAAGGATCTGAGCTAAGCATTGCCAATATCATGCCCCAAAAGGCCTTGGAGTATCCATCTGGCAGATTACGTATATCAAATTCCATTCTTGGGATATCGCCCGTAATTGTGTGGAATAAGGTCGCTCCGAAAGCGTAAATATCTATGCCATAGAGGTCAATACTAGACGATAGATACACCCTGGAGATACCTATTGGAATGGACCTCGTAAGCCCATTGTATAATTCGGGTGCCGAATAGGCCAGCGTTCCAATGGCGAGAATTGTGCTATTTGGTTCTGTATTGCTCAAATGTTCAGAAAAAGAGAAATCGATTAAGCGAATATCATCTCCCCCATGCAGAACTAGGATGTTTTGCGGCTTGATATCTCTGTGCACTATATGATTCATATGCATGATTTCAATAGCCTTAGCTATTTTATAGGCAATCCTGAGAACCTCAGCCGGAACCAGCGATCTTGAAGAAATTAGTGCCTCTAGGCTCGTTGCCTCCACATACTCATATACCGTGTAAAGCCTTTTCTTATACTGTCCGTGCTCGTGCAACTTCAGTAACGCCGGATTGGAAATGCCGGATAGGACATGGGATTCCTTTTCAAAGGAAGAAGCAACCAGGAAATCTTGAACATATTCCCCATTCAATATCTTAACTACCACTAACTCGTTTGTTATCATGTCTTTCGCTTTGTACACTGTTGCTATACCGCCTCGCCCTAGGATATCCAGGACGTGATATTTCTCGGGTAGAATGCCAAGAGATGGATCCAATTCAACTGCTTTAGAGTAAGCATTGTATGCTTCCGGGTGCCTACCCAAGTAAAGATAAGCCTTAGAGAGATTGAAATATACATTTGCTTGTTTGGAGTCTAGCTTAATTGAATGAGAAAGGCAGCTAATGGCGTCTTCGTAGTTCTTGTATTCTAATTCCAAAGAGCCCAAGCGCGCATAGTATAATGGGTCCGTTATTAAATTAACTCCCTTCTCAGAAGTGAAGTTGTGCCTAAGAGATTCGTTTTTCTTGGCCTTTTTGAGTGTTTCAATGGTTTCGGCTATGTATATCATTGTGTTGTGTATATCCGGGATGTGCAAAGATTCAATATATTCCATCATTTCCCATCTGAGCTTCTCTAAATCTTCATAGTTTAGTCTCTTGGCAGAACGAAACCATTCGGTTCGATGTTTGCGGAGTTCTGATTGAGTGTATTTCCTGCCTTTTGGTGAGTTACCATCCATGTGTGCAGCAGCGTGGCAGTTGAAACATAGAGGAATTCCATTTTCTTCATCATCAGTGCCACCCTCCGACAGCGGAACAATATGGTGAATCTCCATATTTGGCCCACAAAAAGAGTGGCAAACACAGCAGCATCGCTGACATGACACTAATAAATTCTCGACCGTGATTCTTGAAAATGACATCTCTTGCCTATATTTGGCGTCCTGAAATCCGGGAAAAAGTATGATCCAAATTATAAGCCAGCTTCCGCTTGACAAGAACGGTATCTACAAATAATGAGGTTGAGATTTCTTACGCACCATTGATTTTGCATTGAAAGAGTGTAACAATTAAGCTCAGGGTCGAGCGTTATCGCGAGTTCCCTGGAGCAATGTCTTCCGCACCTGACATTTGCCGTCTACGAAGAAGCGTATAAGCTTCGAAAAATTGCTTCTTCTGCATACTGAGAGCATACTTGCGACTTTCTTCTGGGACGGCATCAACGAACTCCGCTTTGCCCTTATCAGTCAGAAGATGAGGATTGCACAGACTATAATAAATATTAAATGCACCTCGCACTTCGTCCGGGCTGTGACCAAGAAGTTCTAAACCTAGTGATGTAAACATAATAAAGATTTCAGTGACAAGCGGATCAAACTCTATACCCCCTTCTGGATCTTTCTCAGCGTGCTTAAAGAAGTTGTAGTGCTGCTTCAAATAGTGAATTGCCTGCCGGCGATACTCATCCTTAAACATCAGGCTATCATACAAAAGGTCCCTTCCACCCCGACGATGGTTAATATCATGAACGATCTGATGGGCTGAGCAAGCGAGGGTGTGGATCGAAACAGCATCTCCATCATGGAACCAAAGAAATATTGCTGTGTTAAGTTGCCTACAGGCAGCTTCCAGTTTATCTATTGTTTGCGATGCCATTTTCCATCTTCGCAGTCAGCTCGCTTTATCCACAAAGAACTCAGCCTCGCCTTCTTTGATACCCCTTTTTGCCATCTTGTATGCCCATTTGAAAGGTTGCGGACATTCCCGGTTCATTCTGTCGCGTTCTTCGGAATATCCTTTGAGCCGCTCCGTCAATACATCGTCTGACTCTTCCCGCCAGCAATCTATCAACCAGAACATGCGGGCTTTGGTCATCAATGCGTCGTAATTAGAGCCAGCGTTGCGGTGGGAATTAGCCTGATCCTTTGGATTCAGAAATGTTGTGAGCGAAGTTAGAGCGACGATAACCATGGAAAGAATACCCGCAAGTACTCGGACATCAGCAAATGCCAATGTCCCGGCAATCCCCGCCATAAGAAGCGTAGGAACTCCAATCCACAGGTGCAAGTTCTGCCAGAAACGAGCCTCTATGTAGTGACTCTTCGATGTGTAGAGACAATTCTCATACAGCCTCTGAGCTTCTTTGATTATCTCCTTCTTTGGCTTAGATATAACTCTTTCATCAGACGTCGAAACTTCACCCATAAATTTCTCACCCATATGAGGGAAAATAGTTTCCAAAAACCATTCGCCACATGCCTATAGCATCGATTACGTTACCGCGACTTGCCAAGTCTTCCGCCTTAAGAGCTCTAGTATAAGCTGTCTCGAACCTGCTGACAGCATCCTTAATTTTATCGTCGGTATTCAAATATCCTCCGACGTCGTCTCCGTATCCGGCCGGATCTGGGTTCTTCTTCTTGATGTAATCCGTGCCTTTATGAAAAGTGTATCTTGCTCCCGAAGGATAATTAGATATAGTTACTTCATTAAGGATTTGTAAAGCCATCGTCTCAAGATGAAATGACCGGAGAAACATACTTGTCGTCCTATTCCAAGCCTTAAGCATCTTCATTAAAGGAACCAAATCTCCATTATGGCTCTGATTCGCCTCTGACCAGATATGCACGTGTTTCTTCGGGTCAGTAGAGAGCCAAGTCTGTGTTACTGAGTTCGGAATTATGTACCCTCCACCCTCTCGGTTGAAGGCGGGCACAACGTCAACAACAAAATCTGTAAACTGGATCGTCACTGCCTGTCCATTTCTACTGATATCTGGAGTATTGGGGTAGGTTTTCTTCAATACCCGCTTCAAGAGATCAAGTAAACCAGCTTGACCCCCGTTTTGCCCATTGTAGTTACGGAAGTATTTTGAATCAAGAACGACGATTATATCAATGTCCGCCTGATTCAGTGGCGCGATCAGCGTTTGACGGATATACGAGCCAGACAAAAAAGAGTCTAAAACATCGAGGCCGTTTTCTACGGCTGTACGAACACTTTGTTGTCTTGTGGACACAGTTGCAGCTTGTAGATTGGTTATCTCCAAATTGGTCCTAAATATCTTAAAGGATTCTGCAATCGTTTTTGCCATAACCTCACGCTATAAGAGGATTAGTAAACGCAATCTTTGAAAAGATATGTGTAAAATAAAAAACCCCGCTCTCTTCTTGAGACACGGGGTTTCAATAACCTCATCATGGCACCGCCCTTACAAAAAGGGGTAAGATTAATTGTTAACCTTTTAACGATGTCCTATTTGAATATGCCTACCTCTTGTGCCCCTAATTCTTTGAAAAGTCAAGATACAAATTTCATTTATAATCATTTGAAAGATTGTATATCTGTCAACATTTCAGGATACTCAATTTCAGGAAGAAATATGTTAACCGGTATTTTTAAGAAAATATTTTTAGTACTTCATACATTATCTTAAATATAATCGGTATTCGCGAAAGAATTCTTGCAACACTTGTTAACACCTAAAGTCAACAACAAAAAGGTGCGGCTGGTGAACGTCAGGACGGGCAGCCTGGAAAAGATTGCAAATGATTCAATCCCAGTATAGATTGTTTTGCAGATCCCATCCCATAATATAGAAGTACTTATAAACGGAAATAAAGAGCAGATATCTGAGGATCAAGGGATAAAAAGAATTAGATCAGCATTGGCACGTTTTATGGGAGATTTCCATATAATGTTTCGTCAAACTCACAATGTCGTCAAACATAACCTGTTTGCCAGGCCTTTAATCAATGACCGCCAGTAATCTCACAGACCTTCAGGGTCAAATCGAAAGATTAACTTACATCAACGAAGAAAATGACTACACCGTAGCCAAAGTTAAGGTGCCTGGCCGACGCGAACTGGTGACGGTCATCGGCAATATAGTCAATCCCACACCTGGTGAAGTCATCAGAATGAAGGGGGAATGGGGAAGTCATCCGAAATATGGCGAACAATTCAAGATAGTGTTTTGTCAATGCACGACTCCGGCCACTGTTTATGGAATTGAAAAATACCTTGGCTCCGGCCTGATCAAGGGCATCGGTCCGGTGATGGCCAAACGGATTGTTAAGAAGTTCCAGGAAAAAACCCTTGATCTAATCGAAAACGAGATCGATAAACTTGCCGACGTTGCAGGTGTCGGTAAGAAGCGCATCGCCATGATCAAAAAAGCATGGGAAGAACAGAAAGAGATTCGAACCGTCATGCTGTTCCTGCAATCCCACGGCGTCAGTTCCGGCTATGCAGCCAAAATCTACAAACAGTATGGCAACGGTGCAATCAGGATTGTTCAGGAGAATCCCTATCGCCTGGCCACCGATATTTTCGGCATCGGATTCATCACCGCCGATAAAATCGCCGAAAAGCTCGGATTTGCCAAAGACTCTGAGATCAGGGCCGAAGCGGGCATCCTCTATGTCCTCCATGAACTTACTGACGAAGGCCATGTTTACTATCCCTATGAGCCACTGATTGAGAAGTGCAAGGAGATCCTTGATATCGATCGGGAGATTATAGTTAAAGCCTTTGGTACAATCGCCGCAGACAAGCGAATCGTTATTGAGGACATCAACCAGGACCCCGCAGAATTTCAGGAGAACAATAAAGCAGTTTATCTAGCCGGGTACCATATCGCGGAAAAGAATCTCGCCGCCCGTCTTAAAACTCTCATCAATGCGCCCCAATCCATTAGAAAAATAGACGCAGAGAAAGCTATTCAATGGGTTCAGGAAAAGCTTTCAATAACTCTTGCCGACAAACAGGTAGAAGCCATCAAGTGTGCTGCTAAAAGCAAGGTCATGGTCATCACTGGAGGCCCCGGGACAGGAAAGACTACTATCATCAATGCTGTCCTCAAGATTTTTTCAGCTATCAAGACCAGGCTTATGCTGGCTGCTCCGACCGGCAGGGCTGCCAAGCGCATGAGTGAGGCTACCGGACATGAAGCGAAAACCATCCATCGGATGCTTGAATACAATATGCGTAAAGGCGGCTTTCAGAAGAATGAAGAATCTCCTCTCGACTGTCAGTTATTGATCGTTGATGAAGCCTCCATGATTGACACGCTCCTGATGCATCATCTGATGAAGGCAATTCCTGTCACAGCCACATTCATTATGGTCGGTGATGTGAACCAGCTTCCCTCTGTCGGCGCCGGAAATGTTCTCAAAGATATCATTGATTCCGGTATAGCTCCCGTGGTCCAGCTGAATGAGATATTTCGTCAAGCGAAAGAAAGTTCTATCATAGTCAATGCCCACATGATCAATGAAGGCAAAATCCCGAATATCAAATATTCACAGGATAAACTTGATGATTTCTATTTTATTCAACAGGAAGATCCCGAGGAGGTCCTGGAACTGATCATAAATCTTGTCAAAGACCGGATTCCGAAGCGGTTTGGGTTTGACCCTATCAATGACATCCAGGTGCTCACTCCCATGCATAGGGGAATTGTTGGAGCTGCCAATCTGAATGTAGAACTTCAAAAGGCTCTTAATCCCGGAGAAGAAGGCTTAGTGCGTGGTGGCAGAAATTTCAGGGTCAATGATAAGGTCATGCAGATCACAAATAATTATGACAAAGAGGTTTATAACGGCGATATCGGCAGGATTGCTTCAATTGATGAAGAAGCCCAGGAGGTCACAGTCATTGTTGATGATCGGGAAGTGACTTATGACTATAGCGATCTTGATGAGCTTGTCCATGCATATGCGGTGTCTGTCCACAAATCACAAGGATCGGAATATCCATCAGTGGTTATTCCGATTCTCACCCAGCATTATGTCCTGCTCCAGCGGAATTTACTGTATACCGGCGTGACCAGGGGCAAGAAACTTGTCATTCTTGTGGGAACTAAGAAGGCAATGGCTATTGCAGTCAGGAATAATAAGACGGAGAAAAGATACACATTGTTGAAGCAGAGATTGATGATGAATTGAAGAAACGGCTCCTGAACCTTTACAGGTATTTTATGTCCATTACCTGGCTATCCACCTGAATAACCATTTCGTTTTCTCTTTTCACGCATGAGTATTTTTGCCTTCACCCGTCTTGCAACTGTACGCAGAAAAGGAGCCATCTTCGTCGGCCAGCGATAATAATTGCGATACTCATAAGCGAGCCGTACCGGGGTCAACTTTTCAGAATCGGACGAATTGAGAATGCGTTTCTCCATCCAGTTTTCAATTATCCTGACATCAAGTGCTTTTTTGCCGCCCACCTGCATATTATAAGCTTTCAGAACATTGTCATGAGCCTTTCGAAGAAAGTCTTTATCGTTTGCGCCGCTCTCGACTATCGCATTCAGTATTTTCAATCTATCCTCTGAGAATAGCGTTTTAACATGGTCTATAAGCTTTCTTACGTGCACGTTTTTTTGGGCCCTGTCGCTGTATTCATAAGTCTTTTTCATAAGACTGTGCGATGTATCGCCACCATGAATGGATTCTTTTTTAAATCCATGTTTTTCAAAAAATGCTTTCGCGTATGTGTCACCATCTGAGAGGGCCAGGATTGCCGCGTTAACGCCCTTAAAGCGCTGTTGCTTTTCTAAAACGGATAACAGCTTTCCACCTATTCCCTTTTTTCTCTCTGAAGGAATTACAGCCATCGATAGTATGCGGACAGTATTATCAGTTTGTTCACCCGGGACTGAAAGAAGATAGCCGACGATGTTCATTTCCTTACCCGCAAAGCGGTTTCTTGTGACACCAGGTCGAATCTCTATTTCTTTTGAATAAATTTTCACGTCTTCGGCAACAAGGAACGTATTTGCAAATGCTTCGCAAGCCTGGGAAATAAAAAAACGTGAATAATAATCTACTGAAAAACATTCTGTGACTATTGAATGAATTGAATCGACATCATCTAAAGCTACCATGCGAATATTAACAGTGCTCATAATCGGTTTTCCCCTTTCATGGAGTAATCATAAAGCCTGCCGCCAGGCGAATAAAAATTCTAAGATTCAAGACTGCCATTTATGAAAAGTATAAAGGTATAGAATATATCTTATTGGTCGCTGACTTTTTGATAACGCTCAATTCCGGACAAAAAATTTCCCACGGCATTGCTTGCTATTGCTTGCCAATGAGAACAATGGCTCGAAATTATTCGGTTAGTTCGGGTACGTCCTACGAAATGCGATATGGTTATATACATATTACCCCGACCAGATACGATTTTTTGAAAAAAAATTAAAAAAATTTACGAATATTTTTTCAATCTCGAAACTGCTTCATTTCAGAATTGATTGAATTACATCTACCTCTGATTCATAGAGATGGTCATTGAATTCAATATTGTCGTCAATACCTTTCACCCGGCGATCCGATAGAATCCGTGTACCGTTTCCGCATTCCTTTTCCAAGAGGACATTTGACACTTTTGCCACCTTTGTCGTTTTCTTGACCTTTTAAAGAGCCAAATCCGCCGAATGTGACAATTCTTCCGATTGGCCCGTTGGGGAGGAGAAGTAATATAACAGTAAAAGAGGTTGAAGACTTTTCGAAGGAGATTTAATTTATGATGTGCTTAGGTATTGATATCGGGTTTGGCTTCACAAAGGTTTATGACGGCACCAATATAGTGTCGTTTCCCACAATCGTCTCAAACGCTATTGACTCTGCAGGATTCAGTGAAAAGAGTTGTATCGTTGTTGATGATGAAAAATTTTATGTAGGCGATGATGTGAGGGGTCAAGAAAAATGGTATGACGCGAGAACGTCAGATTTCGTCGGTTCCTCCCAATGGAGCGCTCTTCTGGCCCAGGCGATTAAAGCATGCTCGCTTCCGAATATGTATAAAAACGCCCTCATACTGGGCATCCCCGCCGAACAATATGACAAAGGAAAAGCGGCGGAACTTGTGGATGTAATCAAACGCCGTTATGTTTATGCCGGCAATGGCCGTATCGACCTGGACTATGCTTATATTTCCATTGTCCCGCAGGCGTTCGGAATATTCTTGAAATACATGAACGACAGCGGCATAGGAAGCGATTATAAAACTATGGTGATTTCCGTCGCCGACATAGGCTTTCATACAATTGATCTGATTACAGTAGATAAAGGGAAATATGTCGACGACTATGCCAACAGTTTCCCTATGGGCGTATCCGTTTTGTTAGACGAGATCAGGAGAGAGGTCAATAAGAAATACCGTTATTTTATCAGCCGCGAGGACGCTATACAATTCATACATAATTCGCGCCTTGATTGGTTGGGCGAAACATTTGAGATTAAAAACATAGAAAACATCATAAAAAAATATGCTGCGAACGTAGCCACGATTATCAACAACTATATGGAAGGCCATAGGTTCGACATTGGCATAGCTGGAGGTGGAGGCGTTCATCTTCTCCGAAACGTAGTCAAGTTAAAAAAGAAACTTTCTGCCGTAAGCGATCCTGCAGCAGCAAATGCCATCGGTTACTGGTATTATGGAATGGAGAAATACGGAAAGGAGCAACGATAGTTTGGACCAGAGCGATAGAATGCAGATACGTCTCACTTTAACCAGACAGAAACACGCCGAGGCCATGGAAATACTGAGAGACGTATCCAAGTACTGGAGAAGTGATTTCATAGCCAGAGCAATTGTTCTGCTGGGCAAACAGGAAGGGAAATCCACGCTGCCAGGGAAGGCAGATGTAATTGACACTGGTGTTGCCGATATATTTGGTTGAGGAGCCAAGAACATAGTAAGAACATGGGCAAGAATACGGGCGATGGCAACGGGCCATGAGACAGCTTTTTTTCACAAAAGGGAGAGAAATTGAGGAGGGCATATGAATCGGAGGGGGATTCCTGTCAGGCGTATTTTAAAGTCGCTTCTCGCAATTCCTGGTAATATGCGAGGACAAGACGGCTCGGTTACCCGTATGATTACCCGGCAATCCTTTCAGTCAAAATTACTATTCCCTCGCTTCCTGGGCTACCAGGTAAAAGAAACCCTTTCTTCGCATCTTTCTTTTGGTCATTGTCTGGCTCCATTATGAGAAATTCTGGTTAATCATTTTTTTTAGCTCACATCTATACAGTCTCTATATTTGTCTGCAGCTGATCTGTTGTTAAGGGAAAAGGGAGAATTGTTAAATCAAATTAAAAATGATTATCAAAAATCTTCAGACGAACATAAATGAAAATAAAAGAACACATAATTTCACTTCTTTAAGAAATACCAAATAAATATTCAATGGCTATACTCACTTGGCATATCATAGGCTAACCACTTGGCCGATCATAGGCTCACTGATCTGATTGTTATCAGTCATCACTAACTCAGCTGATTAAAAATTATCCAGTTCGGCCTACTGGGCTAATTAGAAATCCAGTGAATAGGTTCACTGGATATATGGGGAATAGGTCATATAGTCACTGGATATATGGGGATAAGTCATATACTCACTGAGTATATTGGGAATAAGTCATATACGCACTGAGCTGACTAAAAATCCAGTCAATAGATCCACTGGGCCTATTGGTAATCAATCATAGGCTAACTTGGCATATCAGATATTCAGTCATATGCTAACTTGGCATATTAGATATTCAGTCATTGTCTAACTTAGATAATAGGTAATCAGTCATTGTCTAACTTAGCTTATAGAGGACAAAGGAGATCTGCTATGTATTATAAAGAAATCACAGCGACAGACACAAATAGTGAAAAATGTGTCGGTATAAAAGAACATATTATTTTGCTTCTTAAAGAGAAGTCAGAAGAATTATTATCAATATAAGATTCATCATCCAGGACACTTGGCCTATTGAGAAAAAAAATTAGTTTCAGGTATAGGCCACATGCCCCCCCGTTGGGGAAAAAATAAATTCATGACAGGGAACACCTGTCCCCGTTGTAGAAAAAAATAATTTCACGACGGGGACACCTGTCCTCGTTAATGAAAAAAATAAACCCACGACGGGGACACCTGGAACAGTAAAAGAAAAATAATAAATTTCTAAGGCAGTCATGAAAAGTATAAAGATATAGAATATATCTTATTGGTCCCTGACTTTTTGATGACACCGAGTTTCAGACAAATAATTTCCCACGGCATGGCTTGTCATCGCTTACCAATGAGAACAATGGTCGAGAATTGTTGAATTAGTTCGGGTTCGTCCTACGGAAAACGATATGGTTACATATATATTACTCCCCCGAATTGTGATTTTTTTAAAAAAAGTGAAAATATTTTTTTACATTGTGTGTCATATTGATCATACAAATCTTTCCTAATTTTTATCCTCAAACTTCACTTTTTTTTACTTTTCCCCCCTCAGCACATCAATTTGCAGAGTAATATATGTTTATAGAAAAATTGCAGGAGGCTGTTATGAAACGATTGGCGCATGACCAAAAATACAAGAGGATAAGTGTCGTCCTTGACATAAAGAGGCATGCTCAGGCCATCGAGATATTGAAAAATGTGCCACCATATTGGCGGAACGATTTTATCAGCGACGCGATACTGGCTCATAACAATAAACGAGATGATTTTTGGGCAACGGCCGACGAAGGCGCAAAGGCAAACAAAGTATTACGTGAAGCCAAATTTCTCGGTCAGGTCTAGCAGAGACGATCTTATTCTCCGACGCTGTGCCGTTACCCCTTGCGGCACTCGGAAGATCATATGGATAATCTCGTTATCCGGCAGTATGCCGCATATGCTGATAATCTGAAGATGGAACCGGAGAACGGAGAAAAGGAATCTTCCACAACATCAGGCTATATCTCCGCGATCAACTCCGTTTTCGAAGTTTACGGAAGCGGGAATCACATATCCGCAAAGGAGTATGGCATAGCCAGGGGGCATCATTACGATAATGTCGATAAATCCGCATCAAACGAAGTATACCAGGCTGTACTGAGTGAACTCAGAGATCGGTTTTCCAAAACAGGAGATATCCGATACCAGGCATTGGCACATTCCATTACCCTCCAAAGAGAAGGCGGACTGAGGTTCCGGAAAAGCACGCAGATCAAGATCCAAGATAAGGACTTCTCTAATAACGCCGTATCCCTGCAACGGGGCGATGGCGTAAAGAATGGCCAGCCTCGGGCGTTCACGGTCCGGGATATTTCCGCGTTTCAACATGCCCAGGAATTTGTCCGAAATAATGCCGATACGTTTGCCAGAGGGTCATTGATACCCTCGGACATGGATTACAGCCAGTTCCGGGACTTCGCCTACGACATCCTGCGCAGCATCAACGAGGACATCGGCTCTTCCCAGGGGTTTCATGCCTTCCGGCACTCTTTTGCCCATGACAGCTATACAGAAAAGTGGATAGAACGGACTGGTCACGAAGTGAGGTGTCCTGTTGAAGCGGGAAAGTTCGGCAGCGAATGGCGGAACTATGCGGCAGCTGAGACAGGCCTCTCGACAGACGAAGTCAGGGAGCTGGATAAAGAGATACGGCTCGCCATAGGCGAGGAGCTTGGTCATCACCGGATCGACATCACGAATGCCTATCTCGGAGGTCATCATGGCAGGTAATCGCGTTCTTGGTATCTTCGACACAAAAAAATTTTTGACACAAGACGAAGTTGCGAGTAGATTCAGGGTAACTCCTTCGACAATTATAAACTGGAGAGAGAGGGGTTTGATTAGATATTTTCAAGCTCCTGGATCACGAAGAGTCTTATATCCGGTGGATGCGATCGAGGAGCTTGAGAGTAAATGCATAAAACAGAAAGGAGGAAACCCTGAATCATTTGAAGTAAGAAGGAAAAAGCCGGAGACACCGACCAGACCTCAAAGGGAATGGAGAGTGTAACTCATGGCAAAGACAAAAGATCATAATTTGGTTAAACGTAATAACGTCTGGTACTTTAGAAAAATAGTCAAGGGTAAGTTAATTAAAAGAGCTCTTTCTCAATCCATCACAGAAGCGAGGAACAAGAGAGACGAACTCCTCAGGGAAATCCAGTTACACGGGGATATTCAGGATAACAAACCCGTAAATGATACAAACCCTCTCTTTGGGGAATTGGCGCAGGTGTGGGTCGGGATCATCTCCAAAGAAATTAAGCTCTCAACCCTGACCGATTATCGATATTCCATGAATCGGTATATATTGCCGCGATTCGGGAGTAAACCGATCAAAGAAATCGGTCACATTGATATCCGGAAATTCGTCGCTGAATTGACCTGTGCTCATAAGAGGAAAAACAATGTTCTTGTACCGATGAGGTCAGTCTTTAAGATGGCGTTCATGGACGAGATCATCGATAAAAACCCCCTGGACAGGATTCGTAACCTCAAAACCGACAAACCTGATATTTGTCCACTTTCAATGGAAGAAGTCAGGTTATTTCTGGATAACGTAAGTCTCAGGTTCAAAAATTTCTTCGCAGTTGCGTTCTTTACGGGTATGCGATTCGGTGAAATGGCTGTTCTCAAGTGGCACAATGCAGATTTTCGTTTGGGTGTGATCAAAGTTCGGGAAACAAGAGTGATGGGTGAGGAGGGTCGTCCTAAGACAAAGAAATCAACCCGGGATATTAAGATGCTTCCACCCGTGGTACAGGCGCTAAGGGATCAGAGGAAAGATACATTCGGGAAATCCGATTATGTATTTCTCAATCAGTACGGGGTACCTCTTGACCCCTCACCGACTAACCTCTACGTGTGGAAACCGGCGCTAAAGAAATCCGGATTGAAACCAAGGTCAATGTATCAGACGCGCCATACATTTGCTACTCTGATGCTTGATGCAGGTGAACATCCGGGATGGGTACAAAGGATGATGGGACACGAGACAATGCAGATGATCTATGAAAAGTACTACTCATACATCGGGAATTACGAGAGGGATGAGGGTAAATTTTTCATGGAGAGGGTTTTTAATTCTAAGGCGAAAAAAGATTCAGAAGACCCCGAATTGTCTCAGATGTCTTGAAAAAAACGACCCAAAATGAACCCAAATAGAAATGGGGATTTAGACCATAACTCTAAACCCCCATAACCATTAAGAAAAAAAGTTCAATTTTGGTGCCGAGGCCGGGACTTGAACCCGGACGGATTTTGTCCACTACCCCCTCAAGATAGCGTGTCTACCAGTTCCACCACCTCGGCAATTATTCGTATTAGGGGCGTTGCGTTTCTATTTCTGCTGCCCTGCCGGCGCATTCTGCTGGGGCGGCAACGGTGCTTTTTCTGCCGGCGCCGGCATCGTCTGCTGCTGTGCCTGCGGCGCCTTTTCCATCACTGACGACGCCTTGTGACTTGCCGAGTAAGAAAGGATGAGAGACGTAAGCATGAAGACGGTAGCGACAACTGTTGTCATCTTTCCCAAAAAGCTTCCCGGGCCGCTGCTTCCGAAGACGGTCTGGCTTGAGCCGCCAAAGACTGCCCCCATATTTGCCCCCTTGCCCGCCTGAAGGAGAACGACGAGAATCAAGATGACACATACTGCGATATGCAGAATTGTAATTAGTATTTGCACGTTAAGTATCTCCTAAAAAAAGATTCCTCACATTCGTTCGGAATGACCGAGCGAGATGATTGCCGCGGGCCGCGCCCTTCGCGGTGACAAAGGGTCTGCTGTTTAAAATTGTATAATCTTGACAAAGCTTTCGACGTCGAGGCTTGCGCCGCCTACCAGAGCGCCGTCGATGTCCGGCTGGGCCATAAGGCCGCCTATGCTGCCGGGATTAACGCTGCCCCCGTAAATTACATGGAGCAATCCTGCAAGACTGTTTTCATATATTTTTCCCATGACGGCGCGAATGTATGCATGCACTTCCTGGGCCTGTTCAGGCGTCGCCGTCCTGCCGGTACCAATCGCCCACACCGGTTCATAGGCAATAATAACAGATTTTATATCATCAGCGGTGAAATTATTCAATCCCTCTTTTATCTGCCTTTCGATAACGGCAAAGGTCCGGCCTGCCTCCCGCTCCTCCAAGGTCTCGCCGATACAGAATATGGGCTTCAAATCGAAGGAGATGGCAGCCTTGAGCTTTCGGTTGATGACATCATCCTTTTCGCCAAAGATGGTCCGGCGCTCTGAATGACCGACGATGACGTACTCACACCCGGCATCTACGAGCATGGCGGCAGATATCTCCCCTGTAAATGCGCCCGCCTGTTTCTCATGGAGATTCTGGGCGGCAAGATGAATCCCCGATCCCATGAGCACCCCTGCAACGGCGTAAATGGATGTGAAGGGTGGGGCAACGATAACACGCCTGTCCGGAGCTTCTGCGTAGGCAATCATCAGTTGACGCGCGAAATCAACAGACTCCCGGACGGTCTTGTGCATCTTCCAGTTGCCGGCAATGATGGGCCGTCTCATCTTATGCTCCCATGCCTTTTCTTGCCATGTGGATGGCAAGGTCTCTCATTCTGCATGCGTAACCGATCTCGTTGTCGTACCAGGCAAACACTTTGACAAGTGTCCCGGTAATTACATTCGTGAGCGGCGCATCAAAGATTGCCGAGTAAGGGCTGCTCGTAAAATCTATGGAAACGAGCTCTTCCTCGCAATAGAGTATGATGTCCTTCATCTTGCCTTCCGCCGCAGCCTTCACCGCCCCGTTCACCTCGTTTACCGTAACGGGCCGTGATACTTCCACCACTAAGTCTACGATTGATACATTGTGCACGGGGACGCGCAGCGCCACGCCATCGAGCTTGCCTTTCAGGTCCGGAATTACCTGACCCACGGCCTGGGCAGCTCCCGTTGATGTGGGAATAATTGAAATAGCGGCAGCCCTGGCCCTGCGAAGGTCGTTGTGGGAACCGTCCAGAAGCCTCTGGTCCATCGTATAGGCATGCGCCGTTGTTATGAATCCCCTAACGATCTTGAACTCATCGTTCAGCACCTTGGCAACGGGTGCAAGACAGTTTGTCGTGCATGATGCGTTGGATACTATATGATGTTTGGCGGGATTATACTGATCTTCATTAACTCCCATGACGAAGGTGCCGTCCACGCCTTTACCGGGGGCGGCGAGGATTACCTTTTTCGCCCCGGCAGTGATATGACCGGTCATTTCATCCTTCTTCCTGAATTTACCGGTTGATTCGAGGACCATCTCGACACCCAGCTTCGCCCAGGGCAGGTCCGCCAGATTCGAAGTGACAGTAGTTATGGCGATTCTCCTGCCGTCTATCACCATAGCGTCGCCGTCTAAGGAGACGTCGGCCTTGAACTTGCCATGCACTGAATCATATTTCAGGAGATGAACGAGAATCTCCGGCTTGGCCCGCGAATTGACGGCAACGATATCGATATCCTCACAACCCGAGCATGCACGGACGAGACTCCTTCCAACCCTGCCGAAACCATTAATCGCAACCTTTATTCCCATGACATAACCTCCTTACTCAAGCTTCAAAAAATTATCTGTTAAAGAAACATATGTACGCAGGCAACCCGGCGGCTCTTTTTCACCCTATCTGCTTTTAACGACGTTGATCCTGTCACAGTAAGCAAAGACAAGGCATCTGCTGCAGAACGGGGAGATGGGAACACAGACATGCCGACCGAAAGCAACCATCAAAGTATTATACCGGAGCCAATATTTTGATGGCAGCTTTTTTCTCAGGGCAAATTCCGTTTCGTCGGGGGTTTTTGTTTTCACGTAGCCCAGGCGATTCGATATCCTGTGGACATGCGTGTCAACGCACAACCCCTCCTTATTATATCCAAGAGCCACAACAAGGTTAGCCGTCTTCCTGCCCACACCCTTCAGGGTGAGTAACTGCTCGATTGTATCGGGAACCCGTGAATGAAAACGGTCTATAAGTTCTTTCGATATGTTAAGGATCGTTTTAGCCTTTATCCGGTAAAACCCGACAGGATAAATTGCTTTGATGATTTTCCCTTCGGAGAGTTTTAACATTTCCTCCGGGGTCCTGGCCAGTGCCAGCAGGCGTTCCGCAGCTATCGCGGTTACTTCATCCTTCGTTCTCAGACTCAGGATTGTTGATATAAGGATGGGAAAGGGACCGCTATGCTCCTCGGCCAGGGAGGATACTATGGGAAGTTCCCATTTAACGACCTCTTTCTCAAGAAGGCGAATGACTTTGCCTATGTCACGGTCATTCATACATGCGCACGCGCTGCGGTTCTAATCGTACCCCTCTTCATTGGCAAGCATATCAAGATGCAACGTAGCAATATCCTCAACATCGAGATCAGCCTCTTCCTTTGTTTCTCTGAAATCGACCGTCTTGATATATCGCTTACACTCATTGCAGACATCAACCCGGTATTTTTCCTCTCCCTCAATGCTGAAGTAAGCCAGCGTCTGCTGCTCCTCATTGCCGCAGAATGGGCATTTGATGCGCATGAAACGCCACTCAAACCCGCACTGTGTACAGAAAAGAAACCGTCTCCCCTCTTCCTCTCTTATCTCTCCAATCTTCGGCTCCTTGCCGCAGATCGGGCAGTAGCCCTCGGCCCATCCGGCCTTGGCAATGCTTTTCCCGTACTTCTCCACTACCTTTTCGAGAGCCGGTCTCAGACTCTCTTCAAGGAAGAGATCGACAAGATCAATGACATCGTCGTCAATATCTTCAGCGACTTCTTCATCCTGAATTGAATTGAAGGACTCGGAAATCATTTTGTCAAAATTGAAGCTCCCGTCCTGAATCATCTGCACAACTTCTTTCGTCTCGCCGGGAGCCCGCTTTTCCGCAATTTCCAGGAGAGCAGTAAAGTACTTCCTGGGTTCCGTGAGGTCAAATGTGCCGGCGGCAAAATCAATCAGTGGCAGGCCGCCGGATATTTTCTTCTCCATGAGCCCCTCGTCAATGGGAAAGATCACCCTTTTCATCTTGCGCCGGTATTCTTCCCTGAGAATTAATATTTCCCCAAGGATATCCAACAACTCCCCGTAGTGGGGAGTTATATTCTTGTATTTCTCTATGGTCTTCAAAGCATCCTTCAACATCTTAGCCATGCAAACAAAATCTCCTCATACCTCTTTTGGATAAGTTGATAGCTGTATATACCTTTTGCGATAACAGAGCAAGCAATAAGTGTCATCCGTAAATCCCATTGCCTCCTCTTCACCTAGCCAATGTTTCTTACTAATATTATCCATATGCGGCCTTGTTATCGAAGATTAACGTCCCTTGGGATAGGGAAAGACAAAGGACGCTTCTGTCGGTATATTGTTGATGTCGGAGATATATTATGCTACTTTATTCCAGACAGAAGTTTAAACGATGCGAAGGCGTATTGCCAAGCCTTTTACGGGAAACAAACAATGGAAAATTTTATTGAAGGACTGTCCGTTTATCTCCACGGGTCTTTTATCCTGGCATTTGCGGCCGCCTATCTGGGAGGCGTTTTGATGAGTTTCACTCCCTGTGTATACCCGATGGCCCCCATCACCATCGCCTTCATCGGCGCTCACAGCAGCGGCTCCAAGATGAAGGGATTTTTACTCTCCATCGTCTATGTCTTGGGCATGTCTGTCACATATACTGCCCTTGCCGCCATTGCCGCCTTGACGGGCAAGCTATTCGGGCAGATACAGGCGAGCCCCTGGATAAACTTTATCGTAGCCAACATCTGCATCCTCATGGGATTATCCATGCTCGATGTCTTCATGCTGCCCATACGCATTCCGGACTTTCTGGCGAAAGCGCAGCCGAAAAAAAAGGGCTTTGTGGCGAGCTTTCTTGTCGGAGCACTATCGGGACTGATCGTCGGTCCCTGCACCACCCCGGTACTTGCGGTACTCTTGAGTTTTGTAGCGACGAGCCAGAATATCGTCTTCGGAATGAGCCTCTTTTTTATCTTTGCTTTTGGAATGGGAACATTACTTATAATACTGGGAACCTTCGCCGGCCTCTTAGCCAGCCTGCCAAAATCCGGCATGTGGATGACCAGGGTAAGCCACATATGCGGATGGATACTGCTGGCCGTGGGAGAGTACTTTCTCATCCAGGCGGGAATGCTCTGGATATGAGGAATTCTATAGTGAGGATAAAGGGCAGGCTTTTCTTTTTACTGATCGCAGGACTGATTGCCATCGTATTATCATCGGCGCTCTCGTGCTCCGAAAGTGAGCAGCCCAGCAGGGGGCGAACTATCTCCGATTCTGCAGCCCCTGATTTCATCCTGAAAGACTTGGCAGGCGCGGAATTCAAACTCAGCGCCGCGAAGGGTAACCCGGTGCTGCTGATTTTTCTCACAACGTGGTGCCCGACCTGCCGTTCCGAGATACCTCATTATAAAGAAATTTATGAAACCTACGGGAAGCGCGGACTCGAGGTAGTGGGTATCGACATCGAGGAAACCAAGAACAGGGTGTCACAGTTTGCAGCAAAAACCCGGATTCCCTACAGAACGCTTTTGGATGAAAAAGGACGTGTGGCAGGGGCCTATGATATCACAGGCATACCGGCCATGGTCCTTATCAATCGGGATGGAAAGGTATTGACCAGAAAGTATTTCGCCATAGAAACCGTGCTCGAGACGCTCTTAGAAAAGAAGAACTGATGGTGTCCGGCTCTGTTATACGATGCGGTATCCCGACCGCTACTACTCTCGCCATCCGTTCTTTAAGAAGAAAAATTTATCCCCCTTTGCTTGTGAGGTTAAGCGGGAAGGCTTTGGGATACAGACTGATATTTATATATATAAGGAGGCGGGAGATGGCTACACATGAACCCATGAAAGATCTTTACATCGTGGATCTGGACCAGCCTTTGGAGGGATTTTACAATTTCCTCAACAGTTGGGTATACAGGAGGGACGGCCTTACCATCCTCGTCGATCCGGGTCCCCGCTCCACCATCCCCGTTCTCGTAAAGGCTTTAAAGGAGCTCGATGTGAAGAAGCTCGATTATATCCTCCTTACGCACATACACATTGACCATGCAGGAGGGGCGGGGCTCCTGATAGATCATTATCCGGATGCCATGGTCATCTGCCATCCCAAAGGGATTCGCCACATGGTTGATCCCACAAAGCTCTGGGAAGGCTCCCGCAGCTTCCTGGGAAAAGTCGCAGACGTGTACGGAGAAATTGCCGCGATTCCCGAAAAGAACATCAGCTATAAGAATCCGGTCGAGGCAGGCGGCGTCACCATTAACGTCTTCGAGACTCCGGGTCATGCCCCGAGCCACCTCTGCTATCAGATCGGGAATCTCCTGTTTCTCGGAGAAGCGGTGGGAATAAACTATCCCCTGGACCAAGGGTTGTATCTGCGCATCGCGACACCGCCTCCCTTCAGCTACGAGACCTACCGTAATTCCCTGGAAAAAGCGGCCTCCCTCAACGTCTCTCATGTATGCTTTGGACATTACGGTTACAGGCAGGACGTAAGAAATGTATTTGATACGGCGATGAACCAGTTGGACAACTGGCTCGCTACAGTGGAGAAACACCATCGGATGGGAAGCGATCCTTTCGAGGAAAGCGTTTACGCGGACCTGTTGAAAAATGACAGGGGGCTATCCACCTACGGCGCCCTTCCTAAAGAAATTCAGTCCCGGGAGAGAATTTTTTCCGTCAACAGCATCAAGGGGATGAGAGACTACCTGCAAAACAAGGAAAGCTGACCGTCCCGCTGCGGCCTTTCGTTACACGCGACTTTTTCAAGCTGTCGGGATACGTCTTCAGTGACAGGAATCCAGTCTATGAAGGCCGGCTTTTCTGGCCTGGCGAACGGCTTCGACATACTCCTTCCTGGTAAGACGGCGATTGATGGCGGGGTCCAACGTTGCCTTTCCGCAGGGATGGTACTGATCCATCACATTTACATAAGTGTCTTCCGAAATCTTGTCGGCGAGAAACGTCATGACCTCCTTCGTATTGGAAACGTCATTCGGCATGACCAGGTGGCGCACCAGCAGCCCTTTTTCTGCAATACCCGATGCATCGATGAGGAGGTCGCCTACCTGACGGTGCATCTCCTTTATGGCCGCTGCGGCTATTTTCCTGTAATCAGGGGCCTTGCAGAATTTTTCCGACCACCTTGCTTCCCAGAACTTGAAGTCAGGCATATAGATGTCAAAGACATCTTCCAGAATCTTTAATGTCTCAACCTTATCGTATCCGCCCGTATTGTAGACGAGGGGCACCTTGAGGCCGCGCTCGACGGCGATGAAAAGTCCCTGAAGGATTTGTGGAACGACGTGGGACGGTGTTACGAAGTTGATATTGTGACAGCCCCGCTTCTGGAGACTAAGCATCATATCGGCAAGGTCTTTTGGCTCCACCTCACCGCCTCCTGCATCGTGGCTGATGTCATAGTTCTGGCAGAAGTAGCAGAGGAGGTTGCAGGATCTGAAGAAGACGGTTCCTGAACCGCCCGTTCCCACGAGGGGGGACTCTTCTCCGAAGTGGGCATGCAGGCTTGCCACTCTTGCCTTTTCCCCGGTGCGGCAAAACCCAAGCTCCCCGGAGAGGCGGTCTACATGACATTCCCGGGGACACAGTGAGCAGTCCTTCATCAGCTCCGCCGCCCTGTCAATGCGGTCCTGAAGCTTTCCCTCTCTGTAGAGTTTCAGATAGGACGGCGCGCGCATTTCTTTTTTTGCTACCTTTTATATTTTCCCATCAACTCCGCTTCCGCAAGTATGTGTCCCTTCATGGCTGCCAGGAGTTGCTCCTTGGTTGCGCCCGGCTTCAGCCCTGTAGGACCATCGAGGGCGTAGAGTTTAAAAAAGTAGCGGTGCTCGCCGGACGGTGGGCAAGGTCCTCCGTAGCCGATGGCGCGGAAATCATTCATGCCCTGCTTTGTGCCATTGGCAACTTCTTTCAGCGGCGGCAATTTCTCCGGCATGCTCGTGACGTTCGCGGGTATATCATAGATTACCCAGTGAACCCATGTGCCCATGGGGGCGTCGGGATCATCGCAGATGAGGGCCAGATATTTCGTGCCGGCCGGCAATTTGCCCCACGCGAGAGGAGGTGAAACATCCACACCGTCACAGGTATACTTTGCCGGTATTCTTGCGCCACTCTTGAAGGCTGAGCTTTTGATTTCCATATTATTACCTCCTTTGACTTGTGCACCTGACTCAGCGATACCGAAAGAGACAAAAAGAAATGTCAGCAAAACCAAGAGACATAATACCTTCTTCTTCATCGTCTTTCCCTTACGGATATTTCCCATGTCCGGCCTTTGACGCCTTTTGTCTGCGTCTGACCTTCACGTCTGTCTTGTTATTATAAGATTTGATTTCTGCTACGTCAATGGATAAACGAGTCCTGCCGCCACTCCTTCGTTCGGGCGAGGACACAATATATCGCGCTCTTTCTCCTTGACAATGATAAAATCTATCATAAATTCCTTGTGTCGGCACTGTAATATCGGTTAGCATTATTTATGAGTTGTGAAGACTGACAGGAGAAAGCTGAGTCGTCATAGATTCCAATTGCTGACAAAATGGAAAAACATACAGGGCATTATTTCAAATCCTTGGATCTGGGCAAGCGGCTCATAGCGACAATGGCCATGAACCTGATTATCCCCGCCGTTCAGCTCTACGGCGGCATCGTATCGGGAAGCATGGCGCTCATCAGCGATGCCCTCCACAATCTGAGTGATTTTACGTCCGTGTTGATCAGCTATTCGGCCCTACGTATCGGACGGCGTGAACCCACGCTGAAACATACGTTCGGCTTCAAACGCATGGAGATCTTCGCGGCTGTGTTTAACGTGGCCGTGCTCTTCGGCGCCGGCCTCATTATCACCATTGAGGGATGGCACCGCTTCCGGAATCCGCAGCCCATACAGGGCGACATTGTCATCCTCATCGCCTCCATAGCATTCCTGGCAAACATGTTATCGACGTTGATGCTGCGGCCGGAAGCCCATGACAACCTCAATATACGAAGCGCCTTCCTGCACATGCTGACCGATGCCATAACCTCCCTCGGGGTGGTTTTTCTGGGTATCATATGGATATTCAAGCCCTGGTACTGGCTCGATCCCGTCGTATCCTGGGTCATTGTGATCTTGATCATGTACAGCGGGTGGGATATTCTGAAAGATGCCTTCGGAATCCTCATGAATGCCACACCCGTCGGCATCGATCTTCGTGCCATACAAAAGGAGATGGAAGCTGTACCCGGCGTGGAGAAGATTCACCATCTCCACGTATGGAATATTGCAACTGAAGGTGTCGCCCTCAATGCCCACGTCGTCGTCGAGGACCAGATGTTGAGCAAGGTCGATGACATTGCCGCCAAGATACGACATGAACTCCTTTGCCGTTTTTCCATCGATCATCCCGTTTTGCAATTCGAGGCAACGTCATGTCCGGCGACAGGTATTCTTTCCTGCCCTGTAAATGTCCCTCACGCAGAGCCGGAAGAAGGAGAATGAATGCCCGGTCTCAGTCATGCGCGAATTTTCATCATAGCGTCTGCAGTTCTCCTCTCTGCCGTCCCTACCTTCCCTTTTACGGATGCATTTGCCGATGCAATACAACTTACAGTAATTCAAAGCAGCAATGTACAGGGCCACCTGTTCCCCTGTCCTACCTGAGGTGAGAGGGTGCTGGGCGGTCTCGCCCGGCGAGTATCCCTCGTGGAGAAGTTAAAGAACGAAGACAGGTCGCTCCTGGTCGTCGATTCCGGTAATCTCTTCACAAATGGATGGGCAGGCGCCAATCAGAAGCAATCCATCATAAAAGCAAGGCTGATCAGCCGCACATACATGCGCATGGGAGCGGCGGCAATAAATGTGGGTGCCTTGGATTTGCTTTCAGGGTTGGCATTCTTGCGCAAGGAGGCATCCCGCGGGCTTCCGCTTGTCTCTGCCAATCTCGTCGATCCTGCGACAAAGACTTCAATATTCAAGCCATACATCACAAAAAAGGTCGGCGCCATCCGTGTCGCCTTTTTCGGCCTTCTTGCTCCGAACAGCGGGACGGATATATATAAGGAAGCAGGGAACCGATTCCTGGTGAAGGAACCGGTTACGACGGCGCGGGAAGTGACCGGTATACTTCGCGGCAAGGCGGATGTAATTATACTTCTCTCGGATCTCCCTTCGGACACTCAGCAGGAGGTCATCAAGGCGGCCCCGGGAATTCATTTCGTCCTGGGCGGACGCGACGGCAGGTACGTTCAGTCACCCTTTTGGGAAGGACAGACACCCATTCTTGAATCCTACAGATATGGCATGTATGCGGGCAAGCTGCAACTCGACTATGTTAATGCTTCCTCACCTTTCAAGTATGAAAGGGCGGAGGAGCAGGCAATGCGGCAGGCTTCTTCAGAGGGCCGGCCGAGGACTTCCAAAGAACCTTCCCTGAATAACCGCTTTCAGTGGGCATTGATGCCCCTCGACATCTCCATCCCGGAGGACAAGGCGGTCTCAGAGTGGATAAAGAAAGCGGGAATCGAGAAGGATTGATACGAATTTTGGGCTGCATCGGAATTCATCACTTGATTGCGCGAGGTGAAATTGATAGAGTTCACATGAAGAATGTCACACCATGACGGACGTTATCTCTACCGGCATCAAAATAAATAAAGTGGAAAAGATAAGAGCACAGAGAAATGTTATAACAATAATACTTGCGGTAGCAGGTATTGGAATCATGCTTTATTATAAGACATGCGAAACGGCCTGCACCTACCTGCAGGGGGATATCTTCGGGATTGACCTGTCATACATCGGTATTGCGTATATGCTCATGATCATCATCTTTACCGCCGTGAGAAAAATGCCGTACGTCCGCGCCCTCCTCGCGGCGGGGATTGGCGTGGAGGCGTATCTCATCGCCTTCCAGTTCCGAGAGGATGTGTTTTGCCCCTACTGCCTGGCCTTTGCGTCAATGATTATCATAGCATTCATTCTGAACCACGAAAAACAGCCAACGCCGGAGAGAGGCTGGTTAAACCGGATAGTCTATGGCCTCGGCGCTGTGGCGCTTCCGCCTGCCGCGAAGAGACCTTTACCCCTCCTTGCTTTCGTTATCCTGGGATATAGTTTCGTGACCATCACATTTTCCGGTTCTGCAACACCCGCATATGGTGCGGAAAGATCGCTTGTGCCGTCGTATGGTTCAGGAAAATACGAGTTGATCATCTTCACGGATTATTTCTGCCCGCCCTGCCAGTCCATGGAGTCTGAGCTTGATCCCGCAGTGAAAGAATTCCTGTCCGGAGGAGACGTGCGGGTGACCTTCGTCGATCTTCCTCTCCATAAGGAAACCCGTCTCTATGCCCAGTACTATCTGTATGCGGCAAAGGCGGCAAAGAATTACGAGAATGTCCTCCACGCGCGGCAGGTGCTGTTCTCTCTGGCAAGGAATCACGCCGCTCAGAGTGAAGATGATCTCAAAAAGGCACTGAAGGCGGAGGGAGTTCCCATCGCGGTTTACGACTTGTCGCCGGTTTATCCGGCGCTCAATAAGATCATAAATACGTACCAGGCAAAATCAACCCCGACCTGCATCATTAGGTACGCAAGCGATGACATCCGCAAGTACGTAGGCACGTTTGAAATCAGAAATGGTCTGGGAATGCTGCGTGCGACGCTAACAGCCAAGCGGTAGATGGCTCTCCCGCTGCCAAGGGCGTGCTGCCTGTAATCAGGCGTCGTTGAAACTTGATGAAGCCGCTCGCTTGCCGTCCATCACCCGGCCTTCTCCGGAAAGATAAGATTCTTCCACCATAGGTTTCTTCCCGGAGATGCTCCCGCTCCATGGTTATCAGCTTATTATCTTTTCTGGCAGGAGGGGCAAAAGTATGTCCCTCTGCCGCTCAGACGCAAACGCTGAATACTGCCGCGACAGCGAAGGCAGGGCAGTCCCTCACGGTCATAAACTTTCAATTCATGCTGATACTCACCCTTTTTGCCGGAGAGATCGCGCCAATCCGATACAGTCGTGCCCCGGCAGGTAATGGCTTTCTCAAGAATCTCTTTCGTCGCTTTCTCAATCTTCTTCCATTCACGCAGGGACACTCCGCATACAGGCCGCCAGGGATTGATGGATACTTCATGGAGAATCTCACATGCATAAATGTTCCCAATGCCGGCAATGCGTCGCTGATCCATCAGGAATGATTTCACGGGAAGTTTTTTCACGCGCGCGATCTTGTGCAGCTCTTCGGTCCGGAAATCGATCAAAGGCTCTTTGACGAAAGCTTGAGAGCTTCCGTCCGCCGTGATGGCAAGCGTCGCAAAACGCCGGGGGTCGATACAAAGAAGCCTGCCGTGAGAAAATGAAATTATGAAACGGGTGTGAGGAGGTACTGCCCGAGACGCGCGCTGCCACTCCATCTTGCCTGTCATCCGGAGATGCAGAAGAAGCCGCGCATCGTCATCAAGCTTCATCTCCACGGCCTTGCCCTGCCGAGTAACGGCAGTGATCTTCCTTCCCGTAAGTCCCTCCACAACTCCCAGCCTGGGATCGAGGATCTCCACGCTGATGATCTCTCTACCTACGATCACCCGTCTCAATTGCCGGCACAGAGTTTCTACTTCGGGAAGTTCAGGCATACGCTCCTGTCGAAAAATTTTTCTGCATTTTACGATTTGATTCTTTTTGTTTCAAGAAAAATAATTTTTTTTCAAAAAAATTGAAAAAAATATTGACAAGCATTTCTAAACAGCGTACAGAAAAAAATATATTACAGAAAAAAAATGAAAGGGGAATTTTTTTATCATCCCTGCATACGGAGGAGGATAACAGAATGGAAAACGAGACCCTTTTTACGGAGGAGGTTGAACCTCCGGGTAGTTCAGCAGGTCTTGTTGGTATTGAAAATTACACAGACGACATATTAACATCATATAATACTCTCCTTAACCCTTCGGTCATTAAGACAAAGGGTGTCCAATACGTTTTTCGTTTTAAGGAAAGCCCCCGTACACGGGCTTTTCGGAAGCGTTTCTATCCTGAAGCAACATCCCTCGAATGGAGCAACTGGCACTGGCAATACGTCAATCGCATAAAGGATGTCGATGCGCTTTCGCAATTCATCTGGCTGTCGGAAGACGAACGGAATGCCATGAGCCATCATGAGGGCTCAATGCCGGTCGCCATCACGCCTTATTATGCAAGCCTTCTTGACGAATTCGATTCATCCCAGCCGCTGCGACGGATGGTGGTGCCTGTAACCGGTGAACGTCACCGTACTGCGGTCGAAGCCGATGATCCCTTGGGCGAGGAGCATGACAGCCCTGTCCCGGGAATCGTACACCGCTATCCGGATCGCGTCCTCTTCCTTGTTACGGACACCTGTTCAGCATACTGCCGGTACTGTACGCGCTCACGCATGGTCGGAAGCCACGGCAAGGCCATGTCCAACATGGATGCGTGGGAAGGCGCCATTGAATACATAGAAGCGAATCCTCAGATTCGCGACGTGCTCTTGTCCGGCGGAGATCCGCTGACTCTTTCCGACGAAAGACTGGAATGGCTTCTCGACCGTCTGAGAAAAATTGCCCATATAGAGATCCTGCGTATCGGCACCAAGATGCCCGTTGTGCTGCCGCAGAGAATAACTCCGAAACTCACCTACATGCTAAAGCGTTTTCACCCTCTCTGGATAAGCATCCACGTGAACCACCCGGATGAGTTGACGCCTGAAATGAGCCAGGCATGTACCCGTCTTGCCAATGCGGGCATACCGCTCGGCAGTCAGACGGTCCTGCTCCACAAGATAAACGACGATGTGGAAACCATGAAGCGACTGGTTCTCGGCCTGCTTAAAGTACGGGTCAAACCTTACTATCTCTATCAGTGCGACCCGATCCCCGGATCATCGCATTTTCGCACTCCCGTAAAAGCCGGACTCGATATCATTGAAGGTCTGCGCGGGCATACAACAGGCTATGCAGTACCGACATACGTCATCGATGCCCCAGGCGGCGGCGGCAAGATCCCCCTGATACCCGATTATGCCGTTGGCCGGGAAGGCAATGATCTGATGCTCCGTAATTACGAGGGAAAGATCTATCGTTATCCGGATTGCCAGTTGTCGCAACCGGACAATCCCTGAGGTATCGCCTTGAGGACGGGAATTACATACGACCTTCGCGATGATTATATCGCAGAGGGATACAATGAAGAAGAGGCTGCAGAGTTCGACCGGGCTGATACGATAGAGGCAATTGAGCAGACGCTGCAGGATTTAGGTTATACCACCGATCGCATAGGCAACATCAAGTCACTTGTCAAGAGGCTGGCAGGCGGCGACAGATGGGACATAGTCTTTAACATCGCCGAAGGCATGGAGGGACTTGGCAGAGAAGCCCAGGTGCCGGCCATCCTTGACGTCTACAACATCCCTTACACCTTTTCCGACCCTCTCATTCTCTCACTCACCCTTCATAAAGGCATGACCAAGCATGTTATACGCGACCTCGGCATCCCGACGCCGGATTTTGTGGTTGTGCACGAAGAGAATGATATCGACAAGGTCGCGCTCCCGTTTCCGCTTTTTGCGAAGCCCGTGGCCGAAGGGACGAGCAAAGGCATTGACGCCCGTTCAAAGATAACTTCCCGAAAGCAGCTGTCGGTCGTATGCCGGTCTCTATTAGCCACGTTCCGGCAACCCGTCCTTGTCGAGCGCTTTCTTCCCGGCCGGGAGTTCACTGTGGGTATCGTCGGAACGGGAAAAGACGCCGTCGCACTCGGGGTCATGGAAGTCCACCTTAAAGACGATGCGGAGAAAGGCGTCTACTCCTACATAAACAAAGAGAACTGTGAGGAGCTTGTGGAATACCGGCTGGCCAATGACTCCATGGCCCAAGCAGTACAGGAAACAGCCCTTGCCGCATGGCGGGGACTCGGTTGCAAAGATGCAGGCAGAGTCGACCTCCGTGCCGATCAAAAAGGCCTGCCGCATTTCCTGGAAATTAACCCGTTAGCGGGTCTGCATCCGGACCATTCGGATCTCCCTATAATCTGCAAGCTTGCCGGCATTACCTATCATGAGCTCATCAACATGATCATGGAATCGGCGCGGAAACGCATCCAGGACACTAATACTGTTTGCCCAACCGCTGAACCCGCCCTGTCACGGTATTACCATACCTGTCTCACCTGTCGCAACGGCGATGAGTCAACACGCTGATACACAGTCCATGAAGGCAGTTGTGCTGCACAGCGATGTGCCAGAAGATGCCGGCATGGATGAAAAGGACGCCCTCGTCCAGACCGCAGTTGTGTCCTCTGCCCTTTCGGAACTGGGATACGCACCCACCTCCCTGCCCTTCTCGCTTAATTGCGCCCACATAATCGCCATGCTGCGGGACCTGCGGCCTATGTTCGTTTTCAATATTGTGGAAACAATGGCGGGACAGGGGAGCCTGATTCACATAGCCCCATCCGTTTTGGATTTTCTAAGAATCCCTTATACAGGTGCAACGACGGAAGCTATGTTTCTCACGTCTAACAAGGTTCTCGCCAAAAAATTCTTGATTGCAGCGGGCATCGCCACACCTCCTTTGTTTTTGCCCCATGAGAATTACGGCGGACATTTTGTCGAAGATACATACATCATCAAGGCTGTCTGGGAACATGCCTCTACTTGGCTCGGAAGCGATTCTATCATCCATGCAAGAGATCCACACAAATTCCGCGAGGCAATTGCATCCAGGCAGAAGCAAATCGGCATGGCATGTTTTGCGGAAGCGTTCATTGAGGGAAGGGAGTTTAATCTCTCCCTCCTCGCAGGAGATGGAGGGCCGCAAGTCCTTCCCCCGGCTGAGATTCGCTTTGACGATTTCCCGCCGGGCAAGGTCAAGGTGGTTGACTACTTATCCAAGTGGGTCGAAGACTCCTTTGAATATCATCATACGCCACGGTGTTTTGATTTTTCCAAGGAGGATGAGCCCCTGCTTCTCCAATTGAAAGACTTAGCCCTTCGGTGCTGGCGGGTGTTTGGCCTGCGAGGATACGCAAGGGTAGATTTCCGTATCGATGGTACCGGAAAGCCGTGGGTGCTGGAAGTAAATACAAATCCGTGCCTGTCTCCGGACGGGGGATTTTATGCCGCAACAGAGCGATCGGGTTTAAGCTTCGTCCAGGCAATTGAACGGATTATTCGAGATGCAATATCCCCCTGATTTTCTTGCGCCAGGACGCGATAAGATACTATAATTAAAAGCCATCCTTCCAGAAACTTATCCCTGGCACCTCCCCTCATATTAACAGCCAAAAACAGTTGCTTTTTTAACGTTAATCCTGTAGATAGCATTCGCTCATAATTTCCCTTAAGAAATGGCAAATCGTTGAGTGCCCGTTCGTTAAGGGATGGCATATAATAACACACAGAAGCACGCTCGAATCGTTGCGGAGGGCAGATGCGACTCATTCCCAAACAAGAAAAATTTTACGATCTATTTGAGGAACTCATCAATAAAATCGAAGAAGGCGGAAAGCTCTTTTTGTGCATGGTTGAAAATTATGAATATCCCCTTCCCAAGATAACCAAACTCAAAGAGCTGGAGCATGAGGCGGATGTCATCACTCACAGGACATATGAAAAGATGCACAAGTCATTCCTGACCCCCTTGGACAGGGAGGACATTTATGCCTTGGTAAATAAGATGGATAGCATCCTGGATATGATTGAGGCGTCAGCGGCCAGGATGAGCCTTTATAAGGTAAAGAAGCCGACGAAGGTGATTATCGATCAGGCAAAGATTCTCAACGAGGCCATCAGCAAAGTCAAACTCATCGTTTACGCCATGAGAGACATGAAAAATTCAAAGATGATTATCGACGCGTGCGTGGAGATAAACACTCTCGAAAACGAAGGCGATATTGTTCTGAGAACGGCAATGGTCGATCTCTTCGATCATGAAAAGGATGCCATCGAATTGATCAAATGGAAGGAAATCTTTGAACGAATCGAAGAAGCCCTTGATGTATGTGAGGACGTCTCAAACATAATAGAAGGAATCGTCCTGAAGCATGCCTGATTCCCTAGGTTTTGTTATTTTTCTCATCCTCGTAGCCCTGGTCTTTGATTTTCTCAACGGCTTCCATGACTCTGCCAATGCAATTTCGACAGTTGTATCGACCAGGGTTCTTTCACCCAAATATGCCGTCCTGTGGGCGGCATTCTTCGAGTTTGCCGCTGTTTTCTTCATCGGAGTCCATGTAGCCAATACCATAGGCACCGGCATCATCAATCCCGCCATTGTAAATGATTCTATCGTCCTTGCCGCCCTGGGTGGCGCTATCACCTGGAACATCATTACCTGGTATTTCGGGCTCCCCAGCAGTTCCTCACACGCCCTTATCGGAGGCCTCATCGGCGCCGGTATCATGGAAGGAGGAATGAAGGTTCTTGTCTGGAATGGTATCATAAAAACAGCCATTTTTATCATCCTCTCTCCCGCAATCGGGATGGTGCTCGGCCTGTCTATGATGATTCTCGTGTTGAATTTAAGCCGTTCCTCCCTGCAAAAAACGAATAGGCTTTACCGAAGGTTGCAATTACTCTCATCAGCCATCTATTGTATGGGGCATGGATCCAACGACGCACAAAAAACAATGGGCGTAATAGCCATGATTCTTTTTAGTCATGGTATGCTCGGTCCGACCTTTTTCGTTCCCACGTGGGTCGTTATTGCATGTTATCTTGTCATTTCCCTAGGCATCATGTCCGGGGGATGGCGCATCGTCAAGACAATGGGCACCAAGATAACAAAACTTCAGCCCGCAGGGGGTTTCTGTGTAGAAATGGCAGCCGCTATTTCCATTATAGGTGCATCGCTAGCTGGCATCCCTGTGAGCACAACCCACACAGTTACAGGCGCCATCGTGGGGGTGGGCTCAACTAAAAGGCTTACCGCCGTCCGTTGGGGGGTGGCCGGAAACATAGTCTGGGCGTGGATATTGACGATTCCCATGGCAGCTTTGATCTCCGCAGCCATCCATGTCGCTGTGCACATCATCCGGTAACTTTGCAGGGATGGTGTTTAGGACGCAGTCGACAGGGCACAGGAAAATTGCTTCCTATTCGCTTGACAATGTACCCCGGTAGAATTCTTCGTACATGGCCCAGATTGCCAGGAGCAGGGAAGCGATGATGGGGCCGATGACGAAACCGGAAAATCCGAACAGCGATAACCCCCCCAGAGTTGACAAGAAAACCAACAGAGGATGCATCTGCACATCTCTTCCGACGAGTATGGGTCGAAGAAAATGGTCCACCATGCTGATTACAAAAACTCCGAAAGCGAGAATGATCATGCCTTTCAAAAAATGCCCCGTTATCAGCATTATCACGCCGGCGGGCGCCCAGATGATGGAGCAGCCGACAACCGGTACAATGGCCGTAAATATCATCACAACGCCCCACATCAGCGGTCCTTCTATGCCGGTGAGCCAGAAAAGAATCCCTCCCAGCGTTCCCTGAATGCCTCCGATAATCAATGTCACCTTCAACGTGGACTTTGCCGCCTTCACAAAGCGTTCATAGAGGACTTTTTCTCTCTCCTGCCCCAGAGAAAACACCCGGACAGCCTTCCCTAAAAACTTTTCGCCGTCGCGAATAAAGTAAAATAGTGTATAGAGCATGACAGAGAATTGGACGAAAAAAACAAATGTGTTCTGCGTGAGGTCCTTTAGGTTGATAAAGATGTAGTTGGAAATGGTTCTTGCGATTTCTGAAAACTTTTCGGTCCAGAACTGTTCATTGATATGCAATCGGGCTACATACGGGTTATCTTTTACCACTCCCGTAATGCCCTTTACAATATCTTCTATATTGCCGCCACTCGCATCGATGGACTCATACATGCGCATGGACTCTCCGAGCAACAACCTACCGATGAAGCTTCCCGGCAGAATTATGATGACAGCAACTATCAGAAAAATTATGGCAGCAGCAGCACTGGGATTATGCAATTTCCTGTTGAGATACTTGTAGAGAGGGCTAAAGATACTGGAAATGACCGCCGCCCAGAAAATGGGAAAAAAGAAAGGCGCAAGCACGTAGAGAAACAGAAGAAAAACAAAGATCATTATCGTGAAAAAAAGTATGTTCTGAACTTTTGAAGCGCGCATGATAATCCTGATATAAGAGAGAATTATTTTCCCAGAGAAATGCTCTCTAAAAAAGTATCTTATTTATGCGATAATTTCAACACAAAGCTTCTTAAGGGCGCACAATTCTTGCCTTTGATTTTCCCGGAGGCTGTGTTAAATAGAAAACCGTTTCCACGAAAAAGGATTTCTCATGCAGTCAATTGCCAGCCATTCCATCGGGGTGTTTGATTCCGGTATCGGGGGACTAACCGTCGTTCGCGCCCTCATGGAACGCCTGCCCTTTGAAAACATCTTCTACTTCGGTGATACGGCGCGGGTGCCATACGGCGTGAAATCTCCGGAAACGATCACGCAATACGCCGCGGAGATCACAAATTTCCTGCTGCAAAAAGATGTGAAACTTCTCATTGTCGCATGCAACACCATGGCCGCCGTCGCCTATCAGGCAGTCAAAGGCATTTCTCCCGTTCCCGTCCTGGACGTAATCGATGCAGGAGCCCGCAAGGCAGCGGTCGAAACGCGCAGCAAAGCAATCGGCGTCATCGGCACGCCGGCAACCATAAACAGCAATGCCTATGCCCGCGCCATCCACCAGCATGACCCGGGCATCCGGGTCTTCTCCCAGGCCTGCCCCCTGTTTGTGCCCCTGGTTGAAGAGGGATGGTGGAATCACCCTGTCACCCGGCTAACTGCCCAGGAGTACCTGCGGCCGGTTCTGGCGGAGCATATCGATACCCTTGTCCTGGGGTGCACCCACTATCCATTGATCAAGCCTCTTTTGCAGGACATCGCAGGGCCTGATATTCAACTTGTGGACTCTGCTGAAGCTATGGCGGATATAACGGCGAATCTCCTTGCCGACAGGCATCTTGGAAATCATAAGCGCACACTGCCCAAGTACTGCTTCTTTGTCACCGACGTGCCCTATCACTTCCAGACGATCGGCGAAGGGTTCCTGGGGCGGACGCTGTCCCATGTTGAACTCGTTAAATTGTAGGGATGTCAATCTCATGAAAATTATCCTCGCCGGCTACAATCTCGATTTCGAAACAATCCGGGATTTTCAAAAGCTGCGTCCGGATGCGCAGGATCTCACACCGGAGACGATTTCCGCCGCCTATGCCCGGATCAGCCGCAGTCCCAAGCGGGTTGACGAATTGCGCGCCGTTGCCAGGCAGGAGGTGGAACGGGCGCGGCAGTCCAACAAGAACATCGTCTTTGAGATGGGACACAGCTCCGTAGCCGAGCATGCCGTCTTCAACATCGACGTCCTCGGCATTTCCCGGCTGCTGGTGGAGGAAATCGAAAAATTTCGCCTTTGTTCTTATACGGAAAAATCACAGCGCTACGTGAAGCTGAAAGACGATTTCGTCATCCCCGAAGAAATCCGCGGGACCCCCATGGAAGGGCCTTTTGTAGACATCATCAACAAGCAGAACGGGTTGTATCACGAACTCTTTGAGAAATTGAAGCCCCACATCTTTGAAAAGCAAAAGGACCTCGCTGCAGACCCTGCCAATCACTCCCTGCTGGCAGGCTGGGCCAAGGAGGACGCCCGCTACGCCATTTCCCTTGCCACGGAGACGCAGCTGGGAATGACCATCAATGCGAGGATTCTCGAACTCATGCTCCGCCGCCTTGCCGCCCATCCGCTCGCCGAGGCAAAGGAGTGCAGCAGGAAGCTCTACGAGGCAACGAAAGATACCGCCCCTTCTCTGATCCGCTACACGGAGGCCACGGAATACGACCTTCTAACGAGGCTGCAGCTAAGGGACGAGGTGTCCGCACTGATGCGGCAAAAGAAACTTGAGGCCCCAACAGCGCCAGCGGAACTGAAAGGAGAATACGTTTCCCTCATCTATGCCACCCCCGGTGGAGACGACAGAATCATGGCCTCGCTGATACACTCGTCGTCGGACCTGCCGATGTCCCGGTGCCTGCAAGTGGTTTCTTTCATGGATAGACGAGAAAAAGAGTCTCTTATGAAGACGGCTTTGAAGCACATCAAGTCCTACGATCCGGTCCTCCGTGAATTCGAAAATGCGGAACTCCATTTTGAGCTCCTCATCAGCGCAAGCTGCTTTGCCCAGATGAAGCGCCACCGCATGGCAACCATAACCTCTCAGAATTATGATCCCACCCTCGGCGCAACAGTTCCACCCGCTGTATCGGAAATCGGCATGCATGACGCCTTCATGGAAATCGTCACCCGTAGCGAAGACGTATATGCCCGGATAAAAGGGCTCTCCCCGCTCGTTTCCGGCTATATCCTCACCAACGCCCATCGCAGGCGCGTCTCCATGAAGATTAATGCGAGGGAGCTGTACCACATCGCCCGCCTGCGAGCCGACACGCACGCCCAATGGGACATAAGAAAGACGGTGGAAGAGATGGTGAAGCTGGGTAAAAAATCGATGCCGCTCACGCTGATGCTCGCAACCGGCAAGGATGGCTTCGCATCTCTGTACAACCGGGTCTTCGCCTCGGAACCGGCTACGGGCAATACCCCGAGCAATCATCCTTGAGACGCATCCTTCACATCGACATGGACGCTTTTTTTGCAGCAGTGGAGCAGAAAAGGCAGCCCGCGTTAATCGGCATGCCCGTGGTAATAGGGGGCAGCGGGGACCCCACGAAAAGGGGGGTCGTAGCCACCGCCTCATACGAAGCAAGAAAGTTCGGCATCCACTCTGCCATGCCTTTGAAGACGGCTTACAGCCTCTGTCCCAAGGCTGTCTTTCTCCCTGTCGATTACGAAGCATATGCAAGGGAATCACAGAAGGTGAAGATCATCCTCAGGAGATTCTCTGCGGTCATCGAAGACGTGGGAATTGATGAGGCGTTTCTCGACATATCCGCAATCGACAATCTTTCAGAAGAGATCTCACGAGGAATTAAAAAAGACATCATAGACGAGACGGGCTTGACGTGCTCCATCGGCATCGCCCCCAACAAGCTTCTTGCCAAGATCGCTTCTGATATGGATAAACCGGACGGCCTCACCGTTATCCTTGCAGAGAATGTTCTCTCCATCCTCAAGCCGCTGCCCGTGAGAAGACTCTGGGGGATCGGGCCAAAAACAGAGAAATACCTGAAGGACATGGGCATTGAAACCGTAGGAGAACTTGCCTCGCTTGACATCGATAGGTTGGTTGACAGCTTCGGTTCATCTTATGGGAATTATCTCTATCACGCCTCCCGGGGAATTGACGACAGCCCCCTGATCACCGACTGGGAACCCAAATCCATAAGCAGGGAAACGACATTCCAGAAGGACATAGCAGACTGGCAGTTCATAGCCAAGACTCTGGCGGACCTGACGAGGGAAGTCGTCACAGACATGAAAGACAGCGGCTTCAAGGCGAGGACCGTCACCGTAAAGGTCCGGTTCAGCGATTTCGAAACAGTCACGCGGGCCACAACCATCCCGCATGCGACAGACAGAGAAGAGGAGATGAGGAAAGCGGCGTTCGCTTCCCTCAAGAGGGTCGAACTCAAGAAGAGAGTGCGACTCATCGGCATGAGAGCCAGTCATCTGGAAAGAACCGGAGACTGAGCTGAAAGCCCCTAGACTCGTTTCACTCACTAAGGGGTCGATGCGGCCAAATCCTATTTCAGAGACCCCGCCTTGAAAAAGCCAAGTTCAGTCGGATTAAAACAATTCTATCCGTTTAATGCCCGGCTTGTCTTTGAGAGCCTGATAAACGGTGTAGGCGCAGGATACATCTTGGATCGCCAGACCGGTAGAGTCGAAGAGCGTAATTTCCTTGTCTTTCGTCCTTCCCTTTTCTTTTCTTGCAACAATATCTCCGAGACCCGCATAGATGTCTCTTTTTGTCAGCTGTTTCTTGCGGAAAGGCACGTTTATCTCACCGCTGTGCGACGCCTGGGCCCAATCGTCAATGACCACCTTTGCCTGCTTCAATATTTTCGGATTTATCTCCTCTTTCCCTTCGGCATCGGCGCCGATGGCGTTGATGTGGGTCCCCGGGGAAACCTTATTCACCAATGGCCTGCGGGAAGGCGTCGTTGTGACGAGAATATCGACACCTGTCGTCACTTCATCTATGACGGCAGAAATTATCGCGTCCAGTTTGTATGTTTTCTTCACCCAGTCTTTAAACCTTGGCGCAATTTCATCCTTCGCATTGTACTGCCAGATTTTTACGGCCTTCAATTTCCTCACTTCCAGGATACAGGCCAGTTGTGTGCGCGCCTGTGTACCGCAACCGACAAATCCGGCAATCCGTGCGTTCTTCCTGCTCAGGAGTTTTACCGCTAACGCCCCCGCAGCGCCTGTACGGATGCTGGTAAGGTAAGTGCCGTCCATTATGGCCAGCGGAAATCCGTTCTTCGGATCCGCAAGGATAATAACCGCTATAACCGTGGGAAGGCCGTAGATCGCATTTTCGGGGTGCACGGTCACGCTCTTGATGCCGGCAATGTTCAAGCCCTGGCCGTGAATATAAGCCGGCATGGATCTGAGATCCCCTTTTTCAAAGTAGAGATAACTCTTTGCAGGCATATCGGCCTCTCCCAGTCCGTACGCCTTGAATGCCTTTTCAACGGTCTTGTTGGCCAGAGACGGCGTTAACACCTTTTCGATATCCTTCTTTGTAAAGATCAGTGTTTTCATATCTCCCTCTGAAAATTTTCGGGTGATAGGTCTTCCCGCTTGCCGTTCATGCCTCTCTACTTGCGAAGATTATATTTTATCATCTTCAATTGCAGACCCTTTCTGCTGAGACCGAGACGTTGAGCCGCTTTCGTGACATTGCCGCCCACCTCCTCCAGGCACTGTATTATGCTCTGTTTCTCGACCTCTTCCATGTGGCCCTTCACGAAATCTTTGAAATGTTTCTTCTGGCCGCCCCGCTGTGAAACGGAGATTGCTTCGGCGGCTGATTTCCATTCGGGTGGAATATTTTCGAAGGTAATCGTGTCTCCTCCAGCCATGAGAACAATACGCTCTATGAAATTTTCCAGCTCTCTAATATTGCCGGGCCAGTCATAACTGACAAGCACATCTTTCACACGCGCATCGATATGTTTGACCTCTCTGTCTAACTTGCCGTTGAATTTCTCGATAAAGTAATCGGTTAGGGGAAGGATATCCTCTCTTCTTTCCCGCAGGGGAGGCAGGTGCGTGGGAAAGACATTGAGCCTGTAGTAAAGATCTTCCCTGAACCTGCCGTCTTTCACGTCCTGGAGGAGATTCCTGTTCGTCGCCGCAATCAATCTCACATCCACCTTAATCGTGCGCAGCCCGCCGACCCTCTCGAATTCATGATCCTGGATAACCCGAAGCAGCTTCACCTGCATGTCCCTGGGAATTTCTCCCACTTCGTCGAGAAAGAGGGTCCCCTTATCCGCCAGTTCAAACCTCCCGGGCTTCGTGGACACTGCTCCTGTGAATGCCCCCTTTTCATACCCGAACAGCTCACTTTCTATGAGATTTTCTGCAATGGCGGCACAGTTGATCTTGACGAATGGATTATCCCGGCGCGGGCTGTTTCTGTGAATTGCATATGCTATGAGATCCTTGCCGGTGCCCGTTTCTCCCGATATGAGCACCGTCGTCGTCGTCGGCGCCACTCTCTTGATCGTATCATAGATTTTCAACATGGGTTCACTGGTACCGATTATCCCTTGCCGGTCTATATCATCGGGGCTGACGAGGAGTTCTTCTTCATTGAGCCTTCGGGTCTTGATGGCCTTATGGATTATATTTTTCAATTCATCCCGTTCAAAAGGTTTGGTGATATAATCGAAGGCGCCCTTCTTCAAAGCGTCCACTGCCGTGGCAATAGTACCGTGAGCAGTGATAATAATAACCGGCGTTGATGGATATTCACGAATCACCCGCTCGAGGAGACCCACGCCATCGAGTTTCGGCATTCGAAGATCCGTCACGACGACTTGCACGCCGCCGCCCTTGAGGATCTTCAAGGCCTCAATGCCATCCGATGCCGTGGCTACGTCATAGCCTTCCTTATTCAGCAGGGCCTTCAAGACCAGCCGCATATTGAGCTCATCGTCAACAACCAATATCTTCTCTGCCATAGTGTGCCTTATAATTCCTTAGCGTCTTTATCTCACAATTCTCAGGGAGTGACACCCAGCCTAATATAAAATATGCTCCCCTGAAGAGGAATGGATTTGACCTTGATATGGCCGCCATGATTCTTGATGATCTTCTGGCTGATGGCAAGGCCAAGACCGACTCCCCGTTCCTTAGTTGTGAAAAATGGTTTGAAAATATTTTTCACTTCTTCTTTTCTGATTCCTTTCCCCGTATCCCTGATGGAAATGCCTATCGCCTCGCCGTCGCCGCTGCTGATCTTGGACGTCCGGAAAATGAGGGTCCCGCCCTCCTGCATTGCCTCTATGGCGTTAAATGCTATATTCAGAATTACCTGAACCAGTTGTTCCGCATCAACTTCGATGAGGGGTAAATCAGGACGCAGCTCTTTTTCAATGACGATATTATCTGAACGCGGACTTGCTTTGATGACCGATATGGCCTTCTCAATAATCTGATTGACATCCTGCATCTTAACCTTAAGGGTATATGGTTTGGCATAGTTGAGAAACTGAGATACGACGCTGTTCAACCGGTCTACCTCTTCTATTATAACGTCGAGAAGCCTCTGATGGTCGCCAGGGCTCGATTCCGATCTAAGGTACTGGGCGGCGCCTTTGATGGAACCGAGAGGGTTTCTTATTTCATGAGCCAAAACGGGCGCCATTTCCTCGAGGAGGAGGGACTTCTCTTTCTCCAGCATTTCATCGAAGGCATAAAGGGATGTGAATACATCCTTCCCTTCCGGGTAGAAATAACTGAACATCATCTTTAAGATGAGTTTGAAAGGTTCGATGGCGATAACAATTATTAGTGACGCCAGCAAAATATGGGTGAAGGGAGGCGTTTCCCCCTTTCCGAACAATCCCACGATGAGGGTGAATGCAATAGCGGCAAAAAGAGTGATGATAGAAAGTACGAGGGCCTTTCCCATGAGTTCATGCAACTCCGGCAGACGGGGATGTGTAATAAGAATCAGGACAAAATAAAGCAGGATTGCAATAAAGAGGTTGGATATGGGCGGAAAAGAATATCCATAATAATAGAATATATCAAAAGCGCTAAGGATTGCTGTTGCCCCACAGGCGCAAGCCAGATACACCATCCGGGTTCTTTCAACACCTACGGGCCTATTTCTAATATAAAGGATAAGGGCGATATAACAGACAGAAAGTGCAGAGCCGGCATATATTAAGAAAACAGTTTTCAGGTAGGGCCAGTTGTAAAGCGGGGAAAAAACGGTGATGGCAAGGAGAAAACTGAAAATTGTCGAGGATATGACATCTCTTTTTGTCAAGAAGGTCTGTTCACGAAGGAGAGAGCGGGCGAATCTTACCGAACAGGGAGGGATAGCTATCAATCCCGCGTATTCTATAATTTTCCATATATGACCGGTAAGAATCTCATCGAAAAAGGCGCCGCTCTTATGGAAAAAGATCGCGAGACAGAGGGAAGCAAAAGACAGATGGGCAGGAACTTTTTTTTTATTTATGATCAGGGTAAGAGAAATTATCAGGCTGACCGTTGCTAATGTAAAGGTTTCCATAAAGAATTGTCTTTTTAGACAGTGATATATGAATGAAGATATAGATAAAAAACGGGGATGTCAAGAGAGACGAGAAAGTGATACTTAGGCCGAGTAGAAAAAAGGCCGAGCATGCTTATAACATGCCCGGCCGCCTTTTTCTTTCAAGATATTACCGATGCTACTTATGCGCTGGCGCTGGCGCTGGCGCTGCCGGAGCTGGCGCTGCCGGAGCTGGTGCCCCAGGTGCTCCAGGTGCTCCAGGTGCTCCAGGTGCCCCAGGTGCTCCGGGTGCTCCAGGTGCTCCAGGTGCCGGGGCCGCCGCTTCTTTCTTGGCGGGCTCAGGCGGTTTCTTTTCTGGTGCTGATGGGCAGCCCATTAATGTAAACGTAACCGCCACTACGAAAAGAATTGATAAAATGATTGCAAGCAGTTTCCTCATCGATTCTTACCTCCTTTGTGAAAAAAGTTTCTGACGTTGGTAAATCAACCCGTTCCTTGATGCTGGGAAGATACTCCATAT
>JBEKXK010000020.1:0-41770 GCA_049512055.1 Syntrophales bacterium | reverse complement strand
TTTCGATCGTGGACTCATCAGTTATCCTCCTTTTTGGAGTCGGTGTTCGGTAACACCTATTTATGAGTCAACGATCTCTTTTATTCACTACCTTGGGTAACATTTAATGTGAGGCAATTCGTGTGGTCAAATTGCCTTGACATACTGGAACACCTTCCCCTATAGTTTATGACACGGGAAAGGAATCCTTTCTCGCCGTGGCCTGCGTCCTGGTATTGCTTTCCCTCTGGATCGAAAAAGGTCTCGGCCTGATGGTGACCGGCTTCACCCCCTCGCCCTTAGGCCACCTCACCCGCTACACCCCTACCGGGCCGGAAATGGCAATTGCCGTAGGTATCTGGGCCATGGGGTTTCTGATTATCACTGTCGTTTACAAGATTTTTCTCTCCGTCCGAGAGGCGGCGGAGCTGGAGTAGGATACGTTGACTGCGCACCCGTGAAAACGCCTCATGTCGATGTTTATCCCAGATATAATTTGATTGAAAAAGATACGAAAGGAGGTGCCAATGTATCCAACAGAACATTTTTGGTGGGGAGGATGGTGGATGTTTCCTATGGTAATGCCGTTCATATTTATAGTCATCATGGTAATTGTTCTATATTTCATCTTTGCCCGTGGAGGATGCAGACCGCCATGGTGGGGTAGATACCCGGGTAAAGAATCCGAGACCGCTTTGGATATTTTAAAAAAACGTTATGCCAAGGGTGAACTCACCAAAGAAGAATTTGAGCGGATGAAGCAAGACCTATTAGATTAGAAATCGCTTTCGAATGGAAGAGAAAATTCTGAATGGATAAATCCATTGCTGATAATGCATCACTATATAGAGTAGCCTCTATACTTGCGATAGTGACGATCACCTATAATACCTTGGAAGGGTTAGTTTCTGTTTATTTCGGAGCGGAAGACAATACCCTCGCTCTGTTTGGATTTGGGCTAGATTCCTTTGTAGAGGTCATTTCCGGCATTGGAATTTGGCATATGATTCAACGGATTCAGCGTCAGCCAGAAAGAGACCCGGACCGATTTGAGATAACAGCCCTACGCATCACTGGATCTGCTTTTTATCTATTGTCTGTTGGGTTGACGATTGGTGCCCTGTTAAATCTGTATCGCGGCCACAAGCCGGAGACTACATTTTGGGGGATTGTCATCGCCTTGATCTCGATATCAGTTATGTGGGTTCTGATTCGCTACAAGATGAAGGTGGGAAATCAACTCCATTCTGATGCTATTCTGGCCGATGCGAATTGCAGCCGGGTTTGCCTTTGGCTGTCCTGGATTCTGCTTTTTGCCAGTGTAGGATATGAACTCACGGGTATCGGGGGCATGGATGCTGTGGGTGCCATAATAATCGCCGTGTTTTCATTTCGCGAAGGTCGGGAGTCCTTTGAAAAGGCGAGGGGTGAGACCTGTCATTGCGAAAAATAGGGGGATGACCCGAAGGTATCAGGCCAGAGATCAATGTTTCAGGCAGTAATCGTTAGACTTCGTAGTTGATTGATTCTGAAGAGTAGTAGTTGTGGTCAATAATCATCAATGCTCTAATGAATATCGACTCACAATTTATGCGACGCCATAGTTGATTGTATCCTGAATTGCGTCAGCGTTCATGAGATAATTGAGTATAATGTCCCCCTAATTGGACCAGCGGATCGGAAGTGGCAATTGCCGTCGGTATCTGGGCCATGGGGTTCCTGATTATCACGGTGCTTTACAAGATTTTTCTCTCCGTCAGAAAGGCGGCGGAACTGGATTAGCATGCGTTCACTGCGCACCCGTAAATCACTTCATGTCCATTCAAGTCACGGCCGCGGCACCATTGACGTCAGGCTGGATCATAAGATTCTTCCTGAAAGAAATAATAGACATATCAATACGATTTATGTAGATTTCATATCGTAATGAATAAGGCAAAAGAACATGCAATTGATATGGGAAGCGTCCCTCAATCTTCTGCCCTTCAATCCGGCAGTTTCATGCTGCCGTTTAGCTTCGCATTGGAAAAGGTAAACAACAAATGAAAAAGCCAATAGCGTTTGGTGTCGTAGCCATCTTAGCCTTATTGCTCAACCCTGCATTTGCAATTGAATGCCCGAAGTTCCCGGAACAGACAAAAAAGGATTGGGAGGTCAAGGTAACTGCTGAGGTCGCCAAAATAGGACCTCTCAAGGGTGCTGAGCTTAAAGCAACAACCCGAAACGTAACCCAGGATTTGTTTGCTAAGCTGCCAGACGCTGGGAGGGTGTATCTTGAACAAATGATGTTTTCCGCATACTGCTCAACATTGAGAGATGACAAGACACTTTCAGAGACTGAAAAATCCAAACGTCTTAGGGAGTATATCAGGGAAGTAAGGATAGCAATCACTGCCAAGAAAACCACAAAAACAGGTGGTAAAGAACCACTTGCCAAGAATGCTCCTGCAGGAGAGCCAAAGAATTTGTATTCCGGTCCACCTACGGAAAAGAGTATTGTTGTTACTTCACAGAGACAAACCGGCGGGATTACAGCACAGAATGTCACCATAAACAACACAGTCCCTCTAAAAGCCCAAAGCTGGAACGAATTATACGAGGAACTTGAGCGAGTACGTAGCCGCAACGAAGGTCACGCCTTCGTCACTCGTATCTTTTGGCTGACGCGCGAGCCAGGGGCGTCCATTTCCTTGGGTCCCTGTCCCGGAGAGAAGTGCTTTGAATTCGAGTTAGGGGAGTTAAAGCCGTCCAAGGGAACTCTTGTCCAAACCATAAACCTTAAAGGTGATGGTTTTGGCTTAAAAAGGCCACCAAAATCCAAGTATTTGGTCGAAATGAATACTCCCTTCAGCGTAAAGGGAGCTGCGCTGCTGGTAGGAATTTATGACAATGTGCTGGCTGTCGAGATGGGGTTGCATCGCGATTCAACCTTCGAAATGTTCGCGTCTCACGCCAACATAAAGTTTACAGTCATAGATATTCTGAGCGATTCCCTTAGAATCAAGCTGGAGGTTGGCCCACCAGACCGTTCTTCCCTTCCGGTTGACTTTCGCGGACTAGGTACGCATCCGGAGAAAGAGAGTAAAGAGAACAAAGCCACCAGCCCCTAACAGGCCGGCAGCTCAGCTTGGCATTGGACACAGGAGTGCAGGAAAAGGGGACGGTTGTTAATGCTCACGGATAATATAGCGTTCCCCATTAAACTCGAGTTACACATTGATATAATGAAATCTCAAGCATCTCAGGGAGGTTCATCATGAGTGAATTTGAACGGAAGAATACTACTGATCATCACAAACCAACAAATATCGAAAGAGAGAAGGTTGGCCGCATATCAGGCATAGTTTCTAAAACCGTCCTGCTCATATGTGTATTGGCTGGTCTGACTGCGTGCTCGCCCGCTGTTTATCACGTCAACCTGAAGTTTGAACCAACGGGACAAATTCTGAAGCCGGAGAAATCTGGACCGGATTTTCCTGTTACAGTTGCCATGTTTAACGATATCCGAAAGGTGGATGACACGCTTGTCCTGGGCAGGGTCACGACTCTGAACGGTGATCGGATCCCCATTCTCCCAAGATATAAGAAAGCGACCGAGGCTGTGACCACATGCGTCAGGGAATATCTTTTCAACTCGGGCTACAACGTCTCAAAAGACATGCCCGGTTGGGACTTGAAGGAAGAAACGATCGGCAAAGACCGGGGGAGAATATTGATTGGCGGCAATATCGACGAGCTTGAGATTGTTTGCGAGAAATCGTTCCCGGCGAAAACTTATCAAGCTAAAATCAAGTTAACATTCGTCTTTGCCAATGTTCCGGATAAGAGAATATTTTATCGCTCAAGCGTGGAAAATAGTAATTCTCTGCAAGATGTTTCGTTTTCTGAAGAATTATTGGAAAAGCAGATAAATGCGGTGCTTTCAGATGCACTTGGAAGTATGTTTAACGACCCGAAAATGAAAAAGATAATCGAAGAAGGGGCACAGGGTAAGAAATAGTGCAACATCAATGAAGAGAAAGGAGGAAAACAGGCAATGGCAAAGGCGTCTACCGGCAAGAAGAAACGGACTGCAAAGAAGAGTGTGAAGAAGGCGACGGTGAAAGGCAAGAAGTCTATTGCGAAAAAAAATGTAAAGAAAGCGGTGCCAAAGGGGAAGAAGCCTGCGGCGAAAAAGGCTGCGAAAAAGGTGACATCTAGGAGCACAAGGCTGGTGGCTAAAAAAGCCGTGAAGAAGGCGGCGCCCAAGAGGAAGAAGCCGGCGCTGAAGAAGGCCGTGAAAAAAGCCACACCGAAGACTACAAAGCGGGTGGTAAAAAAAGCCGTGAAAAGAGCAGTGCCCAAGAGGAAGAAGCCGATTGTGAAAAAGGCAGCGGTACCAAAGACCCCGGCACCGGCAGTAAAACCGGAAGTAAAAGAAGAAATGAAGCCCGCGGTCGTCGAGAAACCCCAATGGCCAGTATTGAAAAGCGGACCGCATCTGGAAGTGCGCGGAACTTGGGAATTCTCGGTTAAGAATCCGAACATCGCCGCGCTCAGATATTTGAAATTTTAATAAGGCGAGAGACACGACCAGCAATCCATTAATGATCACCGGTAAAGCGGTTCGTATAGCTTGTTAGGCCTACAACTGGACTAATTCATATCTGTCGCGCGGTTTGGCACATGTGAAACTGGCCAAGCAAAATCTGCACCCGGCCATTTCCTTTGCCCTAGTATGCATGTCCTTGCAGGCAGCTTGACAATTTGTGTTGCTTCAAGCCGGAAAATCTGTAAGACTCTGTCCGTCGGCGCTTTCTCACGGTCTCAACCAAAGTACTATAAGTGACATGAGAAAAGATATTAGAGATAAGTTCCAAAAATCACACTTCGATTTTATCATCCCGAAGATTCCGTTTTTATCCTGCCTGTCGGTAGATGAATTAGTAGATGTGAGGAAAGACGTCGTTGAGAAACACTTCAAGAAAAATCAGGTCATCCTGCACGAAGAGGATTCCCTCAATTACCTCTACTTTGTATACTCCGGCAAGGTTAAGGTCATTCAGCTCAGCGCGGAAGGCCAGGAGAGGATCGTTGCCATTCGCAAGAGAGGTGAGTTCTTCGGCGAGATGGCCATACTCGACGGAATGACCGCACCGGCAACAGTCGTGGCCATGGAGGAGACGAGCGTCGGATTCATCTCTGCAAAAGATTTTCAAAGCCATCTATTGCAGAACAGGAAAGTTCTGATGGAGATTATATCCATGCTCTGTTCACGATTGAGAGAGGCATGGCTGATGCTCAAGGTGTTGAGTTTTGCCGGCGCAGAGCAGCGGATAAGAGTAGTGCTGAAAAATGCCGGCGACCAGTTCGGCGTCAAGGATCAGAGAGGAACGATAGTCAACTTAAGACTCAGACACAAGGACATCGCCGAACTTGCAGCTACCGCGAGAGAAACGGTCACCCGCTCCCTCAAACGCTTTGTTCAGTCGGAAGAGATCGAAATTTTAGAAAACAAAAATATCCTTCTGAAGCCCGCCTTTTTCAAGAAGATCGATCTCTAAATAGTTCCCGGCAGCGATTCTCAGCACTGTTGCGCTTTCGTCTCTCCCGGCTTGAGCATCGCGTAAGCGAACCGCATCACCGGTGTGGGCACATTCTTCTCCGCGCCCATGCGCACAACGACTCCGATCAATGACTCCAACTCGGACGGCTTCCCGGCCTCCACATCACGCTGCATCGAGGGCTTTATGCCCGGTGCGCTGCTGTCAATGAAGGCTTGCGTCTTGGCGAGGATATCGGCATCGAGTTTCACGCCTCTGGCTCTTGCCACTGCCGCCACTTCGCCGATAGCCTCGCCGAGCAGAGCGCGCGCTTCCGGCACCCCGCGGTACTCGCCGAACGTCACGCGTGTCAGGCTGCCCATGGCGCTGACGGCTGAAATAAACACGAATTTCGTCCACAGGACCTTCAGGATATTATCGTTTATTTCAACTGCCGCGCCGGTTTCCTTAAGCAGATCGCAAACGGCAGTGAGCCGCGGTGTCGTCTTTCCGCTGAACTCTCCCAATGCGATGCGGCGGAACTCGCTGTACTGGCCGATCACTCCCGGCCCCTGGATTGCCGCGGAAAGCCAAGTGGCTCCGCCCAGCACGTGGTCCACACCTACCACCTGGCCGATACGGTCTGCCGCGTCTACGCCGTTCTGGAGTGGAACCACCACCGTATCCTTGCCGACCATGGGTTTGATCGCGTTTGCCGCTTCGTCGGTTTGATACGTCTTTGTCGCAAATATAATAAGGTCAACCGGTCCGACATCGGCAGGTTTGTCAGTTGCCTTGGCCTTTGAGACCTGGAAATCGCCGTGGACGCTCTTTATTTGCAGGCCTTTCGCGCGTATTGCCTGAAGATGCGCGCCGCGGGCAATGAACGTCACATCTTTGCCTGCCTTCGCAAGCAGCCCTCCGTAGTATCCTCCGACTCCTCCTGTTCCCATGATTGCGATTTTCATATGCACCTCCCGGATGACTGACAATGGTTACATAGTATCTGAATTGTAATACATAAATAATTCTTCACAAATATAATTTTAGAACTCAATCAGACGTTGAGCAGTCTTAAAATGTTGTTACACACGATATTTTCGAAATCCTCTATGCTCAGATTCATCCCTTTAACTTCCTGAAGCTCGCCGCCGGGCGTACCGAAGGGAAAATCGCTTCCGAAAAGGATTCTCCTGCTTCCATACCTGTCCACGAATTGCGCAATCTCACGTCCCGAGGCGAGCGCAGTATCGGCATAGACAGTTTCGTCATCCCATATCCCTGACTTGAAGAGTGCGGAAAAGCCCCCGTTCAATCCCCCCATGTGGGGAATGATGATGGCGGTTCTGCCATTCGCTCTTCTTATGAAAGAGCGGGTGTTTGCAAAGGATTCTTCCAAGACAATGGGAAGCTTTAGACGATAGACCTCCTGCAAGAATGTCTCACAGAGCGGATCATCGTAATGATAGACCGGTTCGTATTCGTGACGATGCCACTTGATTGCCTTGTAGCCTTTCGTGAGCTCGTCCTTCCGGAAGTCGTTCCATACAAAGTAATAGGCAAAAATGTTTTCATGGGTTCGTTGGATGTCCAACACATATTCATTAGCATGCTGCCTGCACGTAACCCAGGCGAGATTGTCTTGGAAGTTATAGTCGTACCGGTCATAGATATCCTCGACCGGAGCAAAGAGGCATGCCCCCTGGATTCCCGCGGCATCAAGATACCCCTTAATGTCCTCAAAGGGCAGATCGGAATTCTGGATGCCGCAGTGCATATGGGAATCAATAATCATCGCAGTTGTCTTTCATGTCCCTGTATACCACTTTTCACAAAAGGGGGTAAGAAAGAGGGCAAAAGAACGCAAGAACCCCGTCCTCATGTGAATTCGAGAAACGGGGTTTCACGAAAATAGCAGAAAATCACAATTATTAGACTGAATCTAAATTACTTTTTCTTTGCCTTGGCGGCAGGCTTTTTTCCCGCCTTCTTCTTGGCGACCTTCTTTACTGTTTTCTTCTTCGCTTTCGCTGCGGGCTTTGCCTTTTTCTTCGCCTTGGCGGGGGCCTTTATTTTGACCATTTCCTCATCACAGCAAATAAGTCCACCCACTGCACAGCCACACTCTTCGTCTACTACAACGACGAGGTCGCATACTTCACACGTCAAATAATCTCCTTCTTTCAAAGTTGCCATTTTCTTCACCCTCCTCTAAAATTGTTTTTTCCCAGCCCCTGACATACCGGTTCAGTAATCGTATATGAATTATTTTATAATACGAATGATGATTGTCAAGACATTATGCAATTTATTTTTTCGGGAAAAGTCCTGTCGCTAACGAACTCTACGAGTATGTAAAGAATCTTCCGCTATGATGATTGTATGTTTTTCACAAAATCGTTGATGACTGCCGCTACTGTTGACGGCTGTTCCATAGGAATGAGATGTCCGGCATCCTTCACGACGGCATGAGAGCCTTTCTTCAGCATGGAGACAATCCGCTTGAAGTCGACAAAGTTCTTGGTGTCACTATACTCTCCCTCGACGACAAGGACAGGACATGAAACAAGAGGGAGCAAAGGCCACGGGTTATATTGCGCACCGCCCATGAAGAGACCTGCTTCCATTTCGGGTTTACAGACCAATTGAAGCCCGCCCCCGTTTTTCGGTTCCATCCCGTACGAGACATAGAGTTCAAGCATCTCCTCGTTCCATTTCTTGAAGAGCTCTCTCGATCTGAGATAGTCCATAGCCTCCGACTCGTTCTTCCAGTAATTCCTTCGTTTAATTGCGAGAGATGCCAGGGGATGGTCTTTTACGGTAATCTTATCGCGATAGAAATCATCGGAGAGAAGAATGGGCTCTATCAGGACCATGCCTTTTGCTTTTACGCCGTGCGCCGCATTTGCTATCGTGCAGATTGTCGCTCCCATAGAGTGTCCCACAAGGAATGCATCGTCGCTATCGATGCTGCCCAAAAGAGCGGCAACGTCTCTCGCAATCTTTGCCCAGCCGAGACCGCCCTTTTCAGGATCTTCTATCCGGTAGTCGCACATGTATGGGGCAATGATCCTGTATGAGGGAGATAATTCTCTTGCGATAGGGTGCCATAGCCAGGGCGAGAACCCCGTCGCGTGAAGAAGGATTAGTGTGGGTCCGCGCCCTTCGTATAAGAGATACGGCAACTGGGCGTTACCAACATCCTGAGTCATCAATACGGGCTTTATCGGGCCCTTAGCGTTGGCAGGCATATCTACATCACCTTTCTACCATTATGGGCAACTGACACTATTACCTCACATCGATATTATCAATGCAAGAAATTTTGAAGCTTCTCAATGAACAGTATCGTTCGTCATGCGCTCGCCGCCGAATTCAATTCCTCTCGCCAAGGGAGGGAACGATTCTCAAAAGGCGGGCAAACAGGAATGCCGCGACAATATAGAGTGAGACAGCTATCAGAATAATGGATTTGAAACCCCAACTGATGGCGATTAACACAGTCGCCGAACTGCCGATAACGGAAAAGAAACCGTTTATGCTCCACGCCCAGGCGATAAAACCTCCTCTTTCTGTGGCGAGCGCGCTCAGTCCTGATGGAAAGGGGATGCCCATAGGGATGGCGAGAGGAGCGATGAAGAGGCTGCACGAAATCATTCTCAGCCAGAGAGGGAGTCCCGCGAGGATATTATGCAGCCATCTGTCGGCGGTGATGAAAATGATGCACACGAGACCAATGGCAAGTACAGACCAGAATATGTGTCTCGCTTTGATGGGACGGACATTCCCCGCGATCAGGCTGCCTATCCCCGAATAGACGAGGAATGAGCCGATTACGACGCTTGCGGAGAAGATGGGATCATAAAGATAGCGGATGAATTGCTGGAGGATGGATATCTCCAGGAACATATACGCCAGTCCCAGAGAGCCGAAATAAATAATAATCGATGTGAGGCTCCTGTAGGAAGGAATAATGAAAAGCATGGGAGCTAGGATGAAGATTATGCCTAAGAAAAAAACGACGCACGCCGTTATCCATACCAGTATATATCCCCAATCCAGGAAAGGGATCAGGGCGCGGTTGGACGAGCCAAGATATTCCTTGAGCATTTCAATTTTAAAAAAATGAGAAAAGAAGGGCCTGTCGTCTGTGGCCGGTCTTATATAATAGGGATATGCATCGTAGAACTTTTTTCTTTCCCCCGATAACAGGCTCACTGCCGCAGAATAAAAGGGGTCGCCTTCAAACTTGTTAAAAATGTTTGTCTCTTTTTCTTTAACTCCCGGATAGTAAGAAATATCGAAAAGATGCGCCTTGCAGAATTCCTTTATGGCTTCCGTCTCTTTCGCGTGAAAGCTGCCGTTTTTCACAAGAAGCGTGGCGGTTTGCCAGCTCCTGATCATGACGATCGATTGAGCAGGGGCGTTTTTGGCGTTTTGTTCAATAGCCTCCACAGCCATGGCGAGAAGCTTGATGTTGTCCCGCGGAGGATTCTTGATCCATGTGGAGACGGAGAGTATGCCCTCAGGCCGGAGGCGCTCCATGAACAGTCTCAATGCCTCTGTCGTAAAAAGATAGTTTTCATTGAGGGAATAAACGCCGGCAGACGCGGCTCCCATGGACTCCAGGAGGCTGATCTCTATGAGATCAAAACGCTCTGCCGTTCTTTGTAAGAATCCCCGCCCCTCTTCGACATAGGCATGAATATCTGGAGAACCATAAATGTCTCCGCTGAATTTCTTATATGGTCCTTGCAGCAGATAGATGATGTCCCTGTTTAATTCCACGACCGAGATGCTCTTGGCTTTCTGGTACATGGCATTGAGCATTTCCGTTCCGGAGCCGCCGCCTATAATGAGCACATCAGGATGATTTAGAATCTTATACGCGACTGAGTTTGTGCGGTATTCCATGAAGCGGACGTCATTTAGATTGCCGGAGAATTCATTTATTGCGCCAACCGTGTTTCCATCGAGAAAGAGCCCCTTCTGCCGGGGCAGCGGATATGGACAGTTCAGACTCAGATCAGGGAGATAATGGTAGGCAGGGGCGTCCAGTACCGTAACCAGACCAAGAGGGCCAAAAATTTCCCACTCCTTTTTTGCAGCCATGAGATTTTCCGCCTGGACGAGTTCTTTGAAATTGCTCATCGGGAGCGGCAAAGAACGCAAGAAGAAGATATAGGTGATTATCGCTGCAACCCCGGCAACTAAGACGGCTCCCTGCCGGACACGGGTCGTGCTCCCTCCCAAGGCCGCAAGAATTGTTATTATCGAAATGATAAGCATAATTTCAAGAGGTCCGATGTGGAGAAAGGTGAGAAGAACAATCAGACTCCCCAGACCCGAACCTGCCAGGTTGGCAAAATATATCCTGTGAATGTAATTGGAAGCGACCACGAAACTGACTCCGATGCACAGGGCGCCGAGAAAAAAAGGGATGAAGAGGGAAAGGCTGAGATATAAAAGACGGAAAATCTCGCTCTTGTCCCAGACGATCATGAGCGGATTGAAGGCAATCATCCGGTTTAGATAGATGTTCATCCAGATCGATGATACGAAAAGAAGAGAGCAAAAAAACAGGATAAGCGGAAAATGATCCTTCAGAGTCCTCCGGAAAAGGAAGATAAAGGTGCCGCTTGCGCCGAATCCCAGCAGGGCAATGCTGATGATGAGATAAGCGAAATGATACCAGTATTGTATGGAGAACATCTTGAAGAGCAGAATCTGGTAGGAAATGAGGGCTGCGGAAATAAAAAAGACGGAAAGCTGAATCCGTCTTATTGACAATGGGGCGGCCATAATCAATCGTGCCTGCCAGTAAGGGGAACGAAACGCACCGGTATCAGGTTTCTCGTAGTTACATTGCCATCCTTATCCTTTCTTACCAGGATAAGATTCTGAACGAGGAAGGAGCCTCCCACGGGAATGACCATCCTGCCGTTATTTTTGAGCTGTGCTACGAGGGGCGGTGGAATGTGACCTGCCGCTGCGGTGACTATGATAGCATCAAACGGTGCGTACTTATTCCAGCCGTAGTAGCCGTCACCGATTGCGGCTTCAACATTATGGAAGCCCAAATTTTTCAGAAGGACGGCAGCAGACTTTGCCAGTTCAGGGATAATTTCGATTGTATATACCTGCTTGACGATGGGGGAAAGGATTGCGGCCTGGTAACCCGATCCCGTGCCCACTTCCAGAACCCTGCTGTTCTTAGTCAGGTTCAGGATCTCCGTCATGTACGCGACAATATATGGCTGGGAGATGGTCTGCCCATATCCAATGGGCACGGGGCTGTCGTCATAGGCCCTGTTTAAGTAATTCTCCGAAACGAATTTATGGCGCGGCACTGCCATCATCGCCTCTATCACACTGCGGTCTTTGACACCCCTTTCCAGAATCTGGTCTTTCACCATGGAGAGCCTTTGTTTCTGGAAGTCATCATCGGTGAACTTGGCGGCATAGGCAGGGGGAAATGCTGATTGGGTTGATAAAACGACGCCGATGAAAATAAGAAGAGAGCTGAATAGAATACTGGAGGGCCTGTTCTTCATAGATGCTCTAACTATTGCTACGAAAAAAAGACGAACAGGAAATCTGACCTCAACAGAATATAAAAAAGGCGCTGCTTACATGGCTGAGACAACAGATGCGCTATCGATATAAATCAGAAAACAAATACAGCAGCGGCAACGACCGTGGTATACCCTGAATTTCTTACAATCGCGGACTGAGTCACGTTGCGCGTCCTGACTATCTTGCCGCTGATCTTAAATATCTCCTTCTTCTCGTCCCAGCTTTCATCGACATCAAAGTCAATGCCCAATGTGGATGCGAGCATAGCGGCGGCGAGGTCTTCAGCATAATCCCCGGCCTGCTTCTCGGTCTGGCCGAATGCATGATGTTCACTTATATACCCGTAAGATGAAATATCCGCCGGGACGGCGCAGCCAACGGACGCAGCCAGGAGTCTCTTCGGTTCATTACTGCAGCAGCGGCTCATGACACAGAAAGTCATTGCGCCGGGAATCATTTCCTTCAGTCCCTGGGCCTTCGATACCATCTTGCAGTGCGGCGGGAAAATGCTCGACACCTGAACAAGGTTGAATTTTTCTATGTCTGCGTCCCTCAGGGCCCGCTCAAACGAGTGGAGTTCATCCTTATGTGTGCCGGCACCCTTTGTAAAAAAAATCTTCTTGGGAACAAGATATTTCATCTCACCCCTCCTAAAATTCATTGTCCCCTATTCGCGGGTCGAGCCGTGAAATTATCGCAACGATAACGGGTATTGGTAGGCTCATTTATCAGCTTGTGAATGATATGTCAATAATAAGGATGATTACTTTGCTGCCCCCTTTCTCAGCGTCACAAAGAAGCTCATGTCGCCCCTCCTGATGAGAAGCAAAATGGTCCCCTCCTGGGATTCCTTCTTGATTTCGTTCTGAAGATCTTTCATGGAGGAAATTTTCACTCTATTGATCTGCAGAATTATATCCTGGATCTTCAGCCCGGCGTCATCAGCCGGGCTCCCGTCGCGCACTTGGGAGACTATGACCCCGCCCTTTTCGGAAAGGCCGAGGTGTTTTGCCATATCAGGTGTGATTTCTTGAACTGCCATGCCGTAGTACTCACGGGTCTTGCCTTTGCTGGCTAATTCTTTTTCTCCTTTCCTTTCGCCGACGACAACGGAGAGTGTCTTTTCTTTCCCATCTCGCAGAATCTTGACCGTAATTTTTTCCCCGACCGTAAGCGCGGCGACGATCCTCATCAGTTCGTGAGAGTCCTGAATCTTTTTCCCCGCTATTTCCACGATTATGTCACCTGTTTTTATGCCGGCCTTGTCGGCAGGATCACCCTCAAAGACATGACCCACGAGGGCGCCCTTCACGTCCTTCAGCTTCAAATTTTCGGCGATGTCATCCGAGATATCCTGTATAGAAATTCCCAGCCAGCCACGGGTAACGCTGCCTTTCGTTTTAAGGTCGGCGAGAATGCCCTTTGCCGTATTAATCGGTATGGCAAATCCGATCCCGTGCCCCTGAGCAACGATGGCGGTATTGATGGCGATTACTTTGCCCTCCATATTGAAGAGAGGGCCGCCGCTGTTGCCTGGATTTATGGAAGCGTCCGTTTGAATAAAATTATCATACGGCCCTGAACCTATGACGCGTCCCTTGGCGCTCACGATACCTGCTGTGACCGTGTGTTCCAGACCGAAGGGGTTGCCGATGGCAAATACCCAGTCACCTATCCTCAGTTTATCGGAATCGCCGAACTCAGCGACAGGAAGGCTGACCTCCGGTTTTATTTTTATCAGGGCAATATCGGTAGTGGGATCTTTGCCTTTAACTTCCGCGTCATATTCCTTGCCGCCTGCAAGTTTCACCTTTATCTTATCGGCTTTCTCGACAACATGATTATTCGTAAATATGTAGCCGTCACTGGAAATGATGAATCCTGAGCCGAGGCTCCTCTGTTTGAATTCCCTTTCCGGGGCCTCTTCAAAAAATCTTTTAAAAAGGTCGTCCCTGCCGAAAAACCTCTGGAAAGGCATATCGTTTCCAAAAGGCGACCCCGCGCGATCTTTGACAATAGTCGTTGTGCTGATATTTACCACCGTAGGGCTCCATTTCTCCGCCAGATCGGCAAAAGACACCGGTTCCCTGACGACCTTTTCTGCCGGGGCGGCAAAAACCTTATGGGCGCTCAGTTCCGCGGGCAGGGAACCGAAATCTGCAAGGAGAATAAAGGGCAGCAAAATCAGAAAAGGAATGAAGATAATGAGCCTCTGTAACTTACTCACCATATTTACTCTTGAACCTCCTTCTTACAAGAAATGATCGTCCAGAATGAAAAGCAAATTGTGCCGAACAGAAATTCCTGGGATCCGTATCTTGCCGATTACCTATCGGCTCTTACACGCCTCAGGTGCCTCCGTAACCAATTTTTACCTTGCCACCCTCCAGGATGACGGGAACTTGCCTGAGACCGCCGGAAATCTTGAGCATCTCCTGCAATTTTGCGCTATCAGATTTCACATCTACGTACTTTGCCTTATTTCCATAGGCCGACCGGGCCTGGTCTGTAAACGGTCAGCCCCCCTTGCCGTAAATGATGATCTCCTCCGCCATGATGCTTCCTCCCTCATCATGCATCCGACAAAACAGAAAGGCCTCGTTCGCCGACCAGTATGATTTCCGTGTGGGTCAGGCGGGCAGCTACTACTTTTGCAAGCGCATGCATAAATTTGAATCCTAAGGCCTTATCGTTGTTTAACACCTCTTTCAGTTTCGCCGAATTAAGATTGATCACTTGCGAATCATCGATGCATCTGGCCCCCAAGGTATAGATGTAAGGCTCAACGGCTGCCGACCATCCCATCGCGTCGCCCTTCGTGACAATATCTACTGTCACCTGCATCGGCGGTCTGGTGGGCCCCGCATAGGTATCCATCGTCATAAGAACCTTTCCCTCTTTCAAGAGGGACAGATTTTCTGCGGATTCTCCCTTTTTCCATATCTGGACACCGGCCTTATAAGATGCCTCAGTGGCAATGTCCGCAAATTTCTTTAACTCTTCATTAGTAAACCCTTTGAAAAAGCTGTAATTCTTTAACTGATCTGTTGAAACCACGCGCGCTTACCTCCTTTCTCATTAAACGGGATAAAGCTATATTATTGTTTTTTCCAAGCTCTCTTATTTTTTATACCAATCTTTTCTCCTGAATTCCATAAAAAACTCTTTTCCTGAAGGCCCTGACACGTGAGGGACATATAAAACTATTGCATACCTGAGAAAAAATACCTAATATAAGAAAGTTTAATCGCCGGAGTCCATCATTTACATGAGATTGCATAATATCCCTATTTTGCTCGCCCTGATTTTACTTACATCTGCGTGTGCCGGAACTCCTGAAACGATCAGGGATATCCGGGACCTCAAGCAGGACAACCTCTTCTATATGGACAAGACTGCTGCTGATCGCGGGTTCTTAACCGCTGATGATCAAAAAAAAATGGATGCCAATTATGATTCCATGTTTTTTTCCCCCTGGCATCGGGTAAAGGCTTTCTACTCCAAGGAGACGGTTGAAGCGGGATTCATAAAGTACAGGGATAATCCGGGCTATGGTGAAAATAGAAGAAAACACGATATGTCGTGGATGAGAGACCTGGCTGCCAATGCCCATCTGGAGAACTATCCAAATGCCTGTTTCGCCGCCATTACCATCGATAACTCAGATTTGAGGGTGCTGCCCACGCATAAGCCGCGCTTCTATGAATCTGATACTGATCGCGGATTTCCCTTTGACAGCCTCCAGGAGTCTTCTGTCGCTGCGAATACCCCCGTTTTCATATCCCACATGACTAAGGATAAGGCATGGGTCTTAGCGGAAACGCCATATGCCGTGGGTTGGATGTCTGCAAGAAATATCGCACGAGTGGACGCCAATTTCGTAAAGACTTGGGAAACGGGCCGGTATGCAGTTATCATAAAGGATAAAATTCCCATATATGATGAAGAGGGGCGGTTTTTCTTTAAGGTCCCCTTGGGCTCCGTGTTTCCCAAACTTAAGGAAGATACAAAAAAAATCAAGCTGCTTGTGGCTGTGACGGATCAAGACGGCAATGCAATTATGAAAAGCACCGTCGTTTCTAAAGATGCAGCGGTTTCAAAACCGCTGAAATTGACCACATCTAATATTGCTAAAATGGCCAATGAATTAATAAACGAGTCTTACGGCTGGGGCGGCTTATATCAGAACAGAGACTGTTCAGCTATGACAAAGGATATGTTTGCGCCGTTCGGGTTCTGGCTGCCGAGGCATTCGGCCGATCAGGCAAAAGAAGGGGGCACATTCATAGACCTCCAGAACCTCTCTCCGAAGGAAAAGGAATTGATAATCCTGAAGCAGGGCATACCTTATCTCACGTTGATATGGCGCAGGGGACACATAATGCTGTATATTGGAAGTTATCAGGGCAATATCCTCGTTTTTCATAATTTGTGGGGAGTGAGAACAAAGGATTTTCTAGGCAGAGAAACAAGAAAAATAGTCGGTCACGCAGCAATTACAACTCTTCATCCGGGAATTGAATTTCAAGATGGTGATAATCCCGAGATGGGCTATCTGGATGGTATCCGGGGCATGACCTTGTTAATAAAACCCAACAATCCAGAAATATCTAATCAATGAGAGGGAAAATAATATGAACGGTCTAAACGCGATATTCTCGCCGGAATCTGTTGCTATCATAGGAGCCTCAAACACACCGGGAAAAGTGGGGCATGACATCTTTGCCAACATCCTGAGCGGCCACTACCAGGGTACTCTGTATCCTGTTAATCCCAAGGCCAAGTCAATTCTCAGTGTCAAGGCCTATCCTTCGATTACAGACATACCGGATAAAGTGGATCTCGGCATAATCATTCTCGCTCCCCAGGCTTCTCTCGCCGCAATAGAAGAGGGCATCAAAAAAGGGATACAAGGATTTGTCATTGTCTCTGCCGGTTTTAGAGAAGTCGGTGGTGGAGGTCTTGAAATCGAAAACAGGATCGTTGCCATGTGCAGAGAGGCGGGTGTTCGACTGGTTGGGCCCAATTGTCTCGGTGTGATCAATCCCATTCCCACTGTCAGCTTGAACGCGAGTTTCTCTGCCCGCATGCCGTCGCCGGGCAATATATCTTTTATTTCTCAGAGTGGAGCGCTGTGTACGGCGGTTCTCGATTTTGCCGCAGATAGGGATATCGGTTTTTCAAAGTTCATCTCCATAGGCAACAAGGCCGATGTGGATGAACTGGATCTCTTGCAGTTCTTTCACGAAGATCCTGATACCGCAGTTGTCATGCTTTACATGGAGGAGCTGAGGAAGGGCGTCGAATTCATATCAACCGTAAAGGAGATTACCTCAGGGGTGAGACCCACTCCGGTCCTTGCCATAAAGTCGGGGAGGACAATAGCAGGCGCGGCGGCGGCAGCTTCTCATACGGGCGCTCTGGCCGGAACGGAGGCGGTATACGATGCCATCTTCAAACAGGCAGGCCTCATCCGGGCTGATTCCATCGACGAGCTTTTTGACTATGCAAATGTGTTTGCCTACAAACAGGAGAGCAAGCTGGGGAAAAGGGCCAGAGTCCTGCCAAAAGGAAATCGCGTCGCCATCGTCACCAATGCGGGCGGGCCGGGAATCCTGGCAACGGACATGACGGTTTCATCCGACCTCGCACTTGCCAAATTTGCGCAGGAAACAATCGATGATCTGGCAAGCCATCTTCCCTCGACAGCGAACATCCATAACCCGGTTGATATCATCGGGGATGCGCCGTCCGATCGTTACGAGCAAGCCTTAAGGGCGGTAATAAAGGATAAAGGAGTCGATGGTGCCCTCGTCATTCTGACTCCCCAATCTATGACAAACGCCCTCGGTACGGCTCAGGCCATAGTCCGCGTCGCGAGAGGGGCTCAGAAACCGATCATATGCTGCTTCATGGGGATTGTCGACGTTTCGGCAGGCGTGAAATATCTGCAGGAAAACGGCTATCCTGTATACAGATTTCCGGAAAATGCAGCGAAGGCATTCGGGATACTTTACCGATACTCCCGTTGGCTGAACAGGGACCATCTTCCACAATTCTCCCTGGCGCATGACAGAGACGAAGCGGCCGCAGTGATTGCCAGGTGTCTTGCGCAGGGAAAAGTGCAACTGGGAGAGATGGACAGCGTCGAGCTGCTGAGGTGTTACGGATTCAGTCTCCTCCCGTCGCAACTCGCGAAAAATGCGGATGAGGCCGCCGATATCGGAGAACGCATGGGTTTCCCGGTAGTCATGAAGATTGCTTCCGCGCAGATTCTCCACAAGACGGATGCAAAAGGTGTTGTCCTGGGAATCAAGAGCAAGGATGATGCGCGAAAAGCCTTCCGCGAGATAATTGAGAATGCAAAGAAGTTTAAGCCTGATGCTGTGATCGACGGGGTTATGGTGCAAAAAATGGCCATGCAGGGGGAAGAACTGATACTCGGTATGAACCGGACCCCTTTAGGCGCTTTGCTTATGTTCGGTCTTGGAGGGGTATTTGTCGAGCTCTTTCAGGATGTGGTGTTTCGTCTCGCTCCGATTCTTAGGAATGAGACTCACAGGATGGTTCAAGAGATCAAGGGATACAAGCTTCTCCTGGGCTTTAGAGGGCGGCCGAAAGCAGACATCGAAGCGATTGAGAAAGCAGTGATAAGTCTATCGAATATGGCCGCCAATCATCCGGAAATTAAAGAAATGGATATAAATCCGCTCATAGTTCACGAGGAAGGGAAAGGGACAACCGTTGCCGACTGTAGAATTATCCTTGAGGCAGTTGGTTGTGCAAAGAAATAACGACGTTCATGGCAATCTAAATTACTGAAAAAATGTCCGCTCGGTCATGGCGAGCGAAGCGCGGATTAATCTCTAATAGAAGAATCAGGAGGTAAGAAATGGCGAAAGTAGGGGTAGTGTTGTCAGGTTGCGGTGTATACGACGGCGCCGAAATTCACGAATCAGCCCTGACGCTGTTTTTCCTGGACAGGGCGGGATCCGAAATTATCTGTATGGCCCCTGATGTGGATCAGATGGATGTCATAAACCACATGAAAGGCGTAGCTGCCAGCGAGAAGAGAAATGTCCTTCTCGAATCGTCCCGCATCGCCAGAGGGGATATCAAGGACATCAAAGATGTCAAGGCTGCAGATCTCGATGCGCTGGTTTTTCCCGGTGGGTTCGGAGCCGCGAAAAATTTGTGTAACTTTGCCGTGAAGGGGGCAGACTGCACGGTCAATGCAGATGTAGAGAGACTGGTAAAAGAAATGCATTCGGCAAAGAAACCTATCGGATTTATCTGTATCGCCACCGTCATTGCAGCAAAGGTGCTGGGATCATTCAATCCGCAGCTGACAATAGGGAATGACAAAGATACGGCAGAGGCGATTGAGAAGATGGGCGGCAAACATGTCGCGTCTTCCGTAGACAATGTCGTGGTTGACCAGAAAAATAAAATCGTGACCACTCCCGCGTATATGCTGGGTCCGACAATTTCGAAAGTCGCCCTGGGGATTGAGAAATTAATCAAAGAAGTATTGAAGATGGCAGCCTGATGTCGAGGATGCACAACTGACACCGATTCGGCTTCAATCGAAATTAAAAGCTCCCTCAGTACTCACCTCTTTAGAGGGGCGGTGCAGATGGGATTTTGCAGTCTCCCCCTTTTTTCTTTCCCGCGATAAGCAGTTAGGGGGGTTTCTTTGTGAATAATGCATAAGTATAAAATTACCCTTGAGTACGACGGAACCAGCTACAGGGGCTGGCAGTCGCAGAAGAATGCGAGGAGCGTACAGGACACGCTGATGCATGCAGCGGGAAAACTATTCGGAGAACAGGTCGAAATTCAGGGCGCAGGCCGCACCGATGCGGGAGTACATGCCCTTGCCCAGGTTGCCCATGTGGGAACAACAAAGGCAATGCCCTTGCGAAAGATACGGGAGGGCTTAAATGACCTACTTCCCTCCAATATCAATATCCTCGATGTTGAGGAAGTCCCCGTCAGCTTTCACGCCCGCCATTATGCCGTAGGCAGAAGCTATATTTATATAATTTCGAAACACCGTACGGCCTTCGGGAAAAGGTACGTCTGGTGGGTTCGAGATAAGTTAGATGTAAAAAAAATGCAGAGAGCCGGCAGTATCTTTCAGGGCTTCCATGACTTCGTGTCTTTTGCGGACAAGAGGATGGATAAGGACGCATCAACGAAAGTGAAACTTGACACAGTAGAGGTAAAAGAGGTGGATGATTTGATCATACTGAGATTTGTCGGGTCCCACTTCCTCTGGAAAATGGTCCGGAGAATGGCAGGAATCTTAGTGGAAGTGGGGAGAGAAAACCTGACGCCGCAAGATGTTGAGGCAATGCTCGAACAGCCATCCGACCTGCCGGCAAAACACACGGCTCCCCCTTCCGGCCTTTTTCTTGAGCATGTTCTTTACGAAGGCGATGCTGAGAAGAAGGCGAAGCCGGGTGCATTATTTCCCCCACTTCTTTTTCCCAGCCGCTAAGATGAAACCGGTAAAGAAGCGGATTTCCCGCCATAAGCAGAGGCGACAAGCGTTTGTCCGGTCGGCAATGAGAGATGCACCTATCTGGACAATTATTTGCGAGGCAGCATCGACGTTGCCTCGACAGGACAGCTCGTAACGCAAAGGCCGCAGCCAAGACAGTCAGCGGCATTGTATTCCATCTGTTCGTGCTGGAGGACACGCGCGCCGAAGGCGCATCTTTCAACGCATTTGCCGCAATTGATGCAGACATCCGTATCCAGGGCTGCGACATATTCCGACCGGGCCATTATATCCGCACGCTCGAACAGCTTCACAATCTGCAAATCATGGCAGCAACATGAGCAACAGCTACATAGCGCAAAAGCCTCATGGTCGGGCATGTAAAGGCTGAGATGGACAAGACCGCTTTCGTTGGCTTTACGCAATACATCGGTGGCTTCTGCCAGAGAAACTTGACGTGCCAGGCCTTTAGCAACAAATTTGTCTGCGATGTCATTCAGTAAGAAACACACCTCTAACGGTTTATCACACCGTTTGTAATGGCTTCTGCACTCACATTTCTGCAGCGCCATCGATCTTGCGCTCTCAAGTATCCCCATTACCTGCTCGGTTGGCAGTACCCGTTGCTCTGCTTTGAATGATTCCGAGACAGGGACGACCTTTGACGCAAATGCAATTTTTCCCTTGCTCAACCATTCGTCATATTTGACAAGTCTTTTCTCAAGGAAAGGATCACCTTCTTTTGTCTTTGTCACCTGAGAACACCTCCTTGTATTTTTACCCGTATAATGACCACAGGCACTTGTGGCTCTGGGCCGTGCGCATCGTGTGCCGCAATCGGGCATCATGCTGAATCTGTCTGTCTGTTGTTTTTCTTGTCCCTGGCATGCCGCGTTGCATACCTGGCGGCGCCGTATGTGGCGACGCAATAGGGGACGCAATATGTAACTGCGAGTTTGAACCAGTCAAGGGCGCGCATGTCGCCATAGAGGAGGATGCGGTCACCATAATTGATCATCGCGAGGATTGATCCGACAATCAGAGCAACCTTCGCCGACGTGCCTACGGTGCCTCTTTCCAGAGCTGCCTCAAAGAATAGTTTCATACTAATTAGCGACTCCCTTGCCTTCACGGGCTTGTTCCTTGCTGATCCGCAGTACCGGCTTGATGGTGTCGCCTGACTTCGCATCGGCGATGGCGGCATTGATCTTGCTGAAGTCATAGAACCTAAAGAGCCGGTCAAAGGGAAACTTTCCTGCCTTGTAGAGCGCGATCAGTTTGGGGATGAAGATTTGCGGCACGGCATCGCCCTGTATTATGCCGATGGTTCTCCTTCCTTCCGGCAGGGTCGTGCCGCTCTCGCCCGTGAGGAGCGCCACAGTGCCATGGGGATTCAACACGTCTATGGCGAGCCCGTGCATCTCTTGGTTGGCCGTTGTTTCCACCACATAGTCGACGCCGCTCCCGGTTATATCGGCGATAAGGGAGGCGGTTTTATTACGACGATTGTCAATCACGTGGGTTGCTCCCAGCTCCAGGGCGAGTTTGAGCCTCTTCAGTCTGATATCGACGCCTATGATGGGGTTGGCCCCGACGATACGGGCCGCCATTGCCGCCGCCAGGCCAACCGCACCCGTACCGAAGATGGCGATGCTTGCTCCTTTCGCGACCTTCAAGGAGTTCATCACCGTGCCGGCTCCGGTCTGCAGACCGCAGCCCAACGGAGACAGAAGCTCCAGATTTAATCTCTTGGAAACCGTGACAAGGTTGCGTTCGGTTGTGAGCGCATGCGTCGCGAATGAAGACTGGCCGAAGAAGTGCCCGCGGACACCGCTGCGATAAAGGGCATTGCTGCCATCCAGGCGTGCGAAACCGAAGTTCGCCTCGTAGAAGCGTTCACAATCCGTGGGGTGACCGCGCCTGCATTGGCCGCAGCGGCCGCAGGACTGGTAGGAGAGCACAACATGATCGCCGCGCCTGACACCTTTCACCATCTTACCTACCTGCTCCACCACGCCTGCCCCTTCGTGACCCAGCACCAGAGGCCCGTCCGCCTTATCCCAGTAGTCGCAGAAGTCTATGTCGGTGTGGCAGATCCCGGAGGCGACGATGCGCACGAGCACCTCGTCATCCCGAGGACCTTCCATCTCGAGGGATTCGATCTTCAAGGGGCCGCCCCTCTGCCGCAATACGGCGGCCTTGATCTTGTGCACCTGCATATCGGAATGGCGAGCCAATGTCCGGTTCCTCCCTGATTGCGGCCACGAGTCAGATCTATCCCGCGGCAATACGACGGCCATTTATGGTTTGTTATGCAAGACCCGGTCTCCGCTCAACTTGAGGCCGGGAGACCATACCACGAGGTCTCGAAGAAATCCCGCCTTGTCTTGCGGTGAGATCACCATTCCAGGACGGCTCTTGCCATAACGGATATGAAGCCGGTCCAGCGAACACGCAGGGCTTGAAAGGGCGTTGCGTGTGGGGAAGACCTCCGTGATCGCCGCGAGGTCAATGATCCAGCGAAACGGACCTGACTGAATAATGAGGGTGCTCTCCGTAAGCGTGTAACGCGTTCCATATAGCGTCCACAGTACGAAGGCGGCAAGAAGAATCAATAGAACGGAGATCGGCAAGCGAAACGCGAATGGCGCCGGCGCCCTCCAGAGATTACCGGCAGCGAACAGCATGACGGCCACTATCGCCCACAGCAGGATGACGATCCAGCCGTCCCTCTTCGATGGATAGACTTGTCTCATGTTATTTCACATTTGTTGGCGTAGTATTTTTTGTCTTTGCCCTACAAAATAGCAAACGAATGGTGAAAGTCAAAGAAAAAAAATGAAAGCATTTTCGGACTGGAGGCGCCTGTAAGGTCGGCGAGCATTAAGTGCGGATGGACCAGGCGTCGAAGAGGGAAAGATACCGGAGTATAAAAATATCGCCATCCGCCGTTTTCACTTTGAAATAATCTGTTGCCGGTGTGCCCGGATCGACTCCTCCTTCATACCAGCAGTCGATGATTGTCTCCACTTCCCTGCGGCGTCCCTGATAGGTAAAGGCCACGGGCCTTTCGTTGGCCTTATAGCCGCTGTAGCATTCCACCTGTATCCGTTCGTAGGAGGCAGTCACGATGTTCCGTTTCTTTGCCTTAGTCGCCATGTGATTTCTAAAGACCGAGTTCTTCGTTGATCAGGACGACCTTGATCCTCCCTTTCGGAAAAGACCTTTCAGTGATCGTCCAGGTGTTGCAGAGTCTTTGGGGGCTTTTGCAGTCTCCGCAATGGGAGGTTGCAGCGCACGGGGTTTTGAATTCGTGGCGTATTGCATTGATGGGTGCGGCATAGTCGCTGATGCGCGACATGGCACCGGCAATGTCGGGGACTATCTTATTTCGCCCGACGAGTATGACCACGGTTTTCGGACCGAAGGCTATCGCTGCGACCCGGTTTCCCACCATATCCAGGTTTACAAGCTTGCCGCATTCAGTTAGGGCATTCGTGCCGGTGATAAAGAAATCTACAAGCATGGCCTGGCGCCTGCGTTCTATGATTTCCGCGCGGGGGACGCCGCCTTCAAAGGTCTTCACGATGGAGAGGCCGGGATAGGTCAGCAACTCATTTAGAATTCCCGTCGCGTGGAGAGTCATGGAATCTCCCCAGGATGCACTTTTTGCGCCGGTCGTAGGAATGATTTCTTCAAGCACGATGTTTCTTGCCTGAACTCTATCTTCGGCAACAAAGGCCTCAAATGCGTTTTCCTGGAGCGCCTCTCTACAATTTTTCAGCCTATCCCGCCAGTACTGCGCGCTCTCCGTATCCATGTTCTGTTCTTTACTAACTGTGATAGAGGGTCGTGCAATCACACTACCCGGCTATTGTCGAGACAGCGCTCGCTGCAGGCAGATAGAACCGTTGGACATAGTCTATGACCATGCGGTCCGCGCTGAAGCGCCAGCCGAGGCTTCGCATCGCATGCTTCATTCTCTGCACCCAGAGATGCGGGATTCCGCTTGCGTCCCTCTCGTAATAGAGCGGAATAACTTCTTTCTCTAATGTCTCATAGAGATAGTCTGCATCTCTCTGGTACTGTACATTCGGGTCATTATGCATGCCGCCATAACCGATGGCAAAACCATTCCTGCCGTCATATGCTTCATTCCACCATCCATCGAGGACGGAAAGGTTCAGCCCTCCGTTTAGGACCACCTTCTGGCCGCTGGTGCCGCACGCCTCCAAAGGCCGCCGCGGATTGTTCAGCCATATATCAACCCCTTGGACGAGGTGGCGTGCTAAGTTGTAATCATAGTTTTCAACAAAGACAACCCTGCTCTTGCTCGCCGGGCTGTAGCTGTATTGGGCAATTCTCTGTAATAGACGCTTGCCCTCGTCATCACGCGGGTGGGCCTTCCCCGCAAAAATGATCTGGATAGGCCTCTTGGTGTCTTCAACCAGTTTGGCCAAACGCTCTGCCTGGGATAATATCAGGTCTCCTCGCTTATAGGTCGCAAACCTGCGGGCGCAACCGATCGTCAGCACATCCGGATCAAGAAGCTGATCGATCTGTTTCAATGTATCGCGATGACCCAGACGCTCAGCCTGCAATTGCAGGCGCCTACGGACGAAGCGGATGAGGCGCATCTTCAGACTCTGGTGCGTCTCCCACATCTCCCCGTCATCAATCTCGGTTATTTTTTCCCAGATGTCTGGGTGCACCATGCGCGTGGGCCAGTCTTGGCCAAGGCGCGTCTCAAACAACTGGTACATCGGGGGTGCCAGCCATGATAATACATGAACCCCATTGGTGATGTGGCCGATAGGCACTTCAGACTCGGGACGCTGCGGCCAGAGGGGGTGCCACATCAGACGGCTCACAGTCCCATGGATAGCGGAAACGCCGTTCGCCCAGCATGAAGATTTCAGAGCGAGGACCGTCATGCAAAACGGTTCCGACCTGTCATACGGATTGATGCGCCCTAAAGCCATAAAATCGTCATGCGAAAGTCCCAGGCTTTCTCTGAAGATGCCGAGGCTATCTTCTACGAGATCCGGGTGGAATCGGTCATGGCCTGCGGCCACGGGGGTATGCGTGGTAAAAACCGTGCGCAGAGTTACGCGCCGGAGAGCGCGGTGAAACGGAATCTGATCATACTCCATAACCCAGCGGGCCTCTTCGAGGATGGCAAAGGCGCTGTGTCCCTCATTTAAGTGCAGCACCCCGGGGATAATATTCAATGCTTGCAGGACGCGCGCACCACCAATTCCCAGCAAGAGCTCCTGTCGAATGCGCAGTCTGTCGTCGCCGCCGTAGAGGCGGGATGTCAATTCGCAGTCCTGAGCTGTATTGCACTCGACATTCGAATCGAGCAGCAACAGACGGATCCTGCCTACCTGCGCCAGCCAGACACGTGCACTGAGGATGCCGCTCCGGGTGTCAATGCGTATGAGCAATGGCTCTCCACTCGCATCCAGGACAGGTTGCAGCGGCAAATTGTTTATATTGAGGTTCACGTAGTTCTCTTCCTGCCAGCCATCTTTATTCAGGCTCTGATTGAAATAACCCTGCTGGTAAAGGAGCCCGATGCCAATCAAAGGGACTCCCAGATCGGAGGCGCTTTTCAGGTGGTCCCCTGAGAGGATGCCTAATCCGCCGGAGTAAATCGGCAGCGATTCATGCATTCCGAACTCTGCGGAGAAATACGCAACCGGTCTACGGTTCAAATTTCCACAGTGCGTCATTCCCCATGTCTTATCCTTTTCGATATATTCATTCAGCCGCCGGAAGGCGTAGTTTATCCGGCTATGAAGTACCAGTTCAGAGGCCCTCTCCTCAATTTGTTCCGGTGTGATCTGATTGAGAAATGCTATCGGATTATGGTCAACCTGGCGCCAAAGATGCGGGTCGAGGTCGGTGAAGAGGCTAATGACCTCCGGATGCCATGTCCACCAGAGATTCTGAGCCAGGGCGCGAAGACGGTCATGGAGATTGATTTTCGTTCCTTGCATTGGTGAGACTCCTTATTTCAATTAATTGATGGAACGTATCTGGGCATTTTCGGAAAAAGACGAAACACTTTGCTGCTTTAACTACCATAAAAATCACGGAGATAAAACGAGAAAATATGCCGTTTATGAAAATTGAGGCTCAGACATCTCCGCCTGATGCATCCTTCGATTTCCGGTAGGACAAATAGCTATGTAAAAACCACCCAAGAGCGATGCCAATAATCAAGAGAAAGAATATCAGCAGCGCACGGGACATGGAGACGTTCCAGAATAGAAATCTGACATCAAATACTGCGGCATTTTGAATTATGAAAATAACGGCGAGGCTCGTGAGGATAAGGACCAATATCAATTTGAGATTCATATTTTTCACCTGTACGCCAGTGCCGAGCGACTACTTGAAATTAACATTCTATTCGAGATTGCCGTCTTGCCTACTTTTTTCTGAGTGTCACTCGAAATAGTTTTCGGGGAAGTTCTGCTTCTTCGAATTCATCTATACTCACTATCTCAAAGCCTTCTGCGAGGCGTTCTACCATTGCCCGGCTGAAGAAATGGACGATGAAACTGCCGACTTCGTACATATCCTCGCCCCGGTGAATCCCCTTCCCATAGTGAGGGTCTTTAGTGTGTCTGACCGTGTAAATATGAAGTCCCTTGGGGCGGAGAATCCTTCTCACCTCCCGGGAGAGAAACTGAAGCTCTGAAGTTGTCAGCGCCATGCAGTACAACATGTGCGAGTAGCAGCCATCCATGGATTCATCCTCGAAAGGCAGGGCAACACGCACATCATGCTGCAGCGCTGTGATATAACCGGATAAGCCGAGTTTCCGCGCCTTGTCGGCAATCGCCCCAACAGCGCTCTCGGAGTAATCAAGAACCGTTACGCGAAGGCTATTCCTGGCAAAGAAGATCGTGTCCCTCCCTTGTCCGCCGCCCAGTTCAAGAATCGTGGTCTTCCCTTCCTTCTTGAAAATCTCCACGGCCATCCTGGCGGGATCGCTTGGCAGAGCGCCAAACATGTCGGGATTACGGACGAACGTTTCCTGCCACTGACGGCCCTGAGCATCCAGTATTTCTTTCGTGCTCAATCGCCCTGTTTAATCCTCTCCGTCTACATTTAGTGAATCAGTTAAGGTATGCGCTTCCAATAATGGAGCAAACAGAACCCGGCGATGATGATAAAAAAGAATGGAATGCTGATGACTAAGACTTTGATGAGCTCCACCGCACTGGCCCAGAAGGCTTCCTGCACGCTGAATTGCTGCGGATAGAAGGACTTTAGATAATGGATCTCTTGCACTGAATGCCAGCACACAGCAGAAACGATGATAATACTAACGACAACTGCCGAGAGAATCAGTTTTTTAGATGCCCGGTTCATGTCAGTACTCTTATATTTATATCATGCCAATTTACCGATAAAATCTTTCGCGGATATGACTCTTGCATAAGGCACGGCCAAGGCGGCCATGAATGCTGCCTGAACTTTACCTGCCTCTACCGTTGTGCCTTTATATTCGAGATTGCGGGTGGCACAGGCGTCTTCAATAACAGTGCATCGAAATCCCAAATCAAATGCCGCGCGCGTCGTCGCGTCAACGCACATATGAGTCATGGCCCCGCAAATTACCACTTCATCCACCTCTGATCTTTTGACGATATTCAAGAGCTCAGTGTCTCTGAATGCATTGGGAAAGTATTTTTCAATGATTGCTTCACTGGGCTGAGGAGCTACGGACTTGTGAATCTCAGCGCCCTTTGTATCCGGCAGAAAGAATGTCGCTCCCGGGCGCTTTGAAAGATGTTGGATATGAAAGACAGGGAATCCCCTTTTCCTCCATTCCTTAAGCAATGATCTTGCGTTCTCCGCGGCTTGCTCCATTCCGACAAGTTCCATGTTCCCGCTGGGAAAGTAATCATTCTGGATGTCGATTAAAATTAATCCTCTTTTCATTCGCTCTCCTTTATATAGTTATGGCGCCCCGCAATGCGGGCAGGTAAGGGCCTGTTCGGAAATCTCATTTTTGCATTCTCTGCATGGTTTCATCGTATCATCCCGGTATGAGGTGCAATATCAGTGTGGCCGAATGATAGCTCCCACAATCAAACCGCCGGCTATTGCCTCAAGAAGAGAACCCATAAACCACGTAAGGGCAAGGGTCAGCGGCACCGGCATAAACGAGTATGTTCCGAATCCCATGGGAAAACCAGTCGCAATGCCAAATAGAAAACCATACTTCAGTCCGGAAGCTGGAGACTTTGGCGACACCAAAACGGCATACAAGCCTGCAAATGTTGCAGCGCCTATGAATGTGACGAAGTACATCAACCCCATCTTCATCTGTGCAACCGGACGCCAGAGTTGCGCCGTTGCCTGATAGGTAGGCTGAAGAAGGACTCCATGAATTATAAAGTCAAGAATAGACCATGCAACGAATACTGCCAGGACCGCCAGAATAAATTTTCGCATCACTACCGTTCCCCTGTCTTTAATGTCTAATATTTTGTCCATTTCCAAGCACTCTAATAACAATTACCACTTTTTGTAGAGCGATGAACCCCTGATCCCATTTGGGCTGTGTGTCTGGAATATTATTTCGTCAATTGCATCCACTTATCCGCCGTGACGCGCGCGACGAGCCTGAATTTGCCGTCGCCCTGCGGTTGGAAGATTGCTGCCTCCCCTTCGCCCGTATCCAAGAAGTCCTTGCCGGCTGCATCTACCAAGTTCGGCTTGTGACTGACGATCACTGTGTTTTTGCCGGCAGCGGGCGGCGTTCCCAGCAGTTGCCGAAGAGCCTTCGTGCGACGGTTATTCTCGTTGGGAGAAACTACCAAACCCCCCTCGGAGACATCGATGGAAGTCGTGACATCGGCGACGTCGAGCAGCTTTGCCGCCTCGTATGCACGGTAGAACTTGCTCGAAATAACCTTGCCCACGGGGATATTTAAGGCTCGGAAAGCCTCGCCTACTGCCTGTGCCTGCCTGCGGCCCTCTTCGGTGAGTTGTCGCTGAGCCTTGATGTTGTCAAGGTTAAGAGGGTCTGTATCGGCTTGGTCAGAATTGCTCTTTGGGTGACGCATGAAGATGACGTATCCGCCGGTGTGCAGAGCTGAGATGAGATCTTTGTCAGTCATCTGCGCATATATCTCGGCACACAAACCGATGACGCCAATGAGCGCCAGAAACAGGATCGTAAATCGCTTCATGATGCCTTCCTCCTTATAGGCTGACGATGCCGTTGACCAGCAGCGGGCAAACAAGCGGTCCGTGTATCCCGCCCCGTTATGTAATTCTATTTTCTTTACAGTTCTTCGATCGAGAAACGGCGTCAGTCACGAATGACCAGCATGAAGTCGGCGGCTGATTAACGGCTTTATACTACTGCTCCTATGGGAGCATAATTGTAACTATGCAAAATATTGTTTATATTGTCAACTAATTAAAATTATTGAAACTAAGTGAGCCGAGAACATTATTTCATATTGATTTAAAGTAAGATGTGGAGGCATAATGATTGACGGGGGAGCAGGAAAAAATGAAAGCGATGATCTTGAAAAGCATTTCCAATTTCCGGGATAACAAGGTCCCCCTCACGCTCATCGATATGCCGGAGCCCGTGCCGGGCGAGAAGGAAATCCTTATTAAGGTTTCTGCCTGTGGGGTTTGCCACACGGAGCTGGATGAGATCGAGGGACGAACACCGCCGCCGGCACTTCCCGTTATTCCGGGGCACCAGGTCGTGGGCAGAGTGGCGGGAATCGGAAAAGGAGTGACGAACTTCCGCACGGGCGAGAGGGTCGGCGTGGGCTGGATATTCTCCGCCTGCGGCCACTGCCGCGCTTGTCTTGAAGGGAATGAGAATGTTTGTCTGGAATTCAAGGCTACTGGCAGGGACGCCAACGGAGGGTATGCCCGGTTCATGATAGTGTCAGAGGATTTTGCATACCTCATCCCTGATCTCTTTTCTGATATGGAAGCTGCGCCCCTTCTGTGCGCGGGCGCCATAGGCTACCGGTCCCTGCGGCTGGCCAACCTGAAAAATGGGCAGAACCTCGGTCTTACGGGCTTCGGGGCGTCGGCACATCTGGTCCTCAAGATGGCACGCCATAAATATCCGAATTCCGGGGTCTCCGTTTTTGCCCGGAGCGAGAAGGAGCAGGCGTTCGCCCGGGAGCTGGGGGCTGTGTGGGCGGGACGTACGGAAGACGAACCGCCGGAAAAACTGCATGCCATAATCGATACCACACCGGCGTGGAAACCCGTCGTCGAGGCCATGAAGAACCTGGAGAGCGGTGGGAGGCTGGTCATTAATGCCATAAGGAAAGAAGAGACCGACAAAGACTGCCTTCTGAATCTTAATTACCCGACACATCTCTGGCTCGAGAAAGAAATCAAGAGTGTCGCTAACGTGGCGCGGAGAGACATCAGAGAATTCCTCCAACTGGCGGCAGAGATTCCGATCAAACCGGAGGTGCAGGAATTTTCATTGGAAGAGGCGAATAAAGCCCTCGTCGAACTCAAGGAGGCGCGAATCCGCGGGGCGAAGGTTCTCCGCATGGACTGACAAGACAAGGGCGTCGCAAAATATTTATGCTCTGTCCGTTCGACTGAATGTATTATCACGGATTACATCGATGAAGAATTTCAGGGAAGTTGCGCCGGGAAAAAAATCACTGAAAAAAGACTACGTGGCAATCATGATGTGGTTTATGGGAAGAGCCATTCAAGCCGCGGCCGCGGTAGACAGGGCAGTAAAAAAGGAATTCGCAGGCATGCCGGATAGGTTTACCTTTGCGCTCTCTGTTATGCCGAATGGGCCGCATATGATTATAGGAAAGGACCGGAGGGGGGTTGTGAGATACAGGGGATGGGACCCTGAGGGCAAGAAAATAGACTTGGATATGAAGATCAAGAATATCGAAGCCGCCATGCTGATCTTTACCTTTCAGGAGAGTACCGCCCTTGCCACAGCGAGGGACCGTTTGGTTGTCGACGGTGAAGTGGCACACGCATGTGCAATCGTTCGCATCCTCGATGCTGTTGAGGTTTATCTCCTCCCGAAGATCATCGCAAAGTTAGCGGTGAAGAGGTATCCGAACTGGTCTTTCCGTAGGAAATATCTTGGCCGGGCGCTGGTCTATGTCCGGACCATATTTGGCTTTTGATGAGGCTGCTGATGTATTTGCCCGAGCACTATGAATTCTCTTGCCCTGTAAAGATCAACTCGGGGAACAGGGCACTGGAACAGATCCCTTTCGAACTGGATGCCTTAAATGCGAGAAAGCCTCTTGTGATTGCAAGAAAAGATGACAGTGAAAGGGGCCTTATTGACGTCATCATCGATGCATTCAAGGATTCAGGGGTTACTGTCGGCATCTTCGACGGTGTGCCTTCTGCCCCTGATCTGAAATTGGTCAGGGAGCTGTTCAACATTTATCGTGACAGGGGCCATGATGCCGTCATTGCCGTTGGCGGCGGGCCCGTCGCGGATACGGCAAAAATTCTTAATCTTGCCGTCTCCGGTAAACCGGAAGATATTGAGGAATGCGCTGGAGATGACCATGTCAAGAAACCCCTGAAGCCTCTTATCATCGTGCCAACCACAGCGGGCACAGGCTATGAAGTATCCAAATATGCTTTCTTCGCTGGCAGGGATTATGCCTCTCATTTCTTGATGCCCCATCTTGCAGTCATCGATCCCCGCATGACTATCCCGGAGGACGCGGTAACGACGGCCGCCACTGCCCTAACTGCCCTGACCCACGCGGTGGAGGCCTATACCTGTCCAGACAGGAATCCTCTGGCCGATGCCTACGCTTATGCCGCGATTCAATTAATCATGGAACATCTGGTGAATGTAATTAGAGATCAACATGACAGGAACGGACTTATGTCCCTTGCCAACGCCCATGCTATGGCAGGCTGCGCCTTCTCCAACGTAGCTTTGGGTGTTGCACATAAACTCGGAAACGTCGTGGGCGAAGTATGTCATTTGTCTCCGGGGTTGTGTATGGGGATGCTGCTTCCCCACATTCTGGAGAGGGAGATATCGGAAGGCGGTGATCACGTATCTGACCTCCTGCTGCCGCTGGCGGGATTCGATGCATATGCAAGTATGGCGGAAAATATGAGGGCCCAAAGGGCAGTGGAAATCCTCCACGATTTGCTGGATGATTTATCAAAAGCGAGCAGTGGCGCCATTTCCCGCATATGGACAGATGCACAAGTATCGGAAGATACTTTGCAGGGCATAGCACAAAAGGCCGCTAGTAATGGAATAAGCTTCGGTATGGATGATTGTGTGAAAATTCTAAGAGCCGCCAGGAAAGGAATATAGAAGGAGACCACGATGGATATGCCGGGGTACTATGAATTCAGCTGTCGTGTTAAGATCATTTCCGGCCATGATGCGTTGGAGAAGATCCCCAGCGCCTTGGCTCAACTGAATGCCGGAAAGCCGATGATCGTCACAGACAAAGGTGTAGTCGGCGCCGGATTGATTGACATCATGCGTAATGCCATTAGCAACGGCGTTAACATCGGGGCGATTGCCGACGATGTTCCTCCCGATTCGGATTTGAAGATCGTAAACAGCCTGGCACGGTTGTATCGCGAGAAAAGTTGCGATTCTCTCATTGCCATAGGCGGCGGGTCTGTCATGGATACGGCCAAGGGGATCAACATCGTGGTTTCCGAAGAAGCGGACGACCTGATGCGGTTCAGCGGCGCCAACGCCCTGAAGAGGGCATTGCGGCCTCTGATAGCGATACCAACGACGGCGGGAACAGGCTCTGAAGTCACAACGGTGGCGGTGATCAAGGATCATGAAGAACATCTGAAAATGGCCTTCGTCAGCAATTTTCTTTTGCCCGATATTTCTATAGTGGATTCCCGGATGACTCTCACCCTGCCGCCGGTTATCACGGCGGCTACGGGTATGGATGCCCTCTCGCATGCTGTGGAAGCGTACACCTGCCTTGCCAAAAATCCCCTGAGTGACGCCCATGCCTTGGCGGCTGTCAGACTGATCAGTGACAATCTCCTTAAGGTGACGGCGAATCCCGGTGATAAAAAGGGACGTCTCGGCATGGCCAGCGCCGCGACTCTGGCGGGCATTGCCTTCGGGAACTCCATGGTCGGCATGGTGCATACCCTCGGCCATTCTGTTGGCTCGGTCTGCGGTGTTCCACATGGGGCATGTATGGCTATTCTCCTTCCTTATGGGCTGGAGTATAATATGCACAAGAACGGCCATCTCACGGCGGAGCTGCTGCTCCCCATGGCAGGCGCTCTGGTATATGCCGCGACCCCGAAGGAAGAGAGAGCCCAAAATGTTATCGTCCTCATTCGCCGGATGAACCAGGAACTCTATGAAGCAACTGGCGGAAGACATGCGCGCTCCTTTAAGGAGGCGCTGGATAGAAACGGAAAAGAAATGGTGCCGAAAGAGAAGCTGCCGGATATTGCTGGAACGGCCCTCAAAGACGGCTCCATCTTTTACAATCCTGAAGACCTGGATTACAATGATTTTCTCATGGTCCTGGAAGCGGCCTGGGAAGGAAACCCCCTCGACACTTGTCTGATAAGACAAGGATGAATGGAGTATTACAATGAAAGAACGACGAAGTCGGAATAATACCCGCAAGAAAAAAGTGGAAGCATCCACGGTTCAGTATGAAAAGGTACAGGCCACGCAGCGGACTTTGAATGCCTTGGAGGTCATGAGGAATGAGACGTTGAAGGGCGGCGGCACTGAACTCATAGAAGAGCAGCACCGAAGAGGAAAGCTGAGTGCGCGGGAACGGATCGATCTTTTGCTCGATGAGGGCTCCTTTGAAGAGTTTGACCTTCTGAAGACAGGCAGGGGTGGCGCCTTCGGTGGAGAGAAGACATATCCAGGAGACGGTGTAGTGACAGGCCACGGCACGATCGACGGCAGGGAAGTTTTTATGTTCAGCCAGGATTTTACTGTGCGGGGCGGGTCGCTCGGCGAAGCACACTCCCAGAAGATCAGCAAGGTGATGGATCACGCCGTGAGGGTGGGGGCTCCCATCATAGGACTCAACGACTCCGGCGGCGCGCGAATTCAGGAAGGGGTGGACGCGCTCGCCTCCTACGGAGATATCTTCAAGAGAAACGCCCTGGCCAGCGGGATTATTCCGCAAATTTCCTGCATCATGGGGCCCTGCGCAGGCGGCGCCGTATACAGTCCCGCGCTTACCGACTTCGTCTTCATGGTCGAGGATACGTCCTACATGTATGTGACAGGTCCGAATGTGGTGGAAACGATCACCCATACGGCGATTTCCCACGAAGACCTCGGCGGCGCAAGGATTCACTCGGAAAAGAGCGGAGTCGCTCATTTTGTACTCCCCAACGATATCATGTGCCTGCGGGAAGTGAGACGACTGATCAACTATCTCCCTTCCAACAACAAACAAAGGGCACCTATTCTGGACCTCAGTGATCCCGTTGGACGGACTGACCCGGCCCTGGATTATCTTGTACCTGAAAACCCCAACCAGAGTTACGACATGAAGGTATGCATTAACAGTATCCTTGACGGTGCCGAGTTCCTGGAAGTCCAGCCTTATTATGCGAAGAACATCATATGTGGATTCGGGCGCATGGGGGGCCAGACCATAGGCATAGTGGCGAATCAGCCGGCCATTCTGGCGGGGGTGTTGGATAACAATGCATCAACCAAAGCAGCGCGGTTCATCCGTTTTTGTGATGCATTCAACATTCCCCTTATATGCCTCGTGGATGTGCCAGGTTTTATGCCGGGACCGGAACAGGAGCAGGGAGGAATCATCCGCCACGGCGCCAAACTGCTCTATGCCTTTATCGAGGCTACTGTGCCGCGTATCACTGTAATTGTCCGCAAAGCTTACGGGGGGGCCTACGTCGTGATGAATTCCAAACACATCGGCAGTGACATCAGCTATGCCTGGCCCACGGCGGAGATTGCCGTCATGGGCCCCAAGGGTGCAGCGGAGGTGATTTTCCGGAAAGAGATTCAAGCCTCATCCGATCCCGCAAAAACACTTGCAGAGCGAACGGAAGAATACAGAAAGACATACGTCAATCCCTTTCTGTCCGCCCGGAGGGGATACATTGATGATGTCATTTTCCCCAGGGATACACGGCACCGGATCATCCGGAGTCTTCAGTTCCTGGAAGTGAAAAAAAGGGAAAGGCCGGAACGAATGCACGGAAATGTTCCTCTTTAAGGAGTCGCTATGTTTAAGAAAATCCTGATTGCGAATCGAGGCGAAATAGCTGTTCGCATTATGAGTACGTGCAAAAGGCTGGGCGTCAAAACAGTGGCAGTTTATTCAGAAGTGGATTCCCGTTCCCTCCACGTCAGAGAAGCTGATGAAAAAGCCTTTTTAGGGGGCGCCAGACCGGAAGAATCCTACCTGGCGAAGGGGAAAATCATCGATATCGCCATTTCCCACGGGTGTCAGGCAATCCATCCGGGATACGGTTTTCTATCGGAAAATCCTGAATTTGCCGAAATGGTCTCCCAAGCAGGACTGATATTTATCGGTCCTCCGGCATCTGTCATCGCACAACTGGGTGATAAAATAGCAGCAAAGGCGTTTGCTATAAAGCTGGGCATACCAGTTAAGTCGGGACATGGGGGATGCATCTCCACACTGGCGGAGGCCACAACTATTGCAGAACAGATCGGATATCCTTTGATGATCAGGCCGGCGCGCGCCGGAGGAGGAAGAGGGATACGGGTTGTTGAGAACCGGGAGAAGTTGCGCACTGCCGTAGAGTCCTGTCAAAACGAGTCGAGAAAGGCCTTTGGAACGGATGAATTCTTTATGGAGCGCTATATTGAAAGAATCCGTCATATCGAGATACAGATCATTGCCGACCATTACGGTAATTTAATTCACCTGGGGGAAAGGGAGTGTTCCATCCAGAGGCGGTATCAGAAAATAATTGAGGAGACTCCCTCGACAGCTGTCGATGACCGTCTGCGTGAACGCATGGGCGCCATGGCCTGCAATCTTGCGCGGGAGGCAGGCTATTCAAACGCAGGCACTGTTGAATTTATCCTCGATAATAGAGATAAGAGCGTCTACTTCCTGGAGATGAATACGCGTCTCCAGGTTGAACATCCTGTGACTGAAATGGTAACCCGTCTGGATCTGGTAGAACTTCAGCTTCGCATCGCTGTGGGAGAAAAACTTACCATTCGCCAGGAAGACGTCATCCGAACCGGATGGGCTGTGGAAGCGCGGATCTGCGCGGAGGATCCCGCCAGGAATTTTCTGCCTGTCACCGGCATGATTACGCGGTATGCGACAGCCCGAATAAAGAACGTCAGAATTGACAGAAGCATTGAAGCAGGAAGCGTAGTCAGCACGTATTACGATTCGCTGCTTTCCAAGGCGATTGCTTGGGGTGAAACAAGGAAGGAAGCACTCGAATCCATAGTCCAGGCACTGAACGCATATCACATCGAGGGATTAGTCACCAATATTGATTTTGTGAATGCCGTGCTCAATCACCCATCATTTATAGAAGGAGACCTGTCGACGGACTTCATTGATGAACACTTTGAGCGAGGTCAGATGAAGTTGCCCCCGCCCGAAGAGTTGCTTCATTTTATGGCCATAGCCGTGACCCTCATCTACCACAATCGACAATCGCTGGTTCACGAATCCCTCAAGCCGATGATGGCGAAAGTGGGTGCTCCACAGCAGTCAAAAGACCGGATCACCTACATGGTGAGAGCGGAGGACGTTTTTTTTGAATTAAGTCTTATTGTCAATCCATCTCCTCGGAACTGGACTGTGATGGTAGACGGACTTAAGTACGAGGTTGTCACGCCAGAATTTGAGTTTTACAGGCGTCGTATCAAACTCAGAATCGGCGGAAAAACACAATTCTTCCATACCCGCTACAGGGATAATAATATATGGGTGGCCTATCGCGGTGTCACTCGCACATTCGCAATCTACACGCCCCTGGAATGGAAACTTTTTTACCACATGCCGAAGCCTAAGAAGGTACCCCCTGAAGATGTCGTCCGCTGTCCCATGCCAGGCGTGGTAGTCGCCGTTCCGGTAAAGAAGGGAGAACGTATCTATCGAGGGCAGGACCTCGTGAGCATAGAATCCATGAAGATGGAGACTTTTGTAGCATCTCCCAGTGACGGGTTGGTAGAAAAGATCCATGTCACTCCCGGGCAGACTGTCGAGACGGGGGACATTCTTATCCAGCTGACAACAGATGCTTTGCCTTCTGAAGATGAGTTAGATATCTTTTACGGTTGAGGAGACCAGAATGAATTTAGGGTACATGGGAAAAGTCCTGATGGCGGACCTCTCCACGCGCGAAATCCGTGAGGAGACTATTCCCGATCATATTTACGAACAATATCTGTCCGGCATGGGTTTGGCCGCTCACATTCTCTACGATATGATTCCCGCCGGCGCCGATCCCCTCGGTCCTGAAAATATTATAGGCTTTGTCTCCGGCCTTCTGACGGGGACGGGCAGTCTCTTTGCCGGTAGATGGATGGTAGTGGGAAAATCACCCCTCACAGGCGGATGGGGGGAAGCAAACTGCGGCGGCAGTTTTTCACCGGCGATCAAGCGCTGTGGTTATGACGGCATTTTTTTCACGGGAATAAGCGAAAAGCCTGTCTATCTTTATGTGAATTACGACGGCGCAGAGCTTCGCGATGCGTCACACCTGTGGGGCAGGGATGCCGTAGAATCGGAGGCGCTACTGATTTCGGAAACGAGCGCAAATTCACGGGTTGCCGTCATCGGTCCCGCAGGAGAGAGGCTTTCTCTCATCTCCGGCATATGCAATGACAGGGGAAGAATGGCAGCGCGATCGGGCCTTGGCGCTGTCATGGGAGCAAAGCGGCTAAAGGCTGTTGTCCTCAACGGCAAAAAAAGAATCGAAGTCCATAACAGGGCTGAGACAAAGAGATTGAGCCAGATGTGCAACCGGTGGGTGCAGTTTCAACCGCCTATTTTTGCCGGGCCCATGGCTGCATATGTAGGCGCCCTCATGAGGATCCTGCCCGTACAGATGTCCATGGACGGGCTGGTTTATAAGATGCTGCTGAAAAAATGGGGCACAGGCGGCATGAATCAGATGTCTGTTGAGATGGGGGATGCGCCGATAAAGAACTGGCGGGGCAGCAACGTGGACTGGGGAATCAGGAAGTCTATGTCCGTGAACCCGGATGCCATCAGAAAGTATGAAAAGGTGAAGTATCACTGCTATGCCTGTCCGTTGGGCTGTGGCGGCATATGTTCAACAAAGGGGAAATACGGCGAGACACACAAGCCGGAGTATGAAACAGTCCTTTCCTTAGGCGGTCTGTGCATGAATGCAGACATAGACAGCATCTTCCATCTCAATGAGATATTGAACAGGGCCGGCATGGATACTATCTCTGCAGGCAGCACGGTGGCCTTCGCCATTGAGTGCTATGAGGCAGGCATCCTCACAAAGAAAGATACGGATGGGCTCGAACTCACCTGGGGGAATTCGGAGGCAATCGTTGCCCTCATTGAAAAGATGATCAGGCGCGAGGGCATTGGAGATATACTGGCGGATGGTTCAAAAGTAGCCGTGCGGAAGATCGGCAAGAAAGCAGGATTGTTTGCGATGCATGCCGGCGGCCAGGAGCTTCCCATGCACGACGGCAGAAACGATCCCGGTTATAATGTTCACTACTCCGTGGAAGCCGCACCCGGCAGGCATACGGTAGGCGCCCAGATGTATTATGAGATGTTCCAGCTATGGAAGGTGGCAAAAGGACTGCCGCGCGTGAAGCCGCTCTATTTCAAGGACAGGAAATACATAGCGGATGAAGAGAAAGCAATGAAGGCCGCTCTATGCAGCAAGTTTGTGAATGTAGTCAACTGCGCCGGTCTGTGCCTTTTTGGCGTCTTTCTGGGCGCAAAGAGGACGCCTACATTTTCCTGGTTGAACGCGGCAACAGGATGGAACAAGACCCCCGAGGAATACCTGGATATCGGGGCGCAAATCCAGACACTGAAGCAGGCCTTCAATATCAAACATGGCATAGATCCCAGGTTGTTTCGGCCGGGCGACAGGGTCATCGGGAAACCGGCTCAGACCGAAGGAGCGAACCGGGGAAGAACTGTGGACATGGAAAAAATGATAAGAGATTACTATGGGCAGTTCGGGTGGAATCCCGAAACCGGGAGACCAACGGAAGAGAGTATTGACCGTTCAAAACTCCATGGCGAGGAACATGGCATATAGGATTGCGGATAAATGCAACGGGTGCGGCGCATGCAAGAGGCTTTGCCCGATTGATGCAATAATGGGGAATAAGAATGCGCTTCATGTCATTGCTGCTGAGCGGTGCATTGAATGCGGCGCCTGCGGGCGCATTTGTCCGGTAGAAGCGGTAAATGACCCCTTCGGCATTCCTTGTGCGGCGATAAAGAGGTCTCTGTGGGAGAGACCGCAATTTGATAAAATGACCTGTATGTCCTGCGGGATATGCATCGATGCCTGTCCGGTTCACTGTCTGGGACTGTCCGACGCATCAACTCCTGGTGATCCTCATGGACGCCCTTATATGGAGAACGCGAAGACCTGCATCGGATGCGGCTTTTGTGCCAGGGAATGTCCTGTCGAAGCTATCACCATGGCCGTATTTCAATCACAATAGGTTCTCACGGAACGAAGGGCTTGCTAAGAAAGTCATGATGGTTTAATATCATGCATATAATCATCAAATAATGAGAAAGGAGACCATATATGCAGCCGCCTGTCAAAATATATACGCTGAGCACATGCAGCCACTGCAAATCGACGAAAAAATTGCTCGATGAGTGTCATGTCAAATACGAATTCACGGATGTGGATTTACTTTCCAATGAGGAGAAGAAGATCATTATAGAGGATGTAAGAAAATTAAATCCGCAATGTACATTTCCCACGATTGTCATCGGAGACAAAGTCATTGTGGGATTTGAAGAGACGAAGATTAGAAAGGCGCTGGGGCTGTAATGGAAGCCGAACAGCTTTATGAGATGTTGAGGAAAATGCAGGAACCCAAAGGCTATTTCTTCAGCAGGGATAGGGATTGGGTGCTTGATATCCTGAAAGGACTCCTCACGAACAGGGAGCGTTACGGCTACATGTCATGTCCCTGCCGCCTGGCATCGTGGGATCGAGAAAAAGATAAAGACATTATCTGTCCCTGTGTCTATCGTGCGGCCGATGTGGAAGAATACGGAAGCTGCTACTGCAATCTCTATGTCTCGAAGGAGTGGAACGAAGATAAGATTCCACACGTGTATGTGCCGGAAAGGCGGCCTCCGGAGAAAAACCCTATTCTATAGGTTGCGCGTCTTCGATATTCAAGGAATATGATAGCTGAGCAAATGCTCGCTGCCTGATTCACAGAAGCGACAAAAAAGGTTGAAGTTTAATGTTTATTTTGGTATGAGTTCTTTTACAAAAGTACTTACCGGGTAGGCGGTTCTATGGGAACCGCGAGGAAAGAACTATGAGTGGATCGTTTTTGGATACCCCGTTTTTTTAGAGGACGGGGTTTTTTATTTTTTCAAGAGTTATCAGCGATCGTGTAAAGTGAGGTGATGCCGTAATATCGTATCGATTTCTGTTTTGTCATTTCTTACTTTTTTTGTAGGTATCTTACGTAAATGAGTGTTTCTATCGGTGATACTTTAGGAATGCGTTTTTATGAAAGGAGAATGAAAAATGGCAGAAAATAAAGATGCGGACGCCGGCAAGCCGCAAGAAGGGCTTCTCGAGCGAATCGGCCTGGGGCTGGCGGCGTGGAGTGAAAAATGGTTTCCCGATGCGTGGGTATTTGCCCTTGTGGGTATTGTTATCGTTTATGTCTTTGGTCTTCTCATTGGCGAAAGCCCGGTCAAGCTCGCGACCGAGGGCGGCAAGGCATTCTGGGTCCTGATACCCTTTACCATGCAGATGGCGTTCATTATCATCGGCGGATATGTGCTTGCCTCTACTCCCGCCGTTTACTGGCTGATCCAGAAGGTAGCCGGAATCCCCAAGACGGGAAGGGGAGCCATCGCCTTTGTTGCCTTCTTGTCTCTGGTAACCTCCCTGATCTCCTGGGGGTTAAGCCTCATCTTCAGCGGCCTTTTGGTCCGCGAATTGACGAGAC
>JBEKXK010000019.1:0-46129 GCA_049512055.1 Syntrophales bacterium | reverse complement strand
ATGGCCATTGCGCCGTGAGAGTAGTCCTCAAGGATTATCTTTCCTGCCTTGTAAATCCTTTCCATGTTGATGTCGAGTTTTCCCGCCATCTCGCCCCAGCCCATCCAGTCGGTTTCATAAACCTTAATAGCGCCGACGGTATTAAGAAGCCAGGTGCAGCAACTGCCGTGCCTGTCGATAACATGCAGGTCCTTGTATTTTTGTCTTACCACTTCCCAGGCAAAGGCCATCGGGTTTCTGTTGAATCCCGTAAACCCGCTGAAGGCAATCTGTATTCCGTTGTGCATGTATTTCTTGACCGCTTCTTCAAGCGTCATAATTTCAGCTTTCTTAGCTTTCCCGCGAATTCTCGCCATAACTTCCTCCTTTTAAAAAAACATTACCAGTTCGCTCACTCACCACGTTCATGCAAATAAATTCCTGTGTGGGCAGCGTATGTTAAATGCGAGGTAAAGGGGCATGTCACCCCTTTACCTCGACTCTGATTAATTAATGATGTTCATCATGAACGTAGAAAGGCCACTTGTGGAAGAACCACTCGTTCCAAAGAAGGGGAATGATCCACCAGAAATTCCAGATGAGGGACTCACCGTTTAATAACCTTTCAGCAATATCGTGCTCCATGTGGTGGTTGCCCAGTCCCCAGTGACCGAAGTTCATGTAATAGTAACAGTAGTAAAGAACTGCTGCTAAAATAATTACACCCACTGTCCTAAACCAGAAACCTCCCCAGGAGTCCACATTCTTTGCTGGGGACATATCATCGAAATAGTGGTGCCACTGGAGGAACGGAATCAGGGTCATACCGGCAATCTCCGCCGAGTGGTACCACAGGAAGCGTATGGGATTCCCCTTATCCCCGGCGGGCAGATGGTGAGTGATATCATCCATGTTCGCCCATAGCGGAATCAGTTTTAAACAGATCAAGGCACAGATATACGCAAGGGCTATGCAGCCGCAGAAAGAGATAAGACCTTTCCAGGGTTGGGGAAGCTTGATGAGCGACCAGGGTTTCATACGCCAGACGTTTGCCGTCATGAAGAGGACGATGACCGCCCACTCCCACCAGCCGAATACCCAGTGCAAGTGGGGAGTGCCGCCGATAGCGCCCCACCAGGGAGTGCTCATCCCATACGCGTTACCGAACATCTTCTCGAAGACCAAACCGAAGAAGGGAACGATAAGAACGACGTAGAAGAAAAGGACGAGTAAGCTGCAATAACCGATTTCAGCAACACCGGCCGCGGGCTGTTCCAGATTGCTGGGACGGATCGGCCACTTACCAAAAAGGATTGTCACAAAGGGATACGCGAAGAATCCGATCAACACAAATCCTACGCCTGCACTCTGCGCGAAGTGTGCGCCTTTCATCGCTTCAAAAGTAAGCGTTTTCCCGCACGCTTCGGGCAACACTGTTGCCCCTGCCGCTGCCAGTGCATTAAGATTGGTTTGACTTAAAAAATTGAAACCCAGACCTAAAACCCGATCAAAAATGATTTCGATCATAAACCACACACCAATCAGGTTCACAATGGTCATCACCACCCCTCTGACGGGTGGAGATAATTTCTGAAACGGCCAGTCACCCAAGAACATGTGTTGCCATAAACCCACCAGAATCATCCAGGCGAGTATCAGAACAAACGGGTAAGGAAATAAGCCTACCGGTCCACGGGGATCGCTGAAAAGATACCAGGTAAACCAACCGATCAAGAAAAAAGCTATGGTAGAAATAATGCCTGTCATGGGTTGACCCCAACGAGGCCGTAATTCTCCTGCCATAATGTCATCCTCCTTTTTTTGATTCCAATTAAAGTTGTTAAAGTCTTCCAGAATTCGTTTACCGGATCATAACTCTAATCTAAGCTGATGACCACCCCCTTCCAAAACGTTCAAGAAACCGATTATAATTCCCCCATGATGACTGCCTGATTCTCCGCATTGTATAAATTATTCCCCTGCTTTAAGAATGAACCGCCTCGCCATTGTTCCGCTGTTTTCATTCTATAGAGCCTTTTAATGCAGGTCATAGGGTATACTGTACTAACTCTTTGTATCTGTTAAGGAAATAAGTATCTAAAACTGAAAAGGAATTATTTGGGAGCTTTGAGCTGTGATTAATTTTAGCATCTTATATAGATATAAATATGAAAAGACAATATTAAAAGATTTATAAGTAATATTAAAAAATATTTAACTTTTCGGAAATTATGTGGATAAGTAGGAATGAAGATTATGCTTCTTCGTTAAGCTGAGTTTGCGCCGGATGTGATAACGGTATACATTGACTGCACTTTCAGAGACGTTAAGAAGTGCCGCTATTTCTTTAGTCGTTTTTCCCTCCTTTATAAGATTGGCTATCTGCACCTCTCTGTTAGTAAGATTCAAGTACTTGACTGACAATTTTTGCGCAAAGGGTGATATAATTTCTTTTAAATTTGATTCGAGGATGTTGACATACGATGAACTCTTCAGATCTATGCGGCTCTTCAATTTATCAATATATGGCAGTATGAGCAGCTTCACGTTTGACAGCACCTTTTGTTCGAGCTCATTTTTATCCTCTTCTCTCTGCTTAATAAGGACCCTTAAGGCCGCATTGAGGTCTTCAAGCTCGTTGGTCTTTGCTTCAAGCTCAACCTCCCTTTTCTCCAACATTTCCTCTGCCTGCTTGCGCTCCGTGATATCCCGGATCGATTCTATGGCACCGACAACTCGCCCTTTGCTATCGTAAAGGGGACTTGCCTTTGCCCAGAGGAAGGCCCTCTTATCCTTCAAAGCAGGAACCCATGTCTCCACGATCAAGTGGTCCTCCTCCTTCTTGAAGACAGAATAATAACTCCGCTCAATCTTCTTGTCCGGTTTCAAGACAAGATCAATCAATATCGGCCTTCGCACACCATAAAATGGCAACGCATACTCAAAGTCGCCTTTTCCCACCATGTTGTTAGCTTTAACTCCAGTCATTTCCTCTATGGCGCGATTCCATGCAATCACGTTCCCCTTCCTGTTAATCGCAAGTGTCGCGTCAGGCAAGAAATCAATTATATCCGACAACCGCCTCTCTGATTCCCTTAGTGCTTCTTCCGCCCTCTTGCGCTTGGTAATGTCTTTCGAAACTACCGTTACGGCTATTGTCATGCCTTCAGAATCCTTGACGGGACTTAATGACCTGAGAAAGTATTTATCATCTCTTCCACTCTTGTGTTCATGCTGGACTGCCTGGCCCATTTTGAAAATACGGCTGATAATTTCCGTAAATTCTCTCGCATCTTCTTCAGAATGGAAGTCATCATATGATTTTCCGTCCACATCGCCTAAGGAAATGCCAAACCTCGACAGGAGTCCTTCATTCATGAACAGATACTTGCAGTCCTTGTCAACGAGATACATCAAATCGATACTGGACGCGAGGGATCGATATTTTTCCTCAGATTCCTGAAGCATTTTTTCCGCCTCTTTGCGCTCCGTAATGTCCCTGATCGACTCAATGGCACCCACAATATCGCCCTTGCTATTATAGAGTGGACTCGCCTTCGCCCAGAGAAAGGCCTTTTTCCACTTCAAGAATGGCACCCATGTCTCTATGATGAGAAGATCTTTATTCTTTTCGAGAATAGAATAATAACTGCGTTCAATTTTCTTATCCGGCTTCAGTACCAGATCAGCTAAAATGGGCCGTCGTATGCCGTAAAAGGGTAAAGCATATTCGTAGTCACCTTTCCCCAATATGTCGGCTGCCTTAACCCCGGTCATTTCCTCAATGGCGTGATTCCACGCGATAACCTTACCCATGAGGTCAATTGCAAGTGTAGCATCCGGCAGAAAATCAATGATATCCGTGAGGCGCCTCTCTGATTCTCTCAGTGCCTCCTCCACCCGCGTGCGTACGGTAATATCTTTGGAAACAACAGTTACTGCTGTTGTTCTTCCATCCGGATCTTTAACGGGACTCAATGTCCTGAGAAAGTATCTGCCGTCTCTTCCGCTTCGATGTTCATGCTGGATGGCTTGGCCCGTCTCGAAGACACGTTTTACGATGTCCGCAAATTCTTTTGAATCCTCTTCGGCATGGAACTCGTTGTAGAATCTCCCTTCCATCTTGTCTAAAGGAATGCCAAATCTCGATAAGTGCCCTTCGTTCATGAACAGATACCTGCAATCTCTATCAACGAGATACATCAAATCAACAGTAGATGCGAGGGATCGGTATTTTTCCTCTGATTCCTGCAACATTTTTTCTGCTTCTTTGCGTTTGGTGATGTCCCTCATGGACTCGATGGCACCGACTATCTCTCCTTTGCTGTCGTAGAGGGGGCTTGCTTTTGCCCAGAGAAAGGCCTTCTTTCCTTTTAAAGAGGGAACCCACGTCTCCACAATCAGGAGGTCCTGCTCTTTCTCGGGAACAGTATGGTAATGCGGTTCAGCTTTCTTATCCGGCTTCAGCACCTGATCGATCAAGAGTGGGCTTCGCTTGCCGTAGAATGGCAGGCCATACTCATAGTTCCCCTTGCCCAGCATGTTCTCAGCCTTCACTCCCGTCATTTCCTCCATGGCCCGATTCCATGCAATAACTATCCCTTCACGGTCAATAGCGAGAGTCGCATCCGGCAGAAAATCGATGATATCCGCTAGACGCCTCTCCGACTCCCGGAGGGCCTCTTCCGCCTTTTTTCGCTGCGTCACGTCGATTGCATTGCCGAGGAGAGCCGGCTTGCCGTCGTACTGAATAGGCGATACTATTTGGAGTATCGATCTTATCGTTCCCTTCTTGGTAACCATCCGGAATCCGAACGGCGCAGAATCTCTTCCCTGCAACATCTCGCGAGCTTTCTCTCTAACCATCGCCCTGTCATCCGGATGGACGATGATATCCGAATCCTTTCCTATAAGATCTTCCGCCGTATAGCCGGCATATGCAACTGCACTCGTGTTTATGTAACGAAACTTCCCATTCTGAACAACAAATGCGGCAGCAAAGGAGTTTTCAGTCAGGCTTTGAAAAAGCATCTCACCTTCGCGCACCTTCTTTTCCGTCCAGTCGCGCTCGGAGCCTGTTTTTTCCGGTCTTGACATCCCTTCCGATCTATCCTTATTCGTTAATTTCTTGGACATTTAATATACTCCAGACCCGGCTTTGAAGATCACATCCCACCACATCGGACTTCCCGTCAGGGAATGTATTTCTTGCCGTGCCCCTTCACTCTACCTGCAAGGCAGGAATAGTCGGATGCACTTCCATTCAATAACTCATCATTCGTCGAAATCGCGGGGATAATATCACGACAGCCATAATACTACAACCCTGAACAATGCACTTAACTCGATTATCATTGACAGCCTCCTCTGTCTCTCCTATAATTCTTTTGACCGATCATGCAAAATCGTGTGTGGGAAAAGGAGTGTTTCAGTTGAAAGTTGTCAGCTAACGGCGAATACGAAAATAAACACTTGAAAAGCTCGACCCGTTTTGCAACTGAATGGAATAAGAACCGATGCAATAAATGTTCATTCCAATATCGAACTCAGAACCTGGAATGATGACCCGGCTCAACCTGTGGAACAATTTAAGATGGATAGCCAGGAAGGAATCAAACACGGGAATTTCAGGATTGATTGGCAAGGATACAACACCGATGACCGCAAGAAACGCGAGGAGAGGGTTGATGTATCTCCCGCCGGCACTGAGGGAATCTTCATCGATATGGAATCACACGAATGTGAAAGTGAAGAGTGATATAATGGCTATGCCATTGGTTCTTGACATTATTGGATAAATTCTGAGGCATTTTATTGAAGAGAAACGCACATGTTTGAGGAAACCGCAAGACAATGGGTTCGCGAGATGTTCCAGGAAGGCAAATTAAGTGGATGCGATGATGAATTCTTGAAGCAACTGACCAAGGATTATGCACAACAACTTGAAGAGATTTTTACCTGCGAGGTCAAGAAAAATTTGGAGAAAGCAGGAAAAGTAGGAGAATTTGAAAGAATGCTGCTATATGACAGTCAGTATATAAATAAATATTTAAACCAGACTATTCCCGGTTACCCTGGTTTTCGGACAGATCTTTTCGAAAGAGCAAGAAAGATGATCCTTGGTTCTTAAATGTCTGGGACGGCACACGTGAGAGTAATCTTCTTAGGTACGAACGGCTGGTACGATACTGACACCGGGAACACTGTCTGTATTCTAATAAGAACAAGCGATTATGAGATTATTCTCGATGCCGGAAACGGTCTTTACAAACTCGACCGATATATACACGAAAGAGACGGGAAGCCCGTCTATCTTTTCCTCAGCCATTTTCATCTGGACCACACTATAGGCTTGCATACACTGAGTAAATTCAAATTCCGACATGGTCTTAATATCTGCGGCCCCACCGGCACAAGAGATACTCTGGAAACGTTTATCAATGCCCCCTTCACGGCGTCCATTTCGGAACTTCCATTCTTAGTCAATATGTATGAATTGCCCGATGAAGCTAATAGACTTCCATTCAGAGTGGAAGCCCGAGAACTCAGGCACCTGTCGCTGACTTTAGGATACAGATTTGAAATAGAGGGCAAGGTCATAAGCTACTGCCCGGATACAGGTTTGTGCGGAAATGCCATCCGACTGGCCAGATCAGCAGACCTCCTGATTGCTGAATGTGCATACAAGAGCGGCCAGTCCTCCGAGAACTGGCCGCATCTGAACCCGGAGACTGCTGCAAGAATTGCCCGAGATGCCGGTGCAAGAAGCCTGGCTCTCGTTCATTTCGACGCAGAAATATATAAGACCTTAGGAGAAAGGAAAGAATCAGAGGGGGTTGCGCGAGAAATATTCAAGAATACCTATATGACAACCGATGATATGGAGATAGATATATAGCAAGCTCTGCGCATTGAGGAATAGGGAGCGGTTTCATGGCGAAGAAAATTTTGGTAGTTGATGATGAAGTGGCAGTTCGCGATCTGCTTGAAGATGCTTTCGGCATCGAAGGCTATGACGTGCGACTCGCAGAAGGGGCCGAGACGGCCTTTGAAATTTTGAAAGAAGAAGACATCGAGGTAATATTTCTTGATCTAAAGTTATTCGGCATGAACGGCATAGAACTTTGCAAACAGATCAGAAAAGACAACCCCATTGCTATCATCTTCGCGATGACCGGTTGGGCTGCGTTATATGATATTGAGGAATGCCGGGAGGCGGGATTCGACGACTTTTTCACAAAGCCGGTGCGTACCGAAATGCTGTTGAAGGCCGTTGATGGCGCATTTGAAAGGCTCAATCGCTGGCGGAGAAGACATGGTTAAATTTTCTTGAGAATGCACTGCCAATCGGCAGTTGTGCAACTTGGTTCCGCCTTCAGCGATTAAATGATTCCGAAGCATTATTATACTGAATAGGCAGAAGTATGATGCTTATCCTTCTGTTTCGAGGGTCATTGGGGTAAAGCTTGATCAGTAGATCATTATCCGCAAACCCTACAACTTTGGCGATCCTGTCGGCTGTTACGCCATCGTTTTCAAGAACCCGTCTCGCCGCCGACGCCCTGGCGGTAGAAAGCTCCCAGTTGGTCGTTTCACCGGCCCTATAGGGCAGCGCATCAGTATGTCCTTCAACCACAATTTTGTTCGGTGTCTCTTTTATCGTCTCAGATACGAGAGATAGTACTTCCAGAGCTTTGTCAGTGGGCTTTGCGCTGCCCAGAAGAAACATTTGGCTCCCTTCGTTATCAACAATCTGTATCCTGACAGCTCCCTCATACACGTCAACGAGAACCTGATCCTTCAGTGTCTTTAAGTTTGCCTCCACAGCGGCCTTGATCTTTGTCTTCAATTTCTCAGGAGACATAACCTCCATTTTCCCCGGCGCATTACCAGCCGTTCGACCACCGCCATCGAGAATGCCAATCCCCCCTTTTGTGACTTTCTCGCCCTGTTCCTTGAAGACGCTGAATTCTTTGAAATACTGCGATAATGCCACTCTCTTTTCGGGAGCAACCATGGCCAGCAGCCAGAGCAACAGAAAAAAAGCCATCAGGGCCGTAACAAAGTCCGCGTAGGCGACCTTCCACTGTCCTCCGTGATGTCCCTCATGTTTCTTAATCTTCTTAATGACGATTATGGGTCTTAATCTTTCCGCCATTATTTTCTGACCTGCCTGACAGCTTCCTCAACCTCTATGAAGTCGGGCCTCTGTTTCGCCGGAATTGCCCTTCTGCCGAATTCGATGGCGACCATGGGTGCTGCATTATTGCTGACAAAGGACTTGAGGGCGATTTTCAGAACGTTCAGATACTGTAATTCCTCCCGGGCAATATGTTCCAGGTTTCTTGACATAGGTCCCACGAAGCCATAGCACATCAGAACGCCCAGGAATGTGCCTACCAGTGCCGCTCCAATGCTGTGTCCCAGAACCTCGGGCGGCTCGCCTATCTTCCCCATGGTTAAGACGACTCCTAATACGGCGGCCACAATACCCAACCCGGGGAGGGCGTCTGCAGTATTAGCCAAACTCTTTGAAGGTATCAATGATTCTTCGTGATGTTCTTCCAATTCCGTCTCCATCAGCGATTCAAGCTCGTAAGGCTCGATTGTTGTCGTTATCACCATTCTCAAAGTATCCGTAATAAATGTGATGGCATGATGGTTCTTAAGGATTTTCGGATAATTCTTGAAAATTGCACTTTCCTGCGGCGCATCGACATCCCCTTCAATTGACACGAGTCCCTGTTTTCTGATCTTGTAGAAAATTTCGCTCAACAGCATCAGAACTTCAAGATAATCGGCTCTTACGTAAGGCTTGTTATTGAATATCCTTAAGACGCTGCCCGATGTTGATTTAATTACCTTCATGGGTGATGCTACCAGAAATCCACCGAAGGCTGCGCCAAAGATAATTAGGACCTCGGCAGGCTGGAGCAAGACATAAAGGTTGCCGTGTTCCATCAGGTAACCGCCGACAATAGCTCCGGTAACAATAATGAATCCAATTATAGCTATCATATCTTCCTTAGGCTATCCTCTTTTCGCACTGAGAATCTCTCTCTGTCGTCTAAAAACAAATTTTATAATCTCATCTCTTATGTCATCACTCAATCCCGTAAATTTGACGGCCGTCTTAAAGTCATCGTCTTCCCATTCCGACTTAACCACATCTCCATACAAGTAAAGGGCCACGTGGGGATACATATAAAGCAAAATTTTTATTTCCAGGAAAGCCCCCTTATCGTACTTCTCTTTGGACTGGAAGGCCATTCCTGAGGCGCTGATATTCATTGACTTGAAGGTCAGAGATCCAAACCCCTCACGTTCAACAGCGAGGGAGCTGATTATGGAGTCAAGCTTAGTATTTAACATGTTAAGCCATTGAGCAAGAGGCTTGTCATCGAGTTCAGGCGGTTTAGCAAAATTGTCCAGCACCGCTACCCCGGAAATTCGAGGCTTATGAATATCCCGTTCTTCCGGCGGAACAAGACGGACGTCAAGGGGCAGATACGCAGCCACTCTCGCGTATTCTCTTCTGTCACTTTTATAATCCATTGCTAATCCCTCTAAAGGAAAGAACCAGATTAGTCGTTAAATCACAACAATACTCATTACACCTGACCGAAAACACGGACTCACTGGGGATCACCCATGCTGATATCCACCACGAAAGACCCCTCATCCATTTCAAAAGGTATTACAATACTGGGGCCGCCGAGGACGTGCATGATCGTGTGGCCCATCCCGGAAACGACAGTGGGAAGCGAGGCAGATAGACTGTAACCCATGGCTTCAATCTTTTTCCTTGCCGCACCGGAGACCATATTGGTTATCTCGCCAACGGCATCTCTGATTTCACCATTGAGGGAGGTTATCTCCTCGCCGAGCATGTTCGAAACTATTTTCAGTATGCTGCCCGTGGTGAAACTCAGCGCAAGTGAACCTTTTATGGTGCCGGTGATACCGATAATTCCACTAACATCGCCTTTGGCTAAATTGTTTTTCTTGAGATATGGCTTACCGGGCCTCGGATTTACAAAGGCCATTGTCTTTAAGACCTCGATGGTACCCTCCAGAAAGGGATTAATATATTTAACGTCCATAATTATGCCTCTCAAAATTACTTTATATTCTCCAATATTTTGTCAATCTTCTCATTGAGAACTTCAGCGGTAAACGGTTTTACAATATAATTGCTGACCCCGGCTTTGACCGCTTCAACCACGTAGTCTTTAAGGGACTCCGCAGTCACCATGAGAAAAGGCATTGCGCCAAGCTCGTTATCTGACCTCACGGCCCTTAGAAGTTCAATGCCTGTCATATTGGGCATATTCCAGTCTGATATTACAAAATCAATTTTTGTCGTCTTCAGCACGTTCATGGCCGCCACGCCGTCTTCAGCCTCGGTGACATTTTCAAAGCCGGACTGTTTCAAAAGGTTCCTTATGACTTTTCTCATTGTCGCAAAGTCATCGACAACCAGGATTTTTATCTTTTTGTTAACATCCATAATGCATCCTCCCGCTTAAGATCAATTATTCTTTCCATTACCTCCAAGACCCTGCAATTCGCTCAGTTCAAATAAACCTTCCGGATCCAGTATCAGTCCTATGTTCCCGTCTCCCAATATCGCGCCACCCGATACCCCTTTTACATGCCTCAAGCTTTCACTGAGACCTTTGATGACAACCTCCTCCTGGCCCATGATTTCATCTACCAACAGACACTTCGATCCGTTTTCGCCATCAACGACGACGATTGTTGCTTCCCAGGGATTCCGGCATTCGGGTTCTATGCCGAATAAATCATGCAGCCGCACGAGAGGCAGGAGATTACCCATAACATTTATGACCTCGCCCCTACCAATGACGGTGTTGTAATATTCTTTATTGGGACGGAGTAATCTTCTAATTGCGGTAGTCGGCACGATGTATTTTTCGCGGCCGACCCTCACGATCATGCCGTCGATGATGGCCAGCGTCAGGGGAAAGCTTGTCACGAACGTGGTTCCAAACCCGTAACGGCTGTTGATCTCTATCTTCCCTCGCAATTTGTCCACTGCCTGCTTCACCACATCCATGCCAACGCCTCGACCGGATACGTCAGTTATCTTCTCAGCCGTTGACAACCCGGGAAGCAGGATAAATCGATATATATCCTGATCAGACAGGCCCGCAGCTGAACCGATAGTGCCGTTATTAATTGCCTTGCTTAGTATCTTTTCTTTATCTAACCCCTTCCCGTCATCCGATATCGAAATCAAGATGTTGCCGCCCTTATGGTAAGCCTTCAGCTGGATTGTTCCTGTCTCTCCCTTTCCAGCACTTGTCCGCTCATCCGGAGCCTCGATACCGTGGTCCACAGCGTTTCTGATCAGGTGTACAAGAGGGTTATAAATCTCTTCCACCATATTCCTGTCTATTTCCGTATCCTCCCCTTCTGTGACCACATTCACCGATTTTCCGGTAGATCTCGAAAGATCTCTGACCAAGCGGGACATTCTCTGAAAAGTCTGCTTTATAGGAATCATCCTCAAACTTGTGGAAGTCTTTTGCAACTCCGATGTGATGCTGCATAGCTGGGAAATATCTCTAAAAAATTTTCTATCCATATTGGAAAGAACGATCGGACTCTGCCGTATCATCGACTGGGTAATGACCAGCTCGCCAACCATGTCTATCAGGTCATCAAGCTTCCTCGTATCCACTCTGATTGATGTCACATCGAAAACCTGGCTCATTTGTTTTCTCAGAGCCTGGGACACCTGCCTGGGGGTCACCTTCCCTTCGGCAATCAGCGCTTCACCGATCTTCATATCAGATGCTTTCTTGGTGAGTTCAAGTGATTCTTCCAAGGCATCTTCAGAAATTAGACCATCTTCTACGAGTATCGCGCCGATTCTCTTTGGTTCCGACTGTTCATATTTCCCTTGTTGCGCAAATCGTATGCGCTGCTCCAGCGCCGGCAAGTCGATCTCAAGGGCTGCCGTTGCCCGACCCTCCATGCGGTCTCTCACTTGCCCGATCATTGCTTTTAAGGCATCAGCACCATCGAGAATGATGTCAATAACCTGAGATGTCACGGAAACTTCATTGTTTCTCACCTTGTCCAGAAGACTCTCCAGGTCATGGGCAAGAGCCCTTATGTTTTCCAGGTTGAGAAAACTTGCCACCCCCTTGATGGAATGAAATGGTCTGAAGATAGAATTTACGCAATCTTTATTCCCCGGGTCTTGTTCCAAGTTCAGGATATTCACTTCAATCCCGTTTATATATTCAAGCCCCTCAATGATAAAGTCCCTCAATAACGATTCATCCTGAATTTCGACCGTGTTTTCCCGCCCGACATTTGATTCATTATCCGGTTCTGCAGATTTTTCAACAGTGCCTTCCAATTCAAACACCGGTGTGGCACCTATCAGACGGCTTACGGATTCCATAAAGCTGCCGATGTCGGACTGATAATCACCACCTTTGCCAGAACTCCAATCGATTTCCTGCATGATGGTTATACCTTTTTCAAAAGTGGTAAAAGCGCTTTCAGTATCTTTGACCTCATCAAGTATCTTTTTCTCCAAAAGACGGCTTAAGCCTCTGGCTACGCAAGACAGATGTTCTATCTTCAAAGCCTCCGCACCTCTGACAATTGTATCAAGCTGATTGAGGAACTTTCCGGCAGTTGGTATATCTACATCTTGATCTTCCAGAAATAGAAAGTCCGAAGCTATGCTATTAATTAAGTTCATCAACTGATCATGCGACATTTTTCAAACCATCCTAAGTATCTCTTGCGCAACATGTCCCAGCGGTACCACCTTGTCCGCAGCAGCGATTTTTATTGCCTCTTTCGGCATACCGAAAACCACACAGGTTTTTTCGTCCTGCGCAATCGTTCTTGCGCCTGCTTGTTTCATTTCTAATAACCCTTCCGCACCGTCTGATCCCATACCTGTAAGGATCACGCCAATTGAATTCGCTCCCGCATATTTTGCAGTTGACTTGAATAGAACATCAACCGATGGACGCTGATGGTGAACTCTCGGACCGTCCTTGACCTCGACATAATATCGCGCACCGCTTCTCCTCAAGAGCATATGTTGGTTGCCCGGGGCAATTACAGCCTTGCCCTGTATCACAGCATCATTGTCTTCCGCCTCTTTAACTGTTAACTGGCTCAAGCCGTTCAGCCTCTCGGCAAATGCTGTTGTAAAATTCGCCGGCATGTGCTGCACGACAACGATGCCCGGTGAATTGGGCGGCATCCTGGAAAGAACATTCTTCAGAGCCTCTGTGCCGCCTGTTGACGCCCCGATTGCAATAACCTTGTTGGTCGTTTCGGCAAGCGCTCCTATGGGTTCAGGCTTTTCATAATTTGATTCGATGCCGCTTCGATGCTGCATATTGGCCACCGAGGCAATCCTGATCTTCTCCGCCAACATATCGCCCATGTCACCTACAGAATAAGAACCCCCTGGTTTGCCTATAACATCAATAGCCCCGATCTCCATCGCCTCCAACGCCATTTTGCTCCCTTTTGGAGTGAGCGAACTGACTATGATCACCGGTAAGGGGAAGTACTTCATCAACTTCCTCAGAAATGTCAATCCATCCATTCTCGGCATCTCGATATCCAGCGTTATGACCTGGGGTTGCAACTTCAGAATCTTGTCTCTTGCGACAAAGGGGTCCGGTGCCGTTCCCACGACCTCTATATCGGGGAATCTTGACAGCTCCTCGGAAAGTATTTTCCGAACAATAGCGGAATCGTCAACAATGAGTGTCTTTATTTTTTGCTGTGTCATGTAATTTAAAATTTCACCCTTGCGTTAGCCGACCCCCATCTGCGCTGATTCCATCGCCTTCCCCCGCATATGAACCCGGCTCCCGGCTAATTCGTCAGTCTGAGTACGGCGCCGAAACTCTCACCGTCAGAGTCAAAATACAGCCTGAAGGAATCACTGCCTGCAACTGCCTTTCTTGGGGGCTGTGAAAAAGACGGCATGGACAGATCAAACATTCTTGTCTGGTCGAGTCTCCCTAAGAAGTTTCCGCAGATCATGTTTGCCACTTCTTTTACACAATCTTCTATATCCTCTTTAGTCATTTGCCCTGTTTCCAGTCCTAACAGATTTTGAACCATGCTTTTAGCTAAGCCGTCAGAGACTAAGATGCTCACTTCACCCTTCAAGTCACCTTTAAACTGTATGGCCGCTTCCATGGCATAGTCTGAATATTCATCACCTACAGGCTCGAGAAAGACATAAAACATCTGTTCGACGACATCAAAAATCGCTGCCATCATTATCTCTTTCATTTCTTTCATGTGTTTCTTCATCCTCCATGCCTATAACTTCATAAAGAACTTTTCTGACAGACTCGGGTGAAAAAGGCTTCTTAATGAACTGTTTTGCACCCATCTCTAAAACAGCATTCCTCTTCTCATCGCTGCCCTCTGTTGAAATAATGATGACTGGTATTTTTTGCAGACGGCTGTCCGCCTTTATAACAGCCAGCATCTCCAACCCGTTCATCTCCGGCATATTCAAGTCTGACAGGATTACATCCACCCATTCCTTCGACAAAATCTCCAAAGCCTGTTTTCCGTTCACGGCTTCATAGCATTGATCCATCCGGAAACCTGAAATCGTAATGATCTTCTTGATTACGGAACGCACCGATTTGGAATCATCAACGATCAGGACATTAAAAGACATCGCTGCACCTCATCATTTCTTTTTGATTTCTCGATAATGCCATCATGTTTAGACCATACCGATCACTTCCCTGGCACGGTCAAGATCCTCCAGCATCAACATGATGCATTCTTCAAAATCCCTCTGGCGAAGTTTGAATTTGATAATTACCTCAGACAATCCCTTGTACGCCAAGCCGTCGCTCCCCAAGCCGATCCCCATCATAATGCAAGCCTGATCGGCAAGATAAACAAGCCAGGCGCCACTGTTGTCTTCATCCTGCATTAAATCAGGTCTGTGATGATATATAATCGCATCGCTCATATCCTTAGGAAAGTTCCACTGGGAGGCTATCCTGCCGCCCAGTTCCGCATGGTTAATGCCGATGATCTTTTCTTCCGCATCAAGAAAAGAAATCCCCTCCTTTGAGACAAGGTTATGAATTTGTGGAAATGACTCATCGACGAATTCACCCATGATGACCTTGCCGATGTCGTGGAGAAGGGCCGTCGTGTAAAGTTTGGCATCCTCGCAATTAAAAATTCTCTTGGATAATATCTGCGTCATCAGGGCGACACCCACCGAGTGCTCCCAGAGCTTGTTAGCCTCCAGACCGTATCCCGTCGCCTTTCTGTAGAATGTCGATACACCGGCAGCCTGGACCGCGCGGACGATATTTTGCTGACCGAGGCGCATTACTGCGTCATTTATTGTTACGATTTTGTAACGGAGACCAAAATATGCAGAATTACATATTCGCAGTATATTGGCCGTGATCGCCTGATCATACTTGACCACGTCCGCCACATCCATTATGGAGTAGTTGGGATCATCAATCAGAGCCATCACCTTCATTGCCACTGCAGGAAAGGCGGGAATGTTCTTGATGGATTTTAGGATTTTGTCTGAAATCATGCCAACTCCCTGGTTCCGTTATGGGCAGTCCTTACAAAGACTTTACCCGTTGAGATATGTATGGAAAAAGTCCGGTTGCAGTTACTCCCCGTGTCCTCTCCTTCAATAAAAACATTGTTCTTCCAGAATAGTTTCTTCATGGCGGTTACGTTTTTTTGGCCTATCCGGAAGAAATTTGCGTCGTCCAGAATGCTCGCCCCGCCTGCAACTTTCACGATCATCCGCTTTTTTTTTGCGCCAAGTTCGTAACAGGTCTTAAACAAAATAGGGATGCCTGTATCCGCAAACATGGCTGGATTTTCGCCTGCTTTTCTCATATCCAGAGATGATTCTGGCAGCATAAAATGCAGGAGCCCTCCGACTTTAACCACAGGATCATAGATGGTGACGCCGACACATGAACCAAGCGCATAGGTAACCAAAACATCATTTATATTATTGCTAACCCTAAAATCTGAAATGCCGACAACAATTTCGCTCATAACTATTTCTGATAGACGCTCGGTTCTATATATTTGAATTGATGATTCAGCCCTGTCAGACTTTCAGAACGTCCGACAAACAAATATCCGCCCTCCCTCAAGTATCCATAGAATTTACGCACCATCTTGCCCTGGGTCGGTTTATCGAAATATATCATGACATTTCTACAGAATATGACATCAAAGAGATCATTATAAGCGAGCGCATCCATGAGGTTGAACCGCACAAAGTCAATTACTTCGTGAATTTCTTTTTTCACTCTGTAGTGTCCTCTCCAGTCGCCTTGACCTACCTGAAAATATTTTTTTAAAAGATCGGGAGAAATGCCCTTGACCTTTTCCTCAGGGTATATACCTTTTACGGCAGTATTAAGCACTCTTGTGGAAATATCTGACGCCGTTATCTTGATATCAGCCTGCCCGTTGTTGAATAATTCTTTCAATGTCATGGCAATTGTATAAGGCTCTTCACCTGTGGAACACCCGGCACTCCATATCCTCAGCTTCGTGATACGCCCCCTCCTCGGCATTTTTGACATCTCCGGTATGATCTTTCGGAGCAGCTGAAAATGCTCAACCTCCCTGAAGAAGCTGGTCAAATTTGTGGAGAGCGAATCAATCATGCAGATTAATTCATCTGCCCCCTGCGGAGTGGTAACGTAACGATAATATTCTGAGAAGGATTTAAATTTCCCCTCTCTAAGTCGTTTACCCAGACGCGCTTTAACAAGCTCTTTCTTTCCTTCATGCAAATGGATGCCGCAGAGATCGTAAACAAAACGGCTTATTTTCTCAAAATCAATATCTTTCAGTTCAATGGACGCCATACGCTAACACATTTCATTGTTGCTGTGATCGGCACAGTTATTTGCGAGTGTCAGAAATATCTGATGCCTCAATGTACCATCGATTCGGCCATAGCGGCATCAGTCGTCAATACCTTGCTAATATCGAGAAGTATTTTAACCCCTCCTTTTACCTTGGCCATTCCCAATATATAATCTGTCCCCAATCGCACACCAAATGTCGGCGTATCTTCTATTTCTTCACCTTTAATATTGAGTACCTCAGAAACTGAATCCACAACGATGCCCATAACTGTCTTCTTGCCTGCCTTGCCTGCGATATCAACGACAATAATGCAGGTTCTGTCATTGTACTCCATGGCATCCATGCCAAACTTCAGTCGCAGATCGATGACGGGAATAACCTTGCCCCTTAAATTAATGACGCCTTTGACGTACTTGGGGGTCTGAGGTACAGAGGTAATATTCATGACACCGATGATTTCCTTTACCTTGAGTATCTCTAATCCGTATTCTTCACTCCCAAGACCAAAGGTAAGGTATTTTCCTTCCCTTTGGGGCCCTCCGTCCGCTGCCTGGGACATTGCCCCTTCTTTTGTTATTCCTGATGCCTCCGGCATAGTTCAGTACCTCCTCATAATACTATTATCCATAACCGTATATCTTCATCGCCCGAAACCGTGCATATTGCCCGGACCCATGTCTCTGTAACTCAACAGACATGCAAGACCATCGGACAGAAGCGTCTTTCCCTCATATCATACGAAGTCTTCATCCTTTAAGGGAATAGTCCTTTCGAAGGCTCCTTGGCTATCTCGTGAAAGGGTGAGCTTCGTTACAGGTTTCTTCTGGGATAAACCCTCCTCTATATTCTTTCTATTGTTATCTCCAACTTTGAACATCGACATCGTGGCGGACAATTCTTCCGCGCTGGCGGCATTCTGCTGTGTAACCTGATTCATCTCAGCCACAGCCCTGTTCACCTGATCGATTCCCTGCGATTGCTCCTGGGATGCAGCTGCGATTTCCCCCATTAGCTCGACAACCTTGGTTGAGCTGGCCGTGACCTCGCTGAAGACCTCATTTGTAACATTAACGAGAGATTCACCCCCTTTGACCTTTTTAACGATATCCTCAATAAGAGAAGCCGTATTTTTTGCAGAATCCGTTGCCCGCAGGGCGAGATTCCTGACCTCATCGGCGACCACAGCAAAACCTGCTCCCGCCTCTCCGGCACGGGCGGCTTCCACCGCTGCATTCAAAGCCAACAGGTTCGTTTGGAAGGCAACTTCATCTATGCTCTTGATGATCTTCTGGGTCTGCTCGCTTGCAGTTGCGATCTCCTTCATCGATCTGGTCAGGTCCGCCATGGAAACATTAGCCTTTTCGATGGCCTGCCTGGCCGCTGACATCAGCTTATTGGCTTCGGCTGTATTGCTTGCATTCTGTTTGGTCATGGAAGCCATCTCGTCCAGAGACGCCGATGTCTCCTCCAGTGCGGCAGCCTGCCGGGAAGATGATTCAGACAGAACATGCGAAATTGAGAGCGACTGGCCTACTGCATCTCCCATCTTCATCCGCATGACATTGATAGACGAAGCAAGATCACCGATCTCATCCTTGGAATCTACATTGATTTCCTGCGTAAGATCACCATCGGCAACCTTCTTGATTACCTCGTTCGCCTCCTTGATCGGCTGCGTAATGAGTTTGGTAATTAAGATATTGGTCACCACGGACAGGATAACTGCAATCAAAAGTATAATTATATATGTCTTCACCACGGCGTTGAAGCTACTGAGAGAAGAATCATACTTCCCCCTGCCCAATTTCTTCTCGAGCGCCAGGAGCTCTTCCAATGTCTGACTGAGTACCTGATATTTCTCATCCGATGTACCCATGAACATCGTCGCCGCATTCAAATCCGATTTCCCCACACTCAGTACACCTTCTGCCGGTTTCTGATATTCCAGCAAATCATCGAGAGTTTTCTGAAAGAGCTTCTTCTCGTCCGGACCGAGGGTACTCGACTTCAAGGTATTTTTCACGAGTTCAATAGTCTTTGACAGGCTGTCCTTCTGCTCATTGGCCAGGGCGTCGATCTTCTTATCTTCATAATTTGCGCCCGCCCAGCTGATAACCTTATAGATATTTGCATGGACGTTACCCACCTTCTTGATGATATCAGCGGTTTCCTGGTATACTTTAAATCTATCGTTAAATATTTCATCCATGGCCGTCTTCTGAGCCGAAAGTCCCTCATATGTGCCGTATGACAGCGCAATGAGGGCTATGAAGACGACTGCTGGAAGTAACATCATTTTTCTTGCCATCTTCAGGTTTCTGATGATTTTTTTCACGTCAATACCTCCCCGCACTTTTAAATTTTGTGGTCAGATAGGCAGTAGGCCTATCTGACCACTTTCTATGCAATCATTTGTAAATGCCACAACCGATCAGGAGATTCTCACTGCCGACTCTCTTAACATAGCTCGATTTCTGTTCGATCTTTTTGGTTACTGGATTGGTCCACTTGTAATCGACCCAACCTGTTCCCTTAGTCTGGGCTACTTTAACCATTTCCCTCATAAAGTACTTGCCATCTGCATCTTTCAAGTCCCATGTTGGCTTATTGATGAGTTTTTCATTCGCCCCATGAGCTAGTATCGTCCCATTCCAGTCAATAACAAAGATGTACAGATCTCTATTCACGAATTGGCCGGTTTTGTTATTGAACTCCGGATATGCCTTATCTTTGCCATTTGCCTTGTAGTACGCAACAGCCTTATCAACCAAAGTCATGGCTTCTCTTGCAGTACCCATGCCAGCATAAGCGATCCCGCATGCCAGGAAGCATGCCACCACAATTATTGCCATCAGTTTTTTCATTATGTTCTTCTCCCTCCCTTTTTTCATCATTTGTAGATCCCGCAGCAAAAAATGTAGTTACCACTCTTCCTAACAAATGCGGATTTCGGCTTGACCTTCTTCGATACGGGACTCGTCCATTTGTAATCTACCCAGCCGCTCCCCTTTGTCGTTGCCACGTTGATAATCTTCCGAAAAAAGAGCTTTCCATCGGAATCTTTAATGTCGATGAAATGCTGTCCTATAAGTGCCTTGTTGGCTCCGTGTGACACAATGTCTCCCTTCATATCGACGACATAGATATACAAATCTTCTTTCACAAACTGCCCTTTGGGATCATCAAAGGCCGCAAAAGCTTTTACCTTTCCATTCGCCTCATCTGCCATTGCCTGGGCTTCCTTTGCCGTGCCTTTGGCCAGAGCGAACGTGACTCCTCCAACCGCGAATGCTGTCACCAAAAGTGCTATTATCAGTTTTTTCACACCCTATTTCTCCCTTAATTCATCGTACTGAACTTCTGACCTGTCATTGTTTGTTGAGTTTACAACTCTCCAATTTCACCGATTCCTTGACTGAATCCACGCCACCCCCTTTCTATCTATTGCTGCCCAGCAATTCCTCTATCTTTCAAGCGTCGCCTACTCCGGCTGCTAAGCGCATTCCTTCTCAGCGCTTATCATATAATCCAAGGGCTCTTGTAATTTCTTGATACAATCCTACCCGTCCGGCATTCACGACCGCATCATCAGGAAACGCGGCTCCTCCTCTTCTATTCCGGTTCGTGGAAGTATCACCCATGAAGATGATCTTTATATCAGAATGAAGGCCCCTGATTTTTCTTGCGAACTCCTCACCGCCTCCGTCCGATTTCATCATCTTAATAAGCAGCAGATCGGGCTTCTCTTTGCCTATGGCAAGGGCAGCTTCAAGATTATCCGTATAGGTCTCCAAGACGCATTCCCCCTTAAGTTTCGCTGACGCAAATATTTCTCTTATGAATTTGATATTCTGTTCATCACTGTCTACCGCCATGACTAATTTTTTCTGTTGCTCATATTTCACCCGGGAATTAACAGATTCGTGCATCCCATCTTTCTGAGAAAGATCGGCAACGTGCATGTTCGGTCCTTCAGGGAAGCCAAACTCTTTCCAGAGCCTCTCAACCTCGGACGCAGGTATCTTGAGATGCTTGCCAACCTTATAAGCCTTCACCACTCCTTCCTGCACCCAGCGGTATATGGTCACTCTATTGATCTCGAATAGTCTTGCCACTTCTGAAGTAGAATAAAGAGATTCAGCCATATCAATCCTTTAGTAATCTACGATGAACCGATAGCAACGAATTAATCCATTGCAACCCCTGTACCTTCTTATCGACAGACAAATGGAAAACTTTAAGAGCAGATAACGGAAACTTCGAATCTTTTGCTGTGACATAAATTTACAAGCCCTTATTTACTTTTTTAGTTTTTATGAACGGCCAGTAACGAATTAATCCAATGCAACTATTGTACCTGTCTCAGAACGCCGGTATTTAAACGTCAAAAAAGTCTACTTAAGCGTTTGAAGACAGCAGACCGATATTGCATGCTTCTTGCATATTAGCCATAAATCGAGGGAATGGAAATGGCAGTAGAAATCAACAGAGAAGAAATAGCAAAAATATTCAAGCAGTTGAATGAATGCAAAGCAAAGATTAAACAGGGAAATATCCGCACCTGCCTGGTTTACTTCAAGTCAGTGCTGGAAAAGACCCTGAACACACAGATGCTGCCCTCCGATGAAAAAGCACTGATGGAAGAAGTTAATTCTTTTCAACTGATACTTTCGGAAAGCAAGGATTTCAAGAAGATATTCGGACCAGTATCGTTCCATGCAAAGGATCTCAGCAGTTCGCTTGAGTTTGTCAAGCAATTAATCAGTATTGGAGACGAAGGGGTACGGGATAATGTTGATCTTAGTCAAAAATCTGACGCATCTGTCCAAGATGCTGCAAAAGACATCGAAGGGAAGGCTCAAATGATCATGAATATTATCGATCAGGGAGATTATGCGCAGGCGAGAGAACTCATCGCGGATAATGATCTCCTGACAACCTTTATTGTTCAAACGTACAACAGCAATGGCATTCGTTTCCGAAGAGAAGGGGCCTACGACAAGGCAATAGGTGAATTTGAAAAGGCCCTCGCTATCCTGCCGGATGACGAAGGGCTATATTACAATATCGCCAGAGTCCAGGTGGAGAGGAAGGACTGGAAGCTCGCCGAGTCATCCATCCGGGAGGCCCTCAAGATCAACCCCCTGTTCAAAGAAGGCAATGACCTACTGAAGTATATAAATGCGAAAGTTTAGAAAGGATGCCTTCGAAAAGCTTGCAAAAGGGTTCCCAAGGCAAAGCAGGTAATAAATGCCCGATTAAAATTTCTATCAGGAATTATTTGTCGTCCTCATTTCTATTGCTATTAGTTGGGAATGACATAATTTTCTTGTAAATTTACAGGTTGAATGATTCACACCTATTGTTCAGGAGAATTCTTATGCGGGAGAAAACAAAAGAATCGTCTCCATAATATAGCAAAGGCTTACATTGAAGCAGGTGATTGGAAGCCATCAAAATAACAAGTAGAAGAAGGATTAAGAACAAATTCTGATTTTCAAGAATGCATTCGCATTTGGTGATCATCAGTAAGAATTTATACTAGGCGTATCGGTAGGATGAGGTTTGCTTGTCAATTAGAACTATCGCGCTTATTTTGTAATTGAGGGGGCGGAGCTATATCAAGTAAGGTTCGTACAACCCCCGCGCCGAAATCTCCAAAATGGACCAGGTACGCCCTACCCTCGTCAAAAAAGGGGCAACCCTGGGGGCAAACTCCACCATCGTCTGCGGCCACACCATCGGCAATTACGCCTTCGTTGGGGCTGGAGCGGTGGATACCAGTGACGTCCTCGATCACGCTTTGATGGTGGGCAACCCGGCCAAACAAATGGGATGGGCCTGCGTCTGCGGAGAAAGACTTACCGACGAATTGGAATGCATGGCCTGTAGAGCTCATTATAGCGCGGACAAGAAAGGTTTGTGTATAAAAATCAAATCATGAATCCTTTTTCAGCAGACACGCATCCAAAAGCGCAAATAATGTGTACAACGGCAAATCGATACCACGGTGGACATAAATCTGTGCTTTGGTCAAAAACCGTTGATGAAATAGCAAAGGCTCTTCTATCCCTGACTGCCTCGGGCAAGGGTGGAAACCCTCTCGACGTCGAAGCCGCTTTCGCTCTATGGACCGATTGGACAGTGCAGATCCGAGTGCAGAAGCGAACGGTTTTTCTCATCGGGAACGGTGCCAGCGCCTCAATGGCCAGTCATGTGGCGGCTGATTTGGCCAAGAATGCCCATGTGCATACGGAAGTGTTTACTGATTTAGCCCTCATCACCGCCATTGCCAATGATATGTCCTTTCGGGACATTTTTTCAGAACCCTTGAAAAGACGCCTTACGAAAGGCGACATGGTGGTGGCGATCAGCAGTTCCGGTCAGTCACCCAATATCCTTCGGGCGGCACAGACAACCCTGTCACTTGGCGGGAAGGTGGTTACCTTATCGGCCATGCGTTCAGAAAATCCTCTGCGACGTCTTGGCGATCTTAATTTATACATTCCTACACAAACGTATGGTATGGCGGAAACCTGCCATGCTGGCCTTCTTCATTTCTGGATCGACAAAATCGTTTCGGGAAACAACATTCTTTTACAGGATACAGAATAAATGGATAAAATCATTGTCATCGGCAGCAACTCTTTTTCCGGGGCACATTTCGCAGATTATGCCCTTGAACAGGGTTTGGATGTCGTCGGCATCAGCAGGTCTCCGGAGCCGCATCCTCTCTTCCTTCCCTACAAAAAAAGGGGAAATGCCCCCTTTCGTTTTTTCCAATGCGATTTGAATGAAGATCTCGTCACCATCATGAAAATTATCGAGGATTTCCGACCTGATTACGTTGTCAACTTCGCCTCCCAGAGTATGGTGGCGGAAAGTTGGCACAATCCGGAACACTGGTTTATAACCAACGTTGTGGCGACCATAAAGTTTCATGACCATCTAAGAAAATGCGATTTTCTCAAGAAGTACGTCCATGTTTCCACGCCCGAAGTTTACGGAACCTGCAAGGGAATAGTAAAAGAAAACACAAATTATTGCCCTAGCACACCATATGCCGTTTCCCGTGCCGCAGCTGATATGAGCCTCATGACTTTTCATAAGGCTTATAATTTTAAGGTCGCCTTTACCCGGGCAGCAAATGTCTACGGACCAGGACAGCAATTATACAGAATTATTCCACGGACGATTCTTTTCTTCCTCATTGGACGAAAACTTCAGTTGCACGGTGGCGGGGCTTCGTCACGTTCTTTCATCCATATCCGCGACGTGGCAGACGGTACTTTGCGAACTACAAGACAAGCCTCCCCTGGTGAAATCTACCACCTTTCAACGACTCGTAACATTTCGATCCGTGCCTTGGTCGAGATGATTGCCAAACAACTGAGTATAGATTTCGACAAGAATATAGATGTCGCGGAGGAACGCGTTGGCCAGGATGCCACGTATTTGTTGGACAGCAGTGCGGCGCGAGGCATGCTGGGCTGGCAGGATCAGATCAGCTTGGAGCAGGGAATCGAGGAAACGATTGCCTGGGTGAAAGACAATCTGGATATTTTGAAACAACTACCCCTTGATTACATTCATAAACCTTAAAAAGAAAGAATCTAATAAATGAATATTTTAGTTACCGGAGGTTGCGGCTACGTCGGCTCAGTATTGACCCCGAAACTACTTTCTCATGGGCACACCGTGACCGTTTACGATATCATGTGGTTCGGGAATTTACTGAAAGAACATAAGAGGTTAAAAATCATTCAGGGCGATATTCGAAATATTGATGCCATCCCCATGGCGGGTATCGACGCCATAATTCATCTCGCCAATATCGCCAATGACCCCTGCGGCGATCTGAACGCCAAATTGGCATGGGAAGTAAATGCCCTGGCGACGATGGGACTGGTGGAGAAGGCCATTGCCAACAACGTGAGACAGTTCATTCTTTCCAGCTCGGGCAGCGTTTACGGCGTAAAGGAGGATCCCCAAGTGACCGAAGATCTACCTCTTGTGCCGATTTCCGATTATAATAAAACCAAAATGGTAAGCGAACGGGTCCTTCTCAGTTATAAAGATAAAATCATCGTCCAAATCGTTCGCCCCGCAACCATATGCGGTTATTCCCCGAGAATGCGCCTAGATCTATCCGTGAATATGCTCACGATGCAGGCCCTGACTAATGGCCGGATCACCGTCTTCGGAGGGGACCAGACCCGTCCCAATATCCATATTCAGGACATCACGGATGTATTCATCCACTTCCTGAATCTTGGCGATAAGGCAACAGGCATATACAACGCGGGTTTTGAAAACATCTCCATACGGGACATTGCCAAGATGGCAGCGGAATTTATTCCCGCGCAGATCATTGTCTCTGAATCCAACGATCCCCGTTCCTACCGCCTCAGCGCCGATAAATTACTCGGGACAGGTTTCAAGCCGAAACTTAAGGTCGTCGATGCCATTGGCGAAATCATCGAAGCCTTCAATGCGGGTAGATTAAGAGACGAAGACAACTGCTACAATATAAGAACCATGAAACAGTTGGCGTGCCCGGAATGACTCATGGAGATTAAAGAACTCGAAGCATTGTCCCTGAAAATTCGCGGCAAGATTATTGAGATGTCACACAAGGCACAAGCGGCCCATCTGGGCTCCGCCCTTTCCTGTGTCGACGTCCTCGTGGCATTGTATTGGCATGCCATGGCGATTGATCCCCTAAAGCCACATGAGCCCCAACGGGATCGTTTTATTCTCAGTAAAGGGCATGCGGCCATGGCTCTGTTTGCGACATTGGCCGCCCGGGGGTTTTTCCCAGAAACCCTTCTCGACACCTTCGGCGCTTTTGGTGCCTGCCTTGAAGAACACCCCTCGCCAAGTTGCGCACCAGGGGTAGAAGCCGCAGCAGGTTCCCTGGGGCATGGCATCGGCTTAGGGATTGGCATGGCTTTGGCTGGGCGACTACAACAGATACCCTATCGGGTTTTCATCACCGTCTCCGACGGAGAGTGTAATGAGGGATCCACATGGGAGGCTGCCATGTTTGCCTCGGCCCATGATTTAGAGAATCTGTGCGTCATCGTCGATTTTAACAAATGGCAGGCCACGGGCAGGAGTTGCGAGATTATGGCCTTGGAGCCGCTGGCGGAAAAATGGCGTGCGTTTGGTTGGTCTGCTTACGAGGTCGATGGACATGACATGGGGGAGTTGACAAGTTGCCTGAAAAATGTCCCTGATCATCGCGGCAAACCGGTCGCGGTGATCGCCCATACTGTTAAGGGAAAGGGCGTGTCTTTCATGGAAGACGATAATAACTGGCATTATCGGATCCCGACGCAAGCAGAAGTCGTTTTAGCGAAAAAAGAGCTGGGATTGCTTTGAGAAATACATTTGCGTCGACATTAGAAACGCTGGCCCGAACAGATCCACGGATCGTTCTTTTATCCGGCGACATCGGGAATAGACTCTTCGATTCATTCAAGGAACAATATCCGGGACGATTTTTCAATTGCGGCGTTGCCGAAGCCAACATGACCAGCATGGCGGCAGGAATGGCCCTTTGCGGCTTGCGGCCGGTGACCTACACCATAGCCTCTTTTGTGACGGTGCGCTGTTTGGAGCAAATACGGATTGATGTATGTTACCATGATCTGCCGGTCATCATCGTCGGGGTGGGGGCCGGGCTCTCCTACGCCGAACTGGGCACCACCCATCATTCGTGCGAAGATATCGCCATGATGCGGGCATTGCCGAATATGACCGTAGTCTGTCCGGGGGATGCTATTGAGGCCAGATTAGCGTTGACGGCGGCCTTCAAGTTCAACAGGCCCGTCTACATCAGGCTGGGGAAAAAAAGTGAACCGATTATTCATCAAAATGATCCGGATTTCCAAATCGGCAAAGGCATCCTGGTCCGCGAAGGTGGCCATGAGGTTTGTTTCATCAGTACCGGCAATATCCTTCCGGTTGTCATCGAATCCGCCAACATCCTGGCGATATGCGGTATCGACGCCCAAGTGGTCAGTATGCATACGGTGAAGCCTTTGGATGAAGAACTATTAGGAAGATTATTTTCATCATTCGAAATCGTAGCCACCGTGGAAGAACACAGCCTAATTGGCGGGCTCGGCGGAAGTGTGGCCGAGTGGCGAAGCGGTCAGAGGTCTATCAAGACAGATCTGCTTCGTTTTGGTGTGAAGGATGCGTTTATTCATGGGGCGGGCGGGCAAAAGACGGCAAGACAATCGTTAGGTCTCGATGCAGAAAGCATTGCTAAAGAGATCCTTAAAAAGAAACCAAGACCTTTATTTATAGATTTAGAGGCGACATAAAGAATGTCCGTCGATCTTCTTATCGGCATAGATTTTGATAACACCATCATATGCTATGATCAGGTGTTTCATAAAATCGCCCTTGATGCCGGGCTGATTCCTCATGATCTTCCTGTTGGCAAAAACTTTATCCGCACCCATCTCCGGGCAGAAGGCAAAGAAGATTTATGGACGGAAATGCAGGGGCTCGTTTACGGCGATAAAATTATCGAAGCGGAATCATATCCGGGCATCGATGATTTCTTGGGTTATTGTAAATTGAAAAACATTCCCACTTGTATTGTCAGTCATAAAACAAAATATCCCTATAGGGGGCCAAAGTATGACCTTCATGAAGCCGGACATCGGTGGTTACAGTTAAAGGGTTTTCTTAACGACGGACGAGACGGTATGTTTTCCAGGCAAGTATATTTTGAGTTAACCAAGGAAGAAAAAATCCAGCGCATCGTATCACTCAAATGTACTCACTTTATCGATGACCTCCCGGAAATTCTCCTGGCAGAGGGCATTCCGAGCACTGTCACGAAAATCCTGTTCGATCCCTCAGGAAACCTTCAGGGCATTCGAGATATTGAACATAAAAGATCATGGATGGATATTTTAGAGTTTTTTAAAATAGAAGTAGAAGCCAATTGAAACCAAGGCAAAAGAATACTTACAATAAGAACAATCGTGACATTATTCCCGCGATGGTAAAATTATTGACGGAAATGGGCCTATCCGGGAATGCAAAGTTGGAAAGGCTTGCTGGCGGAAAAAATAACCAAGTCTTCAAGGTAATGGCCGATGACCAGCGGTTTTGCTTGAAGTCGTATTTTGCACATGAAGATGATCCCCGAGACAGGCTGGATCGTGAATTTTCTTTTTCGCGCTATGCCTGGAATAAAGGGATAAGATGCATACCTCAACCGCTTGCCGCCGACAAAAAGCAACAGGTTGCTCTGTATGAATTTATCGAGGGGGAGAAATTATATGAAACAGATATTGGGGAGGATATCATTAAGCAGGCCATCCGTTTCATTCTCGAATTGAACCGATACAAACAATCCGGCGAGGCGCTTGACCTTCCTTTTGCGTCTGAGGCCTGCTTTTCCATCAGCGAACATTTAATTTGTGTCGAACGGCGTCTAAAGCGCCTGATAGATATCGTGCCAGACGATTCAGTCGACAAAAAAGCGGTTGATTTTATTAAACGCCAGCTTATCCCCGCCTGGATGATGTTTAAAAAAGGAATTTTAGAAAAGCTCGGTCCGTCGGATGTCGATATTGACGATGTGATTGACGATAAGAGCCGCTGCCTTTCCCCTTCCGACTTCGGTTTTCACAACGCCCTGCGCGAACGGAACGGGAATCTGCGCTTTATCGATTTTGAATATGCCGGTTGGGATGATCCGGCGAAAATGATTTGTGATTTTTTCTGTCAGCCCGAGGTAACCGTATCCAACACATTTTTGTCTCTTTTTGAAGATGACGTCATGCCATTATTCGATAAGAAGGACGTGATAAAAAAAAGGGTGGCCCTTCTTTTTCCTCTATATAGGATCAAGTGGTGTTGCATCATGCTCAATGAATTTATACCGGAGGGATATGCCAGGCGCAGCCATGCTAAAGAAGACGCAAAACCGCCGCGCAGGGAGGAACAGCTTGCGAAAGCTAAATCGTATCTGTCGGAAACCTTAAACTGTGCTCAAAAAAAGACTGCGCGAGGTATTAAATGGGAACTTTGTTGAACATCGTATCGCCATTGCATGAGCAAACTAAGCGCGATTACCTGGCCCGTATGATGGATGATAAGGTGCAGTGCATGTGCAAAGCCAAACAATACGGGTTTGACTACTGGGATGGTGACCGCCGCTATGGCTATGGTGGTTACGGTTATATGCCGGGCCGCTGGAAACCGGTTGCCGAGGCGCTTATCAGGACTTATGGCCTCAAACCCGGCGACAAGGTTCTGGACGTGGGGTGTGGGAAGGCTTTCCTGCTTTATGAATTGCAACTGCTGCTACCGGATCTGCAACTGGTGGGTTTTGATGTTTCACAACATGCACTGTCTCAGATGCACCCGGCATTCCAAGGAACTCTTTTCAGATACAAGGCCCAGGATGCGTATCCTTTCGATGATCAGGCGTTTGATCTTGTTATTTCACTGGCAACCCTTCACAATCTACGCATCTTTGAGCTGAAAACGGCCCTGACCGAAATCGAGCGAGTGGGCAAACAGAAATACATCATGTTGGAAAGCTACCGGGATGAGCAAGAGATGTTTAACCTTCAGTGCTGGGCACTGACGGCGCAGTCATTTTTCGATGCAGCGGAATGGATTTGGCTTTATCGACATTTCGGCTATACGGGTGACTACGAGTTCATATATTTCGAATGAGAGTTAGTAAAATGAAAGCGGCTATTCTAGTTGAGCAAAATAAACCATTGGTGATTGCTGATATTAAACTGCCCGATACGCTCGAATATGGACAGCTCCTCGTACAGGTCAGATACAGCGGGATTTGCGGCTCACAGATTGGAGAAATTGACGGTGTGAAAGGACCTGATCAGTATCTCCCCCATCTGCTCGGACATGAAGGGGGAGGCATCGTCATGGAGACAGGTCCCGGCGTGACAAGAGTCAAAAAAGGTGATCATGTCGTGATGCACTGGATGAAGGGCGCAGGCATTGAGTCACCAACGCCAAGATACGGATGGGACAACCAAGTGGTCAATGCGGGTTTGGTAACTACTTTCAGCAACTGCTCGATTGTCTCGGAGAATAGGGTAACGCCGATACCTGACGATTTTGATCTTAGATTGGCCCCCTTATTCGGGTGTGCCGTAACGACTGCTGTCGGGGTCGTCAACAATGATGCCCATATAAAGATTGGGCATTCCGTTGTCGTCTTTGGCGTGGGCGGTGTGGGATTGAATATTATCCAAGCCGCAGACATGGTTTCGGCTTATCCGATTATCGGGGTAGATCTTCTTGATTCGAAGCAAGACATGGCAATGCGTTTTGGTGCGTCATGCTATTTCAATTCAAAAAAAATTAAAAACTTGGATGAGGAAATCCGTAAAATAGTCGGAAATGAAGGCGCAGACATCGTCATCGACACAACAGGAAATCCCAGAATCATAGAACAGGCCTATGAATTGACCGGGCCCGATGGGAAAACGATTCTGGTGGGCGTACCTAAAAAAGGAAATAAAGTCTGGATTTACACGCTCCCGCTACATTTCGAAAAGGTCCTCACAGGATCACAGGGGGGCAGCGCAAAGCCGCATATGGACATCCCACGCCTTGTCAGGCTTTGCCAGACGGGAAGGCTGAAGCTTGACGGACTGATTACCCACGAATTCAGCCTGGATCTGATCAACGAAGCCATTGACGTCTTCAGAACCGGGGAAGCTGGGCGAGTCTTGGTGTCCATGGCATAATAAGCGGTAGACTCCTTGATAGCGAGGGCAAGGGGAAAAGTGAGACCAATCAGTATAGACCGCTGAACTCTTAATTTATGAATGATTTTCGGATTCTTTTAATAAGTTCTATCACGGAATTCAGTAACGCCTACGTTGCAAGGGCTCCTGCCGTAGGTCTCCATCGATTAAAGCACTATTTGAAACAAAGGAGTATTTGCTGTGACGTTCCCTCGTTTGACATCGATCCCGGTACTGTGGACGAGTTTCTAAAAAAAGTAAACCAAGGGGTTTACGATGGTGTTGGAATCAGCGTTTCGCACCATAATATGGCCTGCGATCTAGAAATGCTCTGGAAATTTCGATCTGCAGCCAGAAATTCAAATAAACGCGTTTTGTTCTTCGCAGGTGGAAGCGAAGCTACCCAGAACAGCAAACAGTGGCTCTTAAGTGGAGTAGATCTTGTCTTTCTAGGTTATGCCGAGAAGACGTTTCATCGTATATGCGAAAGGTTTAAGAACAACGCGAACGCCGCGGTTCATGAACTGGCCGGCAATATTCCCGGTGTCTCCTATTTAGATCCCCATGGGACACATATTTACAAGCCTCAGGAGATCATGACGGACGATGTGTTCAGAGAATTGTTCTTCACTCAGCTTCTGACCATGGATCTACCATATAAGGATTATTGGGATGTTCTTCGTCAGGAAGGAGGACGTCTCAATTTCAATGACAATGTCTTTATTCCCGAAACGGTTCGTCTTTATACATCCAGTCATTGTTCTCGCAATTGCGGGTTTTGCAGTTCGGCCCCCTTCCTGAAAAATGCTCAGCGCAAACCAAGCCGGGTCCTCATGCTTTCAGCGCAAGATGTCATGAGTTTGATTACCCACTATGTATATCACTACGGTGCCCGCGGGTTTCTGTTTGCAGATGACGATCTTTTTGTCGGAAGCAAAAAAGGTGTTCAGCGAATCATGGATCTGTGCAAGTTAATTACTGCCGCAAAAAAGAATGGTGTCCTTCCGGAGAATCTCGTCTTCAATTGTCAGGGGCATGTCCATGACTTCATCGTGTCCGATGAGAACAGAAATAAACGCATCAACGTCGAACTCATCAACGCATTGGACGAAGCAGGTTTTTATGGCTTGGGACTTGGTGCCGAGACGTTTTCAAACAAACTGTTACATTCTCCCTCAATCAGAAAATTAGACATAACGGAAGAAGATAGCCGCATGGTCATTCGAGCGTTGGGTCAGACGAAACACCTGAATCCCACCATCAACATCATCGTGATGATACCGGAGTCTACTACTGACGATATCCTCTATTCGATGAAGACTGCAACTCAATACGTCCTTGAAGGCTACCAAGTCGCGGCGACATCTTTGATGATGTCGTTTCCAGGTGCACCACTCTACGAACGACCCGAATATCGCAAAACAGTCGTCACTTGGAAGAATATGTATGGTGGCCCCGATGTCGATTTTTCTCAGTTCTACATCCCCCTTGACAGACGATGTGCCGAGACATTGCCGTTCCTTAGGGCATCAATAGCAACGGAGATTGAGAAAGTTAAGCGTGAGGCCCAATGGGAGGGCAATTCTGTGCCTAAAGCGATTAGTTCTTTGTGTATTTTTGCGGCCACAATGTCAGCGCTCGGTCAAGAAAACAACGCAAACGACTTTAGAGAAGTGATCCACACCCTTCTCAAAAAGGAAAAGGTTGTTCCATAAACCTTTCAGCAAGCGGAGGCCAAAATATAGATTTATGAAGACTAAATGGTTGCAATCCCTCTCCGGGCTTCACGACATAGGCGATATGAGAGCGGCTCTTGACGGCCATTGCCGGATTCTTTCGCCCGATTGGTATGGGCGAGTTGCCATCCTTGGTGCCGGCGCCCTGGGGCGACAATTCCTGCATGAGTCCAACAGCAGTCACGTGCAAATCCTGGGGTTATACGATGCAGATGAGTCACAATGGGGCAAGCTGGTCAGCGGCCAACCAGTTAGGCCTTTTACCGAATTGATTACCTTGGAGCGCGACGTTCCCGTGATCGTCGCCACACACCGAATTGGAAAGGCACACGATGCGGTGGCGGCGCTTGGTTTCAAACATATCTGGCCATTCGCGTTGCTTGTGACTGCCGGTGATGGACGTTTCGGCAATCACCCTTTTTACACAGGACTGTGGGAGGACCTGCTGAGTCACCGCCTGGATTATGAAAGGCTTTATGCCTCGGTAGCTGACGACCAATCGCGTAGCGTGCTCGATGCCGCAATTGGTTACAGATTGACCTTTGATGTATCGTTGTTAAGGCAAGTATTGACAGGTGAAGATTATTTCCCACGCGATGTTATGCCCTTTCATGATCATGAGATTTATATAGACGGTGGTGCTTTTGTGGGTGATACGGTGACGAACCTCTTGGAGGTTACAAACAACCGGTGCACCCGTATCTATGCTTTTGAGCCTGATGCCGTGAATTTTCGTGTCCTTGAACAGACCTTCCGGACTGACAACCGCATCCTATGCTTTGATAAGGGCCTATATTCACGAACGACTGAACTTTGCTTTGATTGCACGGGCAGGATGGATGCATCGTGTGTACCTGAGGGGGGCATTCGTGTCGGGGTCGTGGGAATTGATGAGGTTGTTAAAGAGGAACCTGTGACCTTCATCAAACTGAATATTGAGGGTGCTGAGTCCGAAGCACTGGCAGGCGCCCGGCAGACTATTCTGAAGTTCCGACCCAAACTAGCTATTGCGGCGTATCATAGGCCTGACCATCTGTGGTCGCTGGCGGGTATTTTGGCCGATATGCGCTGCAATTATAGGTTCTATTTGCGACAGCATGATATCGGCATAGTGGAGACAGTGCTTTACGCTATACCGGATGGTGTTTGATAAAGAGGGCGGACCTCGATAGTCTGTATTTCTTGCATGAGAAGATCGCCCCTTCCACATAGGAGTGAGGAGCGACATGACAAATGCCGACTAAGAAATCAAATGAAATACTGGCCATCAACGGCGGCACACCCGTCCGTGAAACGCCGATGCCTAGTCGGAGGCTCTTTGATGAATCGGCATTGAAGGCGGTACAGTCCGTGTTTGAGCGGGCTTGGGAGAAAGGCGTTGATTTCGGTTTTCATGGCGAGGCGGAGGATCTTTACACGCAGGCTTTCGTATCCTTCCAGGGCGGTGGATATGCTGATGCCGTTTCGAGCGGCACTGCTGGTATCTATCTGGCGTTGAAGGCACTGGACATACATGAGGGAAGCGAAGTCATTGTACCACCGGTCACTGATCCGGGCGGCGTGACACCCGTAGTGCTGACGGGGCTTAAACCTGTAGTTGCCGATGCCAGAGAAGGCGGGTTCAACCTGGGTGCAAAACAGGTCGAGCAGGTCATCACATCTCGCACGAAAGCGCTGATTGTTGCACACATCGGAGGTATACCTGCTGCCATGGATGAGATCGCGGCCGTGTGTCAACAACATAGTCTCAAACTCATCGAGGACTGTTCACAAGCCCACGGTGCTGAGTATCACAGCAAAAAGGTCGGTACGTTCGGCGACGTAGCTGTTTTTTCGACCATGTTCAGCAAGGCACATGCGTCGGGTGGTTGCGGTGGACTGGTTTACCTGAAGGACAAAAACCTGTACTGGCGTATACGCTCATTTGCTGATCGCGGTAAAAATTTTTTAGACACTGATTTTGATCCCAGGAACCCTAAGGGCAATCTGTTCCTCGCATTGAATTTTAATCAGGATGAGCTGTCCTGTGCAATCGGACTCTCAAATCTTAAAAAACTTCCGCGTATCATAGCGCGCCGCAACGAAATCGTTCAAATGATTAACGCCGGGCTTTCTGCATCACGCATAGTCCGCCCGGTGACGGAGGATGATGACATCACCGTTTCCCCCTTCTTTCATACGCTCACCGTGGCGGCTGACCGTATTGCAGTCAGTAAGGAAGCCTTTGCCCGCGCGATCATGGCAGAGGGTATTCCTTTGAACCCTGACTATAAACAGGTGGTGAGCGAGTGGCCCTGGTTCAGACCCCATTTGGGGGCCGCTTCGCATACGCCCAATGCTGTGGCGTTCCGTAACTCGAGTTTCAATGTTTTGTTCCATGAGAACTACAGAGAACAGGATGTAGCCGATATCGTCAATGCGATTCTGAAGGTTGAGCGGGTGCTGGGAAAACAATAACAAGCTTGCCTCCCCGTTACCCTCTTACCTACGATGAGAGGATGATGATCAAGGAGATTAAAATGATCGATAACAATCAAGACAAACTCATTCAAAAATTCCGTCATGTGACCTTTGACCAGTATGATGAACTGGGTCCCGTGCGGTTAGGTACCTCAGCAAGCTATACGTGGCGCCATGATCCCAAACACATTTTGTTTTCATTGGCGCGCTATAAGTTTTGCTCCAAAATGTTGGCAGGGAAAGAACTGGTACTGGAGGTGGGATGCGGCGACAGCTTTTGCGTTCCCATCATGCTTCAAACGGTGGGTCGTATGCACGGTGTTGACCTTGAAGATTTAATTATCGCCCAAAACAAAGACTACATAAACCAGTTTCCTGAATTGCGCGATCGCTACTTGTGCGAGGCACACGACATGCTTTTGGGACCTCTAGGAAAGAAGTTTGACGCTGCTTTCTGCCTTGATGTCATCGAACACATCCCTTGTGACAAAGAAGACCTGTTTGTCAGAAACATTTGCCAGTCGCTTGTGCCACAGGGAGTATTAATAATCGGTACACCCAATGTTACGGCTGATCAGTATGCGAGTCCCATCAGCAGAGCGGGCCACATCAACCTTAAGAGCTCAGACAGGCTGCGCGAGCTTGCGGCCAGACACTTTCATAATGTGTTCAGTTTTTCGATGAACGACGAGGTTGTGCACACCGGCTATTCACCCATGGCGCATTTTATCATCGTGATGGGTGTCGGAGTAAAACAGCCCTAGTTCCATGATGATGGAGGTGGTCTTGATTCCAATTATCACTATCGATAGACAAAAACCGATATATCCAAACTTCATAACGGGTGGGCCATGAAGAAAATAACTGTTCTCGTCTCAGGTCATTTCAATGTCCTTCACCCCGGCCACCTGCGCTTGCTTCGATTTGCAAAACAATGTGGCGACCATCTCATCGTAGCAGTGCAGAGCGACCGAATTGCCGGTAACGCCGCCCATGTGCCAGAACAGTTTCGTCTGGAGGGGGTGCAAAGCAACAGTTGGGTCAATGAAGCCTTCATCATGGACGAACCGGTGACGGAAGTGATTGCCCGTCTGCGCCCTAATATCGTTGTCAAAGGCAAAGAACACGAGCCTCTCTTCAACCCTGAACTCGCGGTTTTGGATCAGTATGGCGGGCGTCTACTGTTCAGTTCGGGAGAAACGGTCTTTTCCTCCCTCGACTTGCTGCGGAAAGAGTTTTACGAATCCGATCCACGTTCCATCGGTCTTCCCCAAGATTACTTAGTCCGTCATGGCATTCAACCTACAAGGCTCAGAACGCTGTTGCAGCAATTCCCCTCCCTCAAGGTGTGCGTGGTCGGTGACCTGATCATTGACGAGTACATCACCTGCCAGCCCTTGGGCATGTCCCAGGAAGACCCCACCATCGTCGTCACGCCCGTCGACTCCATTCGCTTTGTTGGTGGTGCTGGGATAGTTGCCGCCCATGCCGCCGGCCTTGGCGCATCGGTGCAGTTTGTGACCGTCGCCGGGGCTGATGCCACTCGGGATTTCGCGCAGGAAGAATTGGCCTCCGCGGGTGTGAAAACATTCGTGCTCGTAGACAACAGCCGACCGACCACCCTCAAGCAGCGCTTCCGCTGTACGGGCAAGACGTTACTACGGGTCAGCCATCTGCACCAGCGATCCATCAGCATTAAATTCCAGGCCCAATTGCTGGAGCATATCGAAATGGCTCTGGATGACGCGAATTTGCTTGTTTTTTCTGATTTCAACTACGGTTGTCTTCCCCAAGCCTTGGTGGACAAGGTTATCCCCATGGCCAAAGCCCGGGGTGTGCTCCTTGCGGCCGACAGTCAATCTTCTTCCCAGGTGGGTAATATCAGCCGCTTCAGAAAAATGGATTTACTGACACCTACGGAGCATGAAGCGCGAATCAGCACCCGCAATCATGAAGACGGCCTAGTGGTGATGGCCGAGGCGCTCAGACAACAGGCAGGGGCAAAAAATATTATCCTCAAGTTAGGTGAAGAAGGCATGGTGATACACGCTGGCAATGGGTCCGAACTAGACTGGCTGACTGATCGCATTGGGGCTCTAAATTCTGCACCCAGAGATGTGGCAGGGGCAGGAGATTCCTTGCTTATCACCAGCGCCCTGACATTAGCAAGTGGCGGCGACATTTGGGAAGCGGCCTGTTTAGGGGCGCTAGCCGCCGCGGTGCAGGTGGGTCGGGTGGGTAACACTCCTCTTCGCGCCAAAGATTTGTTGCAGGAGTTAACGTGATGCGGGCGATTCTTTTGGCCGGGGGTTACGGAACGCGGCTGCAGCCGATTACTAATACCATTCCCAAATGCCTGCTTCCGATCAATGGGATACCTTTATTGGAAATTTGGCTCGACAACTTGAGCCGCGCCGGAATTGGCCCGTACCTAATCAACACCCATTACCTGGCAGATCAGGTCGAAAGACATTTCCTCACCAGCCCGCACAAACACGAGGTGCGCCTGGTCTATGAGCCTGAACTGCTGGGAACTGCGGGGACGCTATTTGCGAATATTGATTTCTTTCAGGACGAGGATGGGTTCCTCATTCACGCAGATAATTACTCCTTGTGTGATTTGACGCGGCTCATCAAGGCACATAGGGAACGGCCCGCTGATTGCCTGATGACGATACTTACATTTTGCACAGATGACCTCTCCTCATGCGGCATCGTGGAAATCGATGAACGCGGAGTTGTGGTGCGTTTCCATGAAAAAGTAGCCCATCCACCCGGTAACAGGGCTAATGGCGCTGTTTACATTCTGAGCAAGGAATTCATTGCGGATATTCTACCTCATGCGGGCAAGGTTCAGGACATCAGCACGCAGTTGATCTGTCAATATCTGGGTAGAATCTATACTTATCATACGGATGCGGCGCATATCGATATCGGAACACCAGCATCCTACATCAAAGCACTTGGACATGGGTCCGGCGCCACCTAAGGTTATCAATCAAGGAGACGTAAGTAATGGCACAAGACGATCTTATAGGCTACCATTTATTACACGCCATCAATGCATTCGGTCATATGATGCTTGAACCATTCTTTCTGCTCAATCCTGGTCCGGAAGATCCAAAACAGGTAATGGTACTGTACCCGGATGACCGTCAACCGGCCAACTCGGCCGTCCTGAAAATCATCCAGCGGTATTTCACCGTTTTTCCCATGGCTGCTGAGAAATTTTGGCTCCTTATGCAGGGGAAATTAACCATGAAGGATATAGACGGACGACCCTGTGTCCCTTTAAGGTCTGTGGATTTCGCCCTTGATCGATGGGCGGAAAAGTTACTCAGGGGAGATTTTGCCTCCCCCCGGTTTATGGCGCTTTCCGATGAGGAAATCGAGGAGGGAAAAAGAATTCAAGAAAATATCGGCATAGGCACCGACGAACCCTTTATCTGTATTCATAATCGGGATGCCGGGTATCATCCACATATTACGAATCAAAAATACCGGGACTCACAAGTCTCGTCTTTTATTCCAGCTATTCAGTTTCTTCTCCAAAAGAAATTCCGTGTTGTACGCATCGGCGATGAGTCCATGACCCCCCTGCCTGCGATGCCGGGTCTTTTTGACTTGACGCAGATGAAGAATAAACACCCACTTACGGATATCTGGATTGGCAGCCGCTGCTTGTTCATGCTCTGTCACCCGTCAGGCCCGCTCAACATTCCCATTGCATTCAACGGTCCTCCCGTATTGATAGTCAATTTAGTGGATCACCCGACGTACCCGATGAATGCACTTGACCGATATATCCTGAAGCCGATCCGAATTAAACATCAAGGCGGAAGGCTACTGAATTTTAATGAACGGATGCTTGTCATGAGGCATCATCCTCGCGACAATGACTTTGACCGCTTTGGCCTGGATATTATCCCCAACTCGGCAGACGAAATCCTCGACGCAGTGGAGGAAATGGTGCTGGATATTGAGAAAGGCACTGGCGTCGACACGACGACCAGGCTTCAGCAGGCCTTTAAGGAGCAGGCTAAACAATGGCATGAACTTTATAGTGTCTGTCGAAGTTATGAGCCGTACCATTTATTTAACATGCCATTATCCAATCGTTACCTGGAAAGATACTCTCAGTTACTTTTCAAGGAATCTTTGCTCCGCGGAGAGGAATTGTTTCAGGCAGGAAATCTGAAGGAGGCCCAGACATTCTTCGCAGAGATTGTTCAGGCAAATCCTGAACACTACGAAGCAATGAACAACCTGGCAACGATTCTGTACACGCAAGGCGATATATCCTCAGCAGAAAATCTATATTTAGAAGCTTTGTCCTTAAAAAACGATGATGACGATATCCTTCTGAATATTGCGGATTTATATTTCAATCTTAGAAGGTGGAAGGATGCCGTTCCTTTTCTTGAACGCTATCTTAACCCTCCCTGTCGTGACCACGTCCGAATGAATCAACTCGCCCTTGCCTATATGGAATTGGGATCGCCACAGCAGGCGATTCAGATCTTGATAAAATCCTTGGAGATAAGACCCGACCAGACGTCTATTCGCAATGCCTTGGAGACATTGCAGCCTACGGTGATTCACTCCTCACCTGATGTCAGACCATTTCCTCTTGGACCGGCTATTCTACCAGACGACAAGCAGTAACGCCAAGATCGGCGCATCGATACAATTTAACTATATTATATAATTTGTAGGGGAATAATTAATGATGAAGAAAAAAAGAAAGAAAGCGATCATCGCTGCCGCTACGCATTCTGCGGAACATCGCCAACTCATCCGTCAGAATTACGACATGACACAACATCTGTCGAAGCGGGAGTTTCAGAGAATAACGTCCCGCCTGAAAATGGATCTGAAAGATGACCTGAATAATTCTGTCATTTATCACTATTTAGGCTGTTACTATTTTGAGCGGGGCATGTTCAACGAAGCTCTTGAAGCAAGCTTGAAGGCAATTCAATTATCGGAAGACAGTAATGACTCTAATATGATTTACCTATGGTCTCGTTATAATGCGGCCATGTCGCATTACCGCCTCGGAGATTTGAAAAAAGCTGAGGAGGTCGCTCTGTCAAGTATTAACAAGTTTCCAAGGCACATCGATGCGCATTATATTTTGATTGCCGTATGTTATGACTTAAAACAATGGTCACGTACAATCGAATATGGCAATAGCTATTTGAATCTGGTTAAACTATTAAAAACATCTCCTGGGGATTTCGACGACCTTGTGACCTGTTCTCAGAATGAAGAATGGAATATGTACGTCCTTATGGGTATAGCCTATTTTGAACTTGGACAAGAAGTGAATTCTCACCAATCATTCAAGGAAGCGGTTCGGTGCGCACCGGAACCATTCTTAGTCTTGAGAGCAATAGGCATCTATTTTTACAATAAGAATGATTCGGTCAAATCTCTTTTGTATCTTGAGAAGGCACGCCGGCAAAATTCCCATGATGAAATAGTTAATCACCTCCTCGAGGAGATCTCACATAAGAACGAAAGTTCTCAAAAAGACCCGACGATCAGTTGCTGCATGATAGTTAAAGATGAGGAAGCCTTCCTGGAGCAGTGTCTTCGCAGTGTAAAAGATTGCGTGGATGAAATCATCATCGTCGATACAGGATCAACAGATAAAACCGTCGATATCGCAAAGAAATATACCGACAAGGTTTACTTTCATCCCTGGGAAGGGAATTTCAGCAAGGCGCGCAACCAAGCATTGAAATATGCGACAGGAGATTGGATATTCATAATCGATGCCGACGAAGAGCTGGTCGAATCTTCTCGACCAAAACTGCGACAGGCGGTTCGTGAAGCCGGGAAGGCAGACGCTATTCATGCCAACGTCATCAGCACTTACAGCGCGGGTAGAAAAACGGCCAGGCATAATTCTGAACGGCTATTCCGGAACAACGGCGTCATTCATTATGAAGGCATCGTTCATAATCGTGCTGTCGGTCAGATCTGCACCATAGCTTCTAAGATCGAACTGATGCACTATGGTTATAATGTCCAGGAAAAGAAAGCGCAGGAGAAATTCATCAGAACAACCAATCTTCTGAAGCAGCAGATAGCCAAAAATCCGGACGATCCGATGCCGCGCCATTATCTGGGAACATCTTACCTTGCACGGGGAATGCGCAAAGAATGCATAGAGGAATCCATACTGGCCATCAACCTGGCAGAGGAGCAGGGATCTAATGACACAATTTATTTATGGACTTATCATAATGCAGCCTTATCGTTTTTTCATCTGGGAGACTTGGAAAAGGCGCGCGACTATTCATTGCGGGCGTTAAAAAAATATCCTGACCATCTTGATTCTTTCTATACCATGGCTATGATTTCCGCCGAGGAAAAACAGTGGAATGATGTCCTCCACTACGGGCTTCAATATTTTAAGCTGCGCGATTATTTTGAAGATAATCCTGATAAAGCGGGATTGATCGTTAACAATACAATAAGTGAAGGGTGGAGTATCAATCTCCTGGTTGGCCATGCCTACCACGCCCTGAAAAATTATACGAGCATGGATAAACACTATCGGGTCGCCCATCAGATGTCAGAGAATAAATGGGAGGTTTGGAGGGATATCGGGACATTCCTTATGGATCGTTCGGGCGATTTTGTTTTAGCCCGTCAATATCTGGACCTCGCCCTGGAGGAAGCGCCTAATGAACCTTCGGTCTGGTACATGCTGGCAAAATGGAATAATAAAAAAGAAAATAACAAAGACGAAAAACAATGTCTGGAGCGGCTTCTCGAGCTGGGCAGTCAGGATATTATGGTGCTGAACCGTCTTGTCACGTTGTCACTGGCCGCAGACGATCTGACCGCGGCAAATAAGGCGCTTGATGCCCTAATGAAAATAGATGATAAAAATTATGTTGCCCTATGCACTCTCGGAATCCTCTGCAGGCGGCAGAACTACCTCGACCGTGCCATTGAGACATTCAGCAAGGCCATAGAAATCAATCCTCAGGAAACGGACCCATGGCTTCACCTTGGTGAAATATCACTGGGGCTTGGTCAATTCGACAACGCAAGGTTGTTTTTCGAGCACGTCTGCTCCTTGGAAAAAGAGATGCTTAAGTCCCTTTTATACCTCTGTGAGATCGAACTCAGGCAAAATTGCATCGCTGACTTTATCCGCTGGTGCGATCTGATCCTCAAAGAGCTTCGTTTGAACAGGAATAGAGTGATTCACAGCATTGAAGATATATCCGATATTCTGCACGAAATTCATACCGCGCTGATTCACGACAGCGACCTTTCCGCCCACGCATCCAACCTTCTTTCCTTTCTGCCTTGCGGCAGGCCTTAATTCTCATTCCTTCTGCTATCAGTTTTTTCCTCAAGTATTCTTACCTTTCAACCGATAATAGTGCCAAATAGTTTGAAAGGAGGTGAAAGAAGTTTCAGTGATGTGACCGGTATATGAAATTGAGGAACACCGGTTGTTTGTAATAAATAAGCTTTTAGAACAATTGGCAAGGATGCCAAGATAATTCCCACAGGGAATAGAAAAATCAAGGAGGATAAGATTATGGGATTCGTAATTCAAAGTAATATTGCAGCATTGAACGCACAGAGGCAACTTAATATTTCCTCGGACGCAATGAACAAGTCTCTTGCAAGACTTTCTTCAGGTTATCGTATTAATTCAGCCGCTGACGATGCGGCGGGGCTGGGCATTTCTGAGCAGTTTAGCGCAGACATAGCCAGTTACAAAGTGGGAAGCCAGAACGTAAGCCAGGCAAACTCTCTATTGCAGATTGCCGGCGGCGCCTTGGATCAGATCGATAATATGTTGACGAGGTTGAAAGAGCTTGCTACACAGGCAGCCTCTGCAAATGCCGCTGGAACAGCAAACCTCCAAAAGATCAACAATGAAGGCAATTCACTGATCGACGAAATTGATCGGATCGCCAATTCGACGCAGTACTCGGGCACGACCCTGCTGAACGGTTCATTTGGAGTAACCGTATCTTCAGGTACTTTTGTTGTAGGCACTGGCCTCGCTGGGGCTACCGGTATGCAAAGTGGCATGACATATACTGTTACTGTTAATACGAGTGCTGCCACTGCGGTTATAGGCATCACTGGAACAGTGGGCAGCGGCGCTGGCGCCCATCAGGTTGTGGAAACCATAAGTGGGGTCACGGTACCCACAGTTGGTCAGACAACACAAGTCAATTTTAATTCCTTTGGCTTATCATTGACACTTAATAGCGCACTGACCAATGCAGGGGGCACCATCATCGCCACCTCACAAGCTCCCTCCAATTTCCAGGTCGGTACGACGAATTCGAATAATGACCAAATAGGCGTTACCATCAACGGCGTCACATCCGCGCTTCTTGGCCTCAGCAAAGATCAGTTGAACTCAGCTACAGGCGCCTCCACGTTCCTCAACACCATTAACACTGCAATAAGCAATTTGAGTGCCGCGCAGGGTGGTGTTGGCGCTGCACAGAACAGGCTCGGGTATGCTAACGCCAACCTCGCCACCACGATACAGAACTACACTGCTGCGCAGTCGACAATCCGCGACGTCGATATGGCTTCGGAAATGACGAACTTCACCAAGAACCAGATCCTCGTCCAGGCCGGCACGGCGATGTTAGCTCAGGCGAATATGGCTCCACAGCAGGTTCTCTCACTCTTCAAATAACTCATCTTTTAACCCTTAACCGGATGCCCCGCAATCATTCGTGATTGCGGGGCTTTTTTTGGCAGATTTCTTGCTATCTCTATAAGAGAGATTTGTACGATACCCGATTTATCATTGCGAACACAGTGAGACAATCTCATAACGTGCTGATAATACAACACTATGCCGTTTAGCCGACCCTCTGCAATGATGTTTCAATGAATTAATAAAGGCCTGCAAAGCACTCAAGCGTTAGGAATATTTTGCCGATAATGATTATGAAACATGGGGCGTTTAAGACTCATGGTTAAAGCCTGATGGAAGCATCAGAAAGGATTCTCGGATGGCTACTACTAGCAATGTTGGCACCAACGCAACAGGGACCAGCTTTATCAGCGGTCTTTCCAGCGGGATTGACTGGAGCAGCATAATCGATCAGTTGATTGCCGTTGATCAGCAAAATGTCACTCTTGTTTCAAACCAGCAGAGCGACTACCAGGCGAAGCTCAAGGAGTGGCAGTCATTCAACACACAGCTTCTCTCTCTGAAGACGGCGGCGGATGCCCTTAATGATCCTGATAGCTATAACGTATTTAAGACGGTCATGTCTACCGACAGCAGCACCGTAACGGCGAGCGATCTGCTTTCCGTTTCAACCGGTGACACGGCAACTCCGGGCAGCTACACCATAAAAGTGGACAGCCTGGCCCAGGCACAGAAACTGTCTTCCAATCCTTTTACCAGTTCCTCAACGGCGCTGGGGAGCGACTATGCCGGCGATATTGTCATCAACGGCAGGGTGGTTACGATCACTCAGGACGACACACTGGCCGACGTTGCGGCGAGCATCAACAATGCCGACACAGGGGCATCTCCCTCCGGGGTGACAGCAACAGTTGTCAACCTCGGCGCTAACAACTCGCGGTTAATTCTTACCAGTGATGCGACAGGCGCCCAAGGAATCAGTCTCCTTAACGGTTCATCGGCAAACCTTGTGCAGCAGTTCGGCTGGAAGGATAATCAAACAGCCACAATCAAGAATTCCATAACGAATGGCGTTGAGAGCGACCTCTTTACGTCGTCGAGCGCAAAGATACAGTCTCTCTTGGGCTTAACTACCGGTGAGTCGGGTGATGTAACCATCGGCGACAAAACGGTCCACATCGACCTTTCCGACGGTCTAACCGGGATGTCCCTTACAGACATCAAAAACGCAATCAATACGGCTGCGCCGACGGGGGTGACGGCCTCAGTTATCTCGCAGACAGAAAATGGGAACACCTACTACCGCCTCCAGATTAACGGAACCCAGACACTATCGGATGCGAACAATATCCTGAACACCCTTGGCATCCTGGATCACACGAGCAGTTCGAGTACAGGAATAGTCTCGGGAAACTCCATGTCCTCCAGCGGTTCCTATATAAACGCATCGACTCTTTTGAAGAACATTGACGGCTACAACACGTTCACGGCAGGCGGAAAGCCCACTGGTGATTACATTACACTCACCGGCAAGGATACGTCGAATAATAACGTCAATGTGAATTTCGATATAACAAGTTCCACTACTGTTCAGGATCTCCTCAATAAGATTACAGCGAGCTATGGAAATGTCCTGGCCTATGTGACCTCTGACGGGAAGATCCGGGTGGACGACTTGAGTGGAAACGCGAGTTCGACTCTGAATGTCAACCTGAATCCGACCATCCAGGCTTCAGGATCTTCACTCGCCTTTGGCGCCTTCGGCGCCGCGTCGGCAGTTATGGTTGCCGGCAAGGATGCCACTGTGGAAGTGGAGGGTGTGCCGGTTACAAAGTCATCAAATACCATTGATGACGTCATCCCCGGTGTCACCCTGAATCTCCTCAAGGCAGACAATTCCACAACAATCAACTTGAATGTCACGCATGACACCGACACCATCAAAAACAATATCCAAACTTTTGTAACCGATTATAATAACGTGATGTCATATATCAGCACACAGTCCTCCTATGACACCACAACAAATACGACGGGAGGCGTTCTCTTCGGTGATGGGACACTTCTTTCCGTGAAATCTGACCTTACATCCGCCATTACCCAGCCTGTATGGGGCGTCAACAGCCAGTTCTCCATCCTGGGTCTTGCGGGGATAAACCTCGATGACAAAGGACAACTGAGCATCGACGACACGACCTTGACAAATTACCTGCAGACCAACTTCAACGATATCATGTCACTCTTCGCCGGTCAGGGCAGCACGTCGTCGAACAGCCTTGCCTACATAGCGCACACACAAAATTCTAAGGCAGGGCAATACACGGTTCACATCGATACCGCCGCGATGCAAAGCACCTCAACCTCTAACACCGCAGTAAGCGGCTCTCTCGGCAGTGATGAAACTCTCACGATTAATGGAAATATAAGGGCAGATATTTCCCTCACCCAGAACATGGGCATAAACGACATCATCAATGCCATAAAGACAGCAGTATCCGCTCAGACACTGGCCGGGAGCACCCAGCTCCAGCAAAACGATTCAACCCCGATCACATCAGGGACGGCCTGGAACAATATCAAGAACGCCACCCTGAAGAGCGGGGACGTAATTA
>JBEKXK010000018.1:0-46492 GCA_049512055.1 Syntrophales bacterium | reverse complement strand
GTCATGGACGCTATCTCCATCAACCTGAAACGGGCGATCGGCGTGGGGATAGGACTATTCATCGCCTTTATCGGTCTTAAGTCTGCCGGGATGGTCGTAAAGAGTCAGGCAACGCTGGTTACCTTCGGCAGCTTCACAAAGCCTGTTGTCGTCACATCCATAGGTCTCGTCATCACGGCAATCCTTATGTCGAGAAAGGTCAGGGGCGCCATCCTGATCGGCATACTTTCCACCACGGCCATTGCCATCTTCGCGGGTCTCAGTAAAATGCCCGAGAGCGTAATCGCCATCCCGCAGGCCTCACAGTTCATGACCATAGGAGCCGCTTTCGATCCCCAGTATCTCAGTCAGGTTTTCAGTCTGGGCATGATCACCATTATCTTTGCTTTCCTCTTGACCGACTTTTTTGACACCTTGGGGACTGTTGTTGCTGTAGGAGGCGAAGCAGGATTTCTGGATAAAGAGGGAAAGATTCCTCGCATTCGGAGTGTCCTCGTTGTTGATTCCCTGGCGGCTATGATCGGGGGTGCTTTCGGATGCAGCTCCGTGACTACCTATGTGGAAAGTGCTGCCGGAGTCGGCGAGGGAGGTCGGACCGGTCTCACGGCGGTAGTGACAGCCATTCTCTTCTTCCTTGCCGTCTTCTTCTGGCCCGTTATAGGCATCGTCCCTCCTGCTGCGACGGCGCCAGCGCTGATTGTTGTGGGATTCCTGATGATGACGGTTGTGAAGGATATCGAATGGAATGAATTTACGGAAGCCTTTCCCGCCTTTCTTACCATCCTGACAATCCCTTTGACCTACAGCATCTCCAAAGGGATCGGCTACGGCTTTATCAGCTATGTTCTCGTGAAGACCTTTGCCGGAAGGTTAAGGGACGTCCATCCCCTCATGTATCTCATCGCCCTGATGTTCGCCCTCGACTTTCTCTTCTCCAGCCTCCGTTAGTGCCGGCCTGTTTGATGGGTGCAAACGCCTCTGCGCCAGTCACTGCACCGCTCATGATCTTCCGGCTGCATCCGCAATTTCCCATTCCTTTATGGCCTCATAGGCATCATCAGGGCTTCTTGCCTGACGCAAAGCATCCATAAGCTGCCTGTCCAGGGCAGCCTTGCTGACAAGTCCCAGTATCTGGATCTGTTCGTCAGGAATGTCCGCAGGCGAAAAAATCAAAAAAACAGATTCGATAGGCTTTTCCGTAGCAACGTCGGAAAGACCGCCGTGTGTCAAGCCAATGGCCACGCATGAGCGCTTGAGTCCCTCAATCCTCGCATGCGGAAAGGCCACGCCTTCGTTGAAGAATGTCGACCCTTGGTTTTCTCTTTCCATGATTGCGGCAAGGCCCCTCGCTTTCTCTTGGCCCCCGTCTTCACAGGCGGCATCTGAGAGGCTTTTCAGTAAATCATCTTTTGCGATGGGCCTCTCCCAGATGACAATCCTGTCCTGGGATATGAATTCCGTTAAAAGTGCGCGAGCGTCCCCCGCTTTACCTGCTGCAGGGATATTCTCCTCCTGTATGATTTCTTCCTCAGCCGCCAGAGGAGTCGCCACCTCTGGTTTCTGTGTGTCGAGGACAACGATCGTCACGCCCCTGGCATCGCGGATCAGGCGTTCGGCGACACTGCGCTCGCCCATCAGCTGCTTCCAGAAAGGAATTTTTCTCGGACTTCCGATCACAATATGACCGACCCTGTATTCCCTGGCAAACTCGAGAATGGTCTTGACGATGTCTTCTCCCTTGAAGGTGAAGACGATGGCTCCAAGTTGTTTCGCAAGTGTTAGTGTTCCTGAAAGAATGCGCTGCGTCTGCGCATCGATGGCCGTCGGCGCCTCCGATGGCGTCTGGACATAGACTGCGTACCAGTTTCTATTAAGCCTGCCGGCCAGCCGCGAGGCGTAACGGAGCAGCTTTTCGCTGTTCAGACCTTTTGAGCTGAGACACACCATCACCTGATCCGGAGTGGCCGGAACCTCCTCTTCCAGTTCATCACGGGACCGCAGGTCAATCTGTGAAGCCAGTTCACGCAGGGTAAGCTCCCGGAGCTGCTCCAAGTTCGATTTTCTGAAGAAGTTTGCCAGGGCCGTCTCGATGCGTTCGAGAGGATATATTTTTCCTTCTTTGAGACGTTCATCGAGGTCCTCCGTGGTCAAATCGACATTCACGATCTGGTCCGCTTCAGCGAGGACTGCATCGGGGATGCGTTCATGGACCCTGACACCGGACGCCTTCTCCACCACGTCGTAGAGGCTTTCCAGATGCTGGATGTTCAGGGTACTGATGACGTGAATCCCTTTCGCGAGTATATCCTGGACATCCTGGTACCTTTTTGCATTGCGGCTCCCCGGCACGTTGGTGTGTGCCAGTTCGTCGACGAGTACAATCTGGGGTCTCCGGGTGAGAATCGCATCAATGTCCATCTCCTCAAGGATGATCCCGCGATATTCCTGCCTCCGCCTGGGGATGATTTCCAGCCCTTCGAGAAGTTTGGCGACATCTACCCGGCCATGGGTCTCGACGAGTCCGACGACCACATCGATCCCTTCATTCTTGATCTGGTGCGCTTCCTGGAGCATACGGTAGGTCTTCCCTACGCCGGCGGCATAACCGAGGTATATCTTCAGGTGGCCGCGCTGGGACCTGCGGATCATCCTCAAGAAAGCATCTGCTCGATTTTCAACAGGCATGTTTTATTTGTTCCCATCGTGTTCCAGATTCAAGAACTGTACATTCCTTCCGTCCGTATGTTTAAGGTGCTCCATATCGTTTGCGCAGGACATGTATGGCTGCGACGGTCGATGTGTCAGAAGCTTAAGGTAACAGTCAGGCCGCCGTAGAGGTAACTGCTGTCGTTCTCGCCCGGATTAGTCAATTTGCCCCGGGCCTTGATCTCATTCTTTGCATCGTCCGACAGCGGGAATGAGTAGGATATGGTCGGGGCCACGGTCAGATACTTTACCACACTTATAGGGAGGCTTGCCGTGAGCACACCGTCATGGAAATTACTGAACTTGTCGTTTGTCGCCTGATAATTGTCATTGAACTTCGGATATCCGCCATACGATGGATTCACATTGTAGAGGGTCGCATCGGCATAATCGCTGAGGAGATAGCTCGCGGATGCGCCCAATTGCAGCGAAACGGTTTTGTTGAATTCAAAAGTATGGGAGATCCCCAACAGGAAATAATACTGATGGTAATGATCGACCTCCTTATATGCGGTCAAGGTAGGCGTAAGGAGGGTATTAAGACCGAGAGTGATAAACACTTCCTGTGAGTCAAGGGGTTTTAAGGCGCCTGCATTCGGAGCCTGCAGGCCGTAATAGATATAACCGAGACCGGCGTTTAGAATGCCGAAAGTTTTGGTATAAGAGAGTGTAAGGTCCGTCTCCGTCCAGGTACTCGAATAACTGGCGTTTGTTGTCGAGTAGGGCTGTGTATCGATGTTCCCCCATATATTGGCGCTGAAACCTTTGTAACCAACCGTAAGAGAAGGTTGAATGACAATGCTGTTCCTTGTGTTTTCATACCCCCGCCATACATATTTTGACAAACCGGAAATGGCGAGCGAACCGGTGGGTTTGTCTTCCGCAGGCGCAGCCGGAGCTGCAGCCTCCGTCGCAGGGGCGGGAGTCGCTGCGGGTTTCTGATCCTCAGCGAGGATGGAGGCCACACCCACTGTCAGCATGAACAAAGCCACAACCACACTTAAGAAAGCAATTCTCGCGAAGATATATCTTTTCATCACAATTCCTTCTGCCTGTACGCTTAAAGTGCTCCGTATCGTTTGCGCAGTGCGAGGTTGACTTCAAGAACATTCACGAACTTTTCACCGGCGAGTCCGCCCCACGGGGCCGAGGCGTTATCCCGTAAAATCTGCCCAATCTCCTTTCGCACATCGTCGAGATTGCGTTTCAAATTGGTTGCCCATTTGGAGGCAACCCTGTCAAGCTGATACTCGGCATTCTGAAACGTGATGTGAGGATCGAGCCCGGAAGCGGATGACATCACCATATCTCCGGGGACATTTTCAAGATCAACGTCAGGATGCTCCTCTCGCCACATGAGACAAAAGGTCGATTGAATATCCGAGCCCTCATTGACAGGTTGCAATGTCGTTTGGTCCTTCCCATCGGCTCCCTTGTGAGTGACAGCAGAGAGAAATTTACCGGGGTTTTCCTCGGAGAAATTTTTAAAAAACACCACAGCAAGATCCGCCGCTTTTGGCTGCGGGGTGCCCGGATTTTCCTCGATCCACTTTTTTACGAGATCCGGACGTGCCTTCGCCCAATCGTCCACGTATGCTGCGTGTGTTGGATCTGACGTAACCCAGGCTTGGGCAAGAGAGTTATGTTGATCCGCCCACTGCGCCACAATATGCGGGCTGCCCTGGTACATATCTTTCTTAAACCAACTCTCGATATCCGGTGACACTGGTTGACCGGTCTTAGGGCCGCTCCGGTATTTTATGATGGGCCCAAGCGAACGGGCAACCCGGTCCCGCAACGCATAATTGGATGCAGCCAGGCTCGATGAGGCCGAGGCGGATGCGTCATATGACGCTGCGGAGGGACGGGGCTGAAAGTATTCGTCCTTGGTGAAAGGCTGGGCAATAAGTCGTGATCCCACGGGCTTTCCGTCGGGACCAAGCAGTATGCTGCCGTTAGCCTGAAAGTTGAAGAGCGTCTGTCCGGTTACCCATAGCACAAGCGGGTAGAGGACGCAGCAGATGACTACAGAGAATAAGAGCAGCCACAGGCTCTTGGAAAGATATCGCGACATGTTTATATCTCCTTGATATCTAAAATCTCAGTTAACTAAATGCAAACTAACCAGGACAAGGTCGATTAGTTTGATGCCGATAAACGGCAGAATGACGCCTCCGAGTCCCCAAATCAGCAGATTCCTGCGCAATAGGGCATCAGCGCCGAGAGGCCGGTATTTTACACCCTTCAGCGCCACCGGTATCAGCGCCGGAATGATGAGGGCGTTGAAGATAACAGCCGACAGAATGGCTGAGGTAGGTGAATGCAAATGCATGATATCCATTACCCCCAACCACGGCAGGGTCCCCGCAAAAAGCGCGGGGATGATCGCAAAGTATTTCGCCACGTCGTTGGCGATGGAGAAGGTCGTCAATGAACCTCGTGTAATGAGCAGCTGTTTTCCGATTTCCACGACTTCGATCAACTTGGTGGGGTCACTGTCCAGGTCGACCATGTTAGCCGCTTCCTTGGCTGCCTGCGTGCCGGCGTTCATGGCCAGGGCCACATCCGCCTGGGCCAGGGCCGGCGCATCATTTGTTCCGTCGCCCATCATGGCCACCAGCTTTCCACCCGCCTGCTCCTTCCGGATGTACGCCAGCTTGGTCTCCGGCGTTGCCTGGGCGAGAAAGTCGTCGACCCCCGCCTGGTTGGCAATGTAAGCAGCCGTCAGGGGATTATCTCCTGTGATCATGACTGTCCGAAGCCCCATCCTTCTTAGTCGCTCGAAGCGTTCTTGCATATGGGGCTTCAAAATGTCCTCAAGAACGACCAGTCCCGCAATCTGGTTGCCATCAGCAACGACGAGAGGAGTTGCGCCCTTAGCTGCAACGCTGCTCACTAATGAATTGAGATCAGAGGGAATGCTGCCACGATTCTCCTCCACAAATTTGATGACAGCGTCGGACGCGCCTTTTCGTATCCGCCGCCCATCAGGAAGATCAATGCCACTCATGCGTGTGTGCGCCGTGAATGGTACGAACTGACTGCCCTGCGGCGCAGTGACTGTCTGGTTTTGCTTTTCAAACAATCTTACGATGCTTTTTCCCTCCGGGGTTTCATCGGCAGCAGAAGCCAGGGCGGCAAGCTGTCCGACGTCGGCGGCCGACATCTTTCCTATGGGCAAGAATGTTGTAGCATTCCGGTTTCCGATGGTGATCGTGCCGGTCTTGTCCAGCAACACGACATCAATGTCACCAGCCAACTCCACCGCCTTGCCGCTCTTCGCAATAATGTTGGCCTGCAGAGCGCGGTCCATGCCCGCGATTCCGATGGCGGCAAGCAGAGCGCCGATGGTGGTGGGAATCAAACAGACCAGGAGCGCGATGAGGGTCGGTATATCAGTGCCGAGACTTTTCAAAGGCTGTTGCATGCCCAGGTACCCCATCATGTACTGCTCGGCATTCCAGGCCATCGGCCAAAGGGGGATCACCACGATAAGGAAGACCAGGGTAAAGGCGGAGAGCAGCAGCGTGAGGGCGATCTCATTCGGGCTTCGCTGACGGATGGCGCCCTCTACGAGTGCTATCATCCGGTCGAGAAACGAATCACCACTACCGCTGGTGATCAGAACGACGATCCGGTCGGACAGCACGACCGTGCCTCCGGTCACGCCTGATCGGTCACCGCCCGCAGCGCGAATGACGGGCGCCGATTCGCCGGTAATCGCCGACTCGTCTACGGACGCAATCCCTTCAATTATCTCGCCGTCGCCCGGTATTGTCTGGCCTGCCTGCACGACCACACGATCCCCTGCTTTCAGAACCGCAGAGGAAACCTCTTCGACGGCGCCGGCTGCGTTCAAGCGATAGGTTACCGTATCGTGCCGTGCCTTCCTGAGTGAATCGGCCTGGGCTTTGCCGCGGGCCTCAGCCAGGGCAGTGGCAAAGTTCGCGAACAGCACAGTCAGAAAAAGCCATGTGTCAAGGGCAATAAAATATGTAATCGGCACCTGGCTTGCCGTTCCTCCCCACGCTGCCTGCACGATATATAACAGAGTCAGGAATGCGCCTACCTCAACTACAAACATTACGGGGTTTTTCCATTGTATGTCCGGCCTCAGCATGACAAACGACTGCTTCAACGCCGCCTTCACTGTTTGCTTCTCCAGGAGCCCCCGCGGTTTTATCCGGCGCAGAGGCCGCTGCAATGGTGAAGGCGCCTTTTGCACAGTTTCTGTAATATCGGGAACGTTATTCATGTCTAACTCCTCATTCGTTCTGCAATTCATGGTAACGATTCTATAGGGCCTTCATTGGCGGTTAGCCGCCAAAAGGAATGGGACCCAGGTGTTCCGCCACCGGTCCGAGTGTGGCGACTGGAAGAAAGAGCAAAGCACCTATGATGATAATCGTCCCGAACAGGAGAAACCCGAAGGTGATGCTGTCATCGCGCAAGGTGCCCAGACCGAACGGGCTTGATTTTTTCGCTCCGAGATATGCCGCCATGGCTATCGGCGCGATGATCGGAAGAAAGCGGCTGAAGAGCATCACCAGGCCCGCTGCAATATCCCAGGGGATCGCCTCCGGCGCCGGGGTTGCAGCATTCCAGAAACCATAGGTGACTCCCAATCCATCAAAGGCAGAGCCGTTATTGGCAGAGGCCGAAGAGAATTGGTACAGCATCTGTGAAAAACCGTGGGCGCCGGGATTGCTCACGGCTTTGAGCCCCCAGTCCGTCGCGGCGAAGAGTCCCGTGGGCATGAGGATCATGAACGGATGGACGAGCAGGGCGATGATCGCAAGCTTCACTTCACGGGCCTCGATTTTCTTGCCTAGATACTCGGGCGTGCGGCCCACCATCATGCCGGCCACGAATATTCCGATGATCAAGTAGAGCAGCATGTTGATCATGCCCACGCCTTTGCCGCCGAAGACGCAATTCAGCCACATTCCCACCATGGGCGAAAGGGCGGCAATAGGGTTGAGGCTGTCGGCCTCGGCGTTCACCGCACCACATGTTACGTCTGTCGTCAGCGCGGCAAAGGTGGCGCCTGCGGATACACCGAAGCGCATCTCCTTGCCTTCGAGGTTGCCCAGATGCTGGTCTACCGGTAGGCCCGGAACAGCCGGCATGGACACAACTGTTTTCCCGCCCGGCGCGGTTGCGTTCGCAATCGCGTATGTTCTTGCCACGGGATGGCTTGTTAATGCCGGGTTCGGCTTCAGCGTGTCAAAGTAGACCGACCAAATGATGGTGCCCGCCATTAATACCAGCATGACCGAGAAAATGACAAGGCTGTGCCGGAACTTCCGAAGCATCCGGCCATACATGAGTACAAGGGCAAACGGGAACAACATCATGGACAGTGCGTTAAAAAAGTTCGACAGCCCGGTGGGATTCTCGAAAGGGTGAGCGGAGTTCATGCCGTAAAATCCGCCGCCGTTGGTACCGAGCATCTTGATGGACTCGAGGGCCGCCACTGGCCCGACAACGATGGTTTGCTGCTTTGCTTCGCCCGTGTCCGTTGTCCCCATTGCCGCAGGCTCAAGCGTCGAAAGGCTGTGGGAAGTTTGAAAAGTCATCGGACTACCCTGCGTTATAAAAATAAGACCGATGATAAAGGCAGCCGGGACGAACATGTAAACAAGCACACGCCACATGTCAACGAAGAAGTTGCCTAACGTCACGGAGCTCCGAAAAGCACGGATGATCGCAGTCAGCGCACAGAGACCAATGGCAGCGGACAGAAACATATTGGCAATGCAAAAGAAAATCTGGCTGAAGTTCGACAGATGCTGGTCTCCGGCATAGTGTTGAAGGTTTGTGTTCGTCATGAATGACACCACGCTGTTAAAGATGGTGCTTGGGGCAATCATCGTCTTACTATCCGGATTGAGAGGCATCCACGGCTGGAGCGCCAGGACGAGGAAACCGAAAATGAACAATATGGTGTTGAAAATAAGCAGAGAACCCGTATACTGCTTCCAGTTTTGTGGACCGCTGTCCAGGCGTTTCTCGAACCAGCCAAAAACCGGCAACGGCCGGTATTTTCCGTCCATGATCCACGCCATGTAGCGACTCAAGGGAAACGCAATGACAGTCGCTGTTGCAAGAAGCATGAAGGGCAGCAACCAGGTTTGAATAAACATTGTCTTAACTCCTTTTTTATTTCAATGTCAAAGCCCGCTGCTCAGAACCACTCTGGCCGCACGAGGGCCACAACCAGGTAAACAAACAAGAAAACTGCTACAATTGCTGTCAGATAAATCATTGCTCACCTCACTCCATTGTTTAAATTTTCTCGCAGAATTTCATAAACAGGTAGCATAGCCCCATCGATATAAGGCCCAAGAAAAACATTGCCGGCAGCCAGATTACAAGATTCACCTCGTGTTCCCTCCCTGTGGTTTCTTCTCGTCATTCTTATGTGAATTGGCTTCTGTCGTGGACTTCGGAAGGGTGAAGGAGAAGGTGCTTCCCTCACCCACGCGGCTTCTTACGCTGACTGCTCCTCCGTGTGCCTCGACAATTTCCTTGACTATGGAGAGACCCAAGCCGGTTCCCGTATCGGCTTCCTGGCCGGGCACACGGAAAAATGGATCGAAGATCCTGGAAAGATACTGCTCTGGTATTCCCCTGCCGGTATCCGAAACGGAGAACTCAACGTGTTCTTCACCAGCCTGTGCGGTCACGGTCACTGTATCACCAGATGCGGTGTACCTCAGGGCATTAGACAAGAGGTTGGCGAAAACATGGCCGATCCGCATTTTATCAGCCCGGACATCGGGCAGGTCACCGGGCAGTAGCATGTGAATTTTCACACCATGGCCGAGGGCCGCTCCCCGGAAAGATTCAACAGTCTCTGAGATGATTTGCTGGGGCGTGACTGCACGAAACTCCATAGCCATTTTACCGGATACTATGCGGCTGATATCAAGCAGATTAACAAGGGTATTTTGAAGGCGCTCGCTGTCTTCCCGTGCCGCAATCAAGAGTTCCTGCTGCTTGGGAGTGAGGGGCCCGACCTTTTCATCGAGGAGCAGATGAATAGCCATGCGAATGGATGTAAGAGGAGTTTTCAACTGATGTGATACCGTGGAGATGACGCCTTTTTTAAGTTCGTCTTGCTCCAGCTTATCCGTGACGTCTTTGAGGATAAGGATTATGCCGATGAGTTCCCTTCTATTATTCAGGATTGGGGCGGTTATTGGCCGGAAGAAATGCTCCTCCGCGTCGACGAAGTGCTGTACAACAGCTGCCGCGTCTTCTTTCTCCGAGGCGTGCTCGCCCTTCAGGGCATTTCTGTATAGATCGGTTATCCATTTAAAGGGTACGCTTTCAATTCCGATGTTGCGCTTCAGTCCAAAGATGGTTCCGGCTGTTTCCGTTGCCGTCTCCACTCTTCCCTGCAAGTCGAGAATTGCCACGGCATCCGGAAGATTATCGAATGTCTGCTGTGTCGAGTGCTGAATCCTGACAAGTTTCGCTTCATCGCTGCGGCGGCCTTCCCGCAGACTTGCTGTCATTGCGTTGAATGCCTCTGAAAGTCGACCTATTTCATCATGGGTATCGATCTTAACTATGAGATCCAGATTACCCCGTTTGATATCCTCAGCAGACTGCGTCAAACGTTCAATCGGGCGGAGGATCCATTTGCCGATCAAGAATATGTAGGCGACGGCCATGACAGCGCCGAGAATCAGAAGAAAATACATCTGCTCGCGTGCCCTGGTTGCCTTGTGGCGCGCCTCTTGATTGGCATCGTACATGTTCTGCTGGTTAAGATTAAGTATCGCATCCGCCGTTTCCTTTATATCCCGAAACAGTGGAAACAATTGATTGAAATAAATCTCCCGCCGCTTTTCATGCGGGGTGACTCGATCTTCCATGACTTGAATCGTGGCCTTGTATTTTGCAAAGAGTTCGCTGAGATGGGCGGCCCTCTCTCCTTCCCCAGGGACAGTGATATTATTCAGTTCGATCACCAGCGCCTTCTCAAACTCCGGAAGCTTTCCATCGATGGCTTCCTTTCCCTCCTTTTCATAACCGGAAACGATAAAAAGCGCCCCGCTGTCGATCCGTTCGAGAGATTCTTTCATATCCTGACAGGCGAGGACGCTTTGATAGTTTTCTCGAAGTATAATATCGATCGCATCACCCAGTTCCGTGACCTTCGTAATGCTCTGGATTCCTGTCAGCGCGATGATCAGGAGCAGTCCCCCGAATCCAAGGAATAACTTCTGTTTTAAACTAAACATAGTCTCCCTCCTCGTGTCCTTGTCTCAAAGCAACCTGTATGCCAAAGAGAAATGCAATAAAATCAGGGATTATAGATTTGCGCAAGGCGGTTTGCCTTGCAGTCCGCAAGAAGGCGGCCGCAAATGCCTTGCAAAAGGCAATTTGTAACCGACGGTGTAATTTCTGCAAAGTGCCTGTTCAGATTCCATAGCGTTTCCGGCGTCGCCAGAGGGTTGCCTGATCGACTCCGAGAATATCGGCGGCTTCCTGCAATGATTTTGCAGAAGCAAGGACGCGCCGGATGTGCATCTCTTCCACTTTATCGAGAGAAACAAGATCTCCGGGCTTGGGACAGTCTTCGATGGTCAGCAGCTTCTCCGGCAGATATTCGCTTCCTACTGACTCTGACTTACATAATATGGACGCTCGTTCGATGACATTTCGCAGCTCACGCACATTTCCCGGCCAGGAATAACGGCGGAGCACTTGCAGCGCCTCGTCGCTGAAGCGCTGATGAGCGCAGTGATGGCTTCTCCCAAAGAAAGTGATCAACCGTTGGGCCAGATCGGCAATATCATCAGGCCGCTCCCGGAGCGGCGGGATCTCTATCTGGATAACATTCAGCCGATAGAAGAGGTCTTCGCGGAAACGATTATTCTTTGTTGCTTCCTCGATGTTCATGTTGGTCGCCGTAATCAGGCGAACATCCGCCTTCCGGGTCACATGATCGCCGAGACGTTCATATTCCCTTTCCTGGATAAACCGCAAGAGTTTCGGTTGAACGGAGAGCGGCAGATCGCCTATCTCATCCAGGAATAGCGTCCCTCCTTCGCAGAAGGCGATCCGGCCCAGATGGTCGCGTACGGCGCCTGTAAACGCCCCTTTCACGTGTCCGAAAAGTTCGCTCTCCAGAAGCTCTGCGGAAAGTGCGGGGCATGAGATCTCTGCGAAAGGCTTATTTGCCCGTTTGCTCCACCCATGAATTGCCCGTGCAAGAATACTTTTCCCGGTCCCGTTCTCTCCTGTGAGCAAAACAATTGCATCTGTCGGAGCCACCTGCTTTGCCTGTTCGATAGCCCGCTGCATGATGGGACTTGTCGTGCCGAGGTCCACTTCGGGATTGATGCGGCTCAAGTCTGCCTGGAGGGTATCTACACGCTGCTCCAGCGAACGGAGCTCGGCAACTTTATCCACACAGAGTTTTACCTGGGAAGGTGTGAATGGTTTCGGGATATAATCGGCCGCGCCCCGCTTCATTGCCTCTACAGCCGTATCGATCGATGCATAGGCTGTGATGACGATAACCTTCAGCCAGGGAGAGCCGGAAAGAAGCGCAGGGATGAGGTCGAGACCGCTTTTTGTCCCGAGACGGAGGTCAACAAAAGCCAGGTCAAAGGAACGGCGGGCATTTTCCGAGAGGGCGTCCTCGTAATTGCTTACCGCAACAACCTTGTGTCCTTCCGTCTCCAGACAGACTGAGATGGTCTTGCGAATATTCAGCTCGTCATCGACAATCAGGATGTTCAAGGGCGACGCGGACTCTTCCATTATTCACCTGATGTCTTTCTAAGTTACTCGCCTTTAAAGCATACAAAAAGGATATTGATGGGAACTATCCAGACTTATTTCTCAAACAGCAGTCAGTAATTTTCTATCATTCGTCAAAGATAACTTTTTTAACACAGCCGTTTCCGAAGAAGACGGCAGGCCAGTGAAAAAATAATGGTCTGCCTCCGTCTCGCGCTTACTGACCTTACATCGTAAACCTTCAACCCTCAAGAAATTTCTTCTCATCCCTTGCCTGATGCAAATTAAGACATTGGATTAGTTAGATTAAGCATTTCGCCGATGGAAAAAAAAGGCTGAAGCTGCAACGATAAACTTTAAATAGACGGCGATGCTTCAGTTAAAATGATCTGAAGTTTCGCACTTTTATTTTCAGAGGAAGGAATCTTTGGATCACCGGGCTATGCAAGTCGCAAATCTGTGGCCTCTGGCCGTTTATATGGCGGCAGTCATACTCCTGGCGGCCGCCATGATCTGGCTCTCCTATATCTTGGGCGAAAGACATACGGGCAGGACCACCGGGGAGCCATACGAATCGGGAATTATGCCGACCGGTGGGGCATGGATCCGCTTTGATGTAAAATACTACCTCGTTGCCATGTTCTTCGTCATCTTCGATCTTGAATCCATTTTCATTTTTGCCTGGGCCGTTACCGTGAAGGAGGCCGGCTGGGGCGGCTATCTGGCCATAGTAATCTTCATCGGAATCCTTATGGCAGCCCTGTTCTATCTGTGGAGAATGGGAGCTCTTGACTGGGGAACCTTGAAGCAAGAAAGGCGCACTGGCGGTTAAAAGGAGCAACTGATGATTTTGTCCCATATGGAAAGGAGCCCGACTGGTTCCTTAACCGTAAGAAAAGACACGGGCGGGGATCCCATCGCCCGGAGCGTCGTTCTGGCAAAGCTTCAGGACCTCGTGGCCTGGGGACGCAAGAATTCGATGTGGCCTTTCAATTTCGGCCTGTCGTGCTGTTACGTGGAGATGGCTACGAGTGTCACGAGCCGGTTCGACATTGCACGCTTCGGGGCGGAGATACTCCGGGCTTCTCCACGGGAGGCGGATGTCATGGTCATAGCGGGGACTCCGTTCATCAAGATGGCGCCCTTGATTATGCGGCTCTATGACCAGTTGATGGCGCCGCGCTGGGTGATCTCTTTAGGTTCCTGCGCCAATTCCGGTGGCATGTATGACATCTACAGTGTCATCCAGGGGGTGGATAAGATCCTGCCGGTGGACGTTTACATTCCCGGATGCCCCCCCCGGCCGGAAGCCTTTCTCGAAGGGCTTCTTCTCCTGCAAAAGGCGGTCGGCCAGGAAAGGAGACCGTTGAGCTGGGTCGCCGGGTCTCAGATTATGGAAAGACGGGAAAGACCGTCTCTCCGGGATGAGAAAAGAGACATGCGAAAAAGCCTCACTAACCTTCCCTCTCCTGATGAGATTTGAGGACGCGGATGGACGAAAGCCACCCCATAGTGCTGGATATCCAAAGCCGGTTCGGTGACAGGGAAATCACCCCGCAGCCGACGAAGGACGGTATACCGACGATGTGGGCGCCCCGTGAGCAAGCCCTCCCAATCCTCCGCTACCTGAAGACGGAGATCCCCTCGCCATACCGAATGCTATATGACCTCACCGCCATCGATGAGCGCGTCCGGTCCAACCGCCGTGGCCAGCCCGAGGGCGATTTCGCGGTTGTCTATCATCTCCTATCCTACGACAGAAATGCCGACATCCGGATCAAGATTCCACTTACGGAAGACGACCTTTCTCTCCCCAGCATAGTTGATCTTTGGCCGTCTGCCAACTGGTATGAATGTGAAGCATGGGACATGTTCGGCATCCGCTTCGACGGACATCCCCATCTGCGGCGCATCCTCATGCCCCTCACCTGGCAGGGGCATCCGCTGCGGAAGGACCATCCGGCCCGGGCCACGGAGATGGGACCCTTCCAGTTATCCGTAGAGAAGGAAGAAAGAGAAGAAAGCGCCCTTCAATTCCGCCCCGAAGACTGGGGAATGTCCTGTCAGGTACCGGATCGAGACTTCATGTTTCTCAACATGGGGCCGCAGCATCCCGGCACCCATGGGCCTTTTCGCATTGTTCTGGCGCTGGACGGGGAGCACATCTGCGATGCCGTACCGGATATCGGCTATCATCACCGGGGAGCGGAGAAGATGGGTGAGCGGCAGACCTGGCATACGTTCATTCCCTATACCGACCGCATCGATTATCTCAGTGGCGTTATGAACAACTTCCCCTACGTTCAGGCGGTGGAGACTCTTGCGGGGATCGATGTTCCAGACCGGGCCAAGATGATCCGCATCATGATGGCCGAACTCTTCCGCATCATGAGTCATCTGGTATGGTATGGGACATTCGCCCTCGACGTGGGCGCCATGTCGCCGGTATTCTACACATTCAACGACCGGGAACGGGCCTTTCGCATAGTCGAGGCCATCTGCGGCGGCAGGATGCACCCCATGTGGTTCCGCATCGGTGGTGTGGCCCAGGACCTCCCCCGCGGATGGGATAGAATCATCCAGGAATTCCTGGACTATCTGCCCAAGAAACTTGACGAGTATGACAAGATGATCATGGGGAACCACATTTTCCAAATGCGCACGAAGGGCATCGGCGCCTGCACCTTGGAGGAGGCCATCGACTGGGGTATGACAGGCCCCAATCTCCGGGCATGCGGCCTGGAATGGGATTTCCGGAAGAAACGCCCTTACTCAGGCTACGAACACCTGGAGTTTGAAATCCCGACTGCTTCCGACGGCGACTGCTTCAGCAGGGCTGTTGTCCGGATTGCAGAGATGCGTCAGAGCCTCCGGATAATTAAACAGTGCCTGGCCCACATGCCTTCCGGTACTTACAAGTCCGACCATCCCCTTGCCACGCCGCCTTTGAAAGAGAAGACGATGCACCACATTGAAACGCTCATCGATCATTTCCTCTCTGTGAGCTGGGGACCGGTGATACCCCCGGGCGAGGCGGCCTTCGGCATTGAAGCGGCCAAGGGGAATACCACTTATTACCTGATAAGTGACGGCGGTGCCATGTCGTACCGCACGCGCATCCGCACGCCCTCTTTCGCCCACATCCAGGCCATCCCGCTGCTTTGCCGGGGACTGATGATTCCCGACCTGATCGCCATCATGGGGAGCCTTGACTATGTCCTGGCCGATGTGGACCGGTAGACTATAATAAATTAACTCCCCCTTTCGTAAAGGGGGATTGAAGGGGATTTTTCAAAGAGGATTACAATGAAATCCTCCCTGCCCCCCTTTTAAAAGGGGGGGATGCAAGATAGCTATGTAAGGGAAAGATCATGCTGTCTGAAGAAGAGAAAAGAGAAATTTTGACGGAGCTCGGAGAACACGAACACCGAGAGGCTGCCTGCCTGGAGGCGCTGAAGGTGGTGCAGAAACATCAAGGCTGGGTATCGGACGAAGGGATACGGGATATTGCTCCTCTCCTCGGCATGACATGTGACGAGCTGGATGCAGTGGCCACTTTCTATCCCTTCATTTTTCGCAGGCCCGTGGGCAGGCATGTCATTTATCTCTGCGATACTGTGAGCTGCTGGATAATGGGTTACGAAACAATGCTGGCTCATATGACAAAACGCTTGGGGATAATCATGGGACAGACCACGCCGGACGGCCGTTTCACCCTGCTTCCCGTTTCATGCATAGGCGCCTGCGACCAAGCCCCGGCAATGATGATCAATCAGGAACTCCATGGAGATCTCACCCGGGAGAAGATCGACATGATACTTGAGCAATATAAATAGAGGAAAAAAATGGAGCGCCCTCTCACACAGGATATCAGACCGGATGGTCAACCGCTCACCATCGATGAATACGAGCGTGCCGGTGGATACCGGGCTCTTCGGAAAACTCTCCGAGACATGACCCCCGGAATGGTGCAGGAAGAGGTGAAGGCCGCAAACCTGAGAGGGCGGGGGGGAGCAGGTTTCCCCACCGGAGCAAAATGGAGCTTCGTACCCATGGGCGCTGATGCGCCGCGCCCGAAATATATTATCTCCAATTCGGACGAGATGGAGCCGGGAGCCTTCAAGGACCGGCTTCTCATGGAAGGAAACCCGCATCAGCTCATCGAGGGTCTCATCATCGGCGCATACGCCATTGAGGCTGACTTCGCCTATATATTCCTCAGGTGGGAATACCTCCAGTCCGCAAGACGCCTGACCCATGCTATCAGGGAGGCTTACAGGCGCGGGTACCTGGGCGGAAACATCCTCGGTACGGGATACAGCCTGGAGATGCGGCTGCACACGAGTGCCGGACGTTATATATGCGGCGAAGAAACGGCGCTCTTGAACGCCCTGGAGGGGAAAAGGGGCATCCCCCGGTCAAAGCCTCCATTTCCGCAGCTCTCCGGTCTCTGGGGAAGGCCGGCCGTAGTGAATAACGCCGAAACCCTCTGCAACCTGCCGCACATCATCTCAAGGGGCGCTCCGTGGTACAAAGGGCTGAGCCTTTCGGGAGACGGAGGAACCAAGATTTACGGAGCAAGTGGCCGCGTGAAGACACCGGGCGCCTGGGAGCTTCCCATGGGGACTACCATCCGGGAGATACTGGAGGAACACGGAGGCGGGATGAGAGAAGGCTTCCTCCTGCGGGGGATAATGCCGGGCGGGGCCTCAACAGACTTCCTTCTTGAAGACAACCTGGACTTGCAGATGGACTATGAATCCTGCCAGAGGGCCGGAAGCCGCATGGGCACAGGGACTATGATCATTTTAGATGACAGGACATGCCCCGTGGGTCTGGTCCTCAACCTGATTAAGTTTTTTGCCCGCGAGTCCTGCGGGTGGTGCACCCCCTGCCGGGAAGGGCTGCCCTGGCTGACCATGACTCTCGAAGCCATTGAGAAGGGAGAGGGAAGGCAGGAAGACCTGGATATACTGGCGGCCCACTGCCGTCTGCTGGGGCCGGGGCACACCTTCTGCGCATTGGCCCCGGGCGCCGTCGAGCCGCTCCAGAGCGCCCTGAAATATTTCCGGGAAGATTTTGAGCGGCACATCAAAGAAAAGAAGTGTCCTTGGAGGTAGTATTGGCGACCATCTACATCGATAACAAGCCTTACGAAGTCCGCGACGGACAAAATCTCCTTCACGCCTGCCTATCGCTCGGCTTCGACATCCCCTATTTCTGCTGGCACCCGGCCATGCATTCTGTGGGGGCCTGCCGGCAGTGCGCCGTGAAGATCTTCCGGGACGAAACGGACCGGCACGGCAGGGTGGTAATGTCGTGCATGACCCCTGCAGCCCACGGCACCCTCCTGTCTATCGATGATCCCGAGGCGAGAGAATTTCGCGCGAGCAACATAGAGTTGTTGATGACGAATCATCCCCATGACTGCCCCGTGTGCGACGAAGGGGGCGAATGCCACCTTCAGGACATGACGGTCATGGCGGGTCATGTGTACCGCCGTTTCCGCTTCCGCAAGAGGACTCACCTGAATCAGGATATGGGGCCCTTCGTGAACCACGAGATGAACCGCTGTATCCAGTGTTACCGGTGCGTCCGGTTTTACAGGGGTTATGCCGGGGGAAGGGACTTTAACGTTTTTTCCGCGCACAACTCCGTGTATTTCGGCCGCCATGAAGACGGAGTTCTGCAGAGTGAATTCAGCGGCAACCTCATCGAGATCTGTCCCACCGGTGTTTTCACCGACAAGACCTTGAAGAAACATTACACGAGGAAATGGGATCTGCAGACCGCCCCTTCCGTGTGCGTCCACTGCGGCGTGGGCTGCAACACGATTGCCGGCGAACGGTACGGTATTCTGAGAAGGATCCAGAACCGCTACAACGACGAGGTCAACGGCTATTTTCTTTGCGACCGCGGCCGCTATGGATACGAATTTATCAATGGGAGAGATCGGATACGTCACCCTCTGTATCGGCGGAGAGGCTCCGCCGCTGGAACCAAGACCGAACAGATAACCAGGGAAAAATGTCTCCAAGTAATATCTGCATTCATAAACCCGGGGGGATCAGGTATCATCGGCATCGGGTCTCCCCGGGCCTCCTGTGAAGCCAATTTTGCCCTTTTGAAATTCGTGGGGCAGGAAAATTTCTATAGCGGCCTCGGAAAAAGAGATAACCTGCTCATTGAGGCGATCCTGCAAATCCTCGCGAAAGGCCCGGCCCGCGTGCCTTCGTTGAAAGATGTGGAGGAGTGCGATGCCGTCTTCATCATAGGCGAGGATATTTCCAACACCGCTCCCAGACTTGCCCTGGCCTTACAGCGCGCGGCAAGGCAGAAGCCCATGGCCACCGCGCGGAAGCTCCACATCCCATACTGGGACGATGTCGCCGTATGCGTTGCCATCCAGGATGAGCGCAGTCCCATCTTCGTTGCCACACCTGCGGCGACCCGCCTCGACATGCTGGCTACTGCTGTGTTCCGAGCCACACCCGATGACCTGGCGCGTCTGGGGTTCGCTGTGGCCCATGCCTTGCGGGAGGATGCCCCCGCCGTTTCCGGCATTACGGAAGATATGCGTGCCCGGGCGGAGTTAATCGCCCAGGCCTTGCGGGATGCCGAATGTCCCCTGGTCATTTCCGGAACTGCCCTTGGTGATGAGTCCGTGATACAGGCGGCGGCTAATGTGGCCTCGGCCCTTTGCGCCACAGGAAAGAAGGCGTCCCTTTACTACGTCACACCGGAATGCAACAGCCTCGGTCTCGGTCTTTTTGGGGGAATGCCCCTGGAAGAGGCTCTCGATACCCTTGAAAAAAAATTAGCAGACACGCTCGTCATTGTAGAAAATGACCTTTATCGCCGCGCCGACCGAGGGCTGGTGGACCGCCTCCTGGCTGCCGCGCGGAATGTCATCGTCATAGACCACATGTACGGCGCCATTACCGCGAGGGCAGACATCGCTCTTCCGGCGGCTACCTTCGCCGAAGGGAGCGGCACCCTGGTCTCGAGCGAAGGACGTGCCCAGCGATACTACCGGGTCTTTGATGCCGTAGGGGATGTCCGTGAGAGCTGGCGCTGGCTTCAGGACATGATGGCTGCAGCGGGACACCCCCGTACCCCCTCCTGGCGGAATCTGGATGACGTGACAGCCGCCGTGGGCGAAGAGATTCCTGCCCTGAAAACCCTGCGGGAACGGTTTCCCAGTGCTGCATTCCGCATGGTGGGACAGAAGATCCCGAGGCAGCCGCATCGTTATAGCGGGAGGACAGCCATGACTGCCCAATGCACCGTTCATGAACCGAAGCCGCCCGACGATCCCGACTCCCCTTTGGCATTTTCCATGGAAGGGTTTGGGGGAGAGCCGCCGCCGGCCTTGACGGCGCGTTTCTGGGCGCCCGGTTGGAACTCCGTCCAGTCCGTCAACAAATTTCAGAAAGAGGTTGGAGGGCCCCTCAGAGGGGGCGACTCGGGAGTGCGCCTCTTTGATGCCCTGGGGGGCGGACAAGTATCTTACTTTAAGACAAGCTTTTCCCCTGCGAGAAAGCGGCGCCCCGGGGAGGTGCTGGTGGTACCCATCTACCACATCTTTGGTTCCGAGGAATTGAGTGTCCACTCTCCCGGTATAGCCGGGCTGTGCCCGGCCCCTTACATGGCACTGAATCCTATAGATGGGCGGACTGACCGGTCACGCGACGAACAGACTATGGGAATTTCTATTGCCGGGCGCGAGATGCGCCTTCCCGTCCGGCTTGACGAATCCCTCCCGCCGGGCGTGGCGGGACTGCCCGCTGGTCTCCCGGGACTTTTGGGGATTACGGTGCCCGCATGGGGATACGTATTTTCTGACGGCAAAGAGAAGGAAGAAAGGCCATGAACGTCATAAGCACTCTCGTCATCATCTTTGGCGTCCTTGTAGGAGCCCTCGTCGTCGCTGCCGCGAACATCTGGCTCGAAAGGCGGCTCCTCGCCCTCTGGCAGGACCGTTACGGACCCAACCGGGTGGGTCCCTTTGGGCTATTTCAGGTTCTCGCGGACATGATCAAGATATTGACCAAGGAGGATTGGATTCCCCCCTTCGCAGACAGACCGGTTTTTGTCATTACCCCGGGGATCATAGTGGTGACGGTGCTCTCCGCCTATGCAGTCATCCCCTTTACTTCCCGCATAGAAGTTGCCAGCCTCGATATCGGCGTGCTTTTCTTCCTGGCCATGTCGTCCCTCGGCGTCTACAGCGTCGCCCTGGCCGGCTGGTCGTCGGACAATAAATACGCCCTCATCGGGGGACTTCGGGCCGTGGCCCAAATGCTCGGCTACGAGGTTTACATGGGGCTATCTGTCATGGGCGTCGTCATGATCGCGGGATCGTTCCACCTAAGAGAGATCGTAGAAGCGCAGAAGAATCTGTGGTTCTGCATCCCCCAATGCCTGGGCCTCGTGATCTTTATCATCGCCGGAATTGCCGAGGCACGGCGGCTGCCGTTCGATCTCCCGGAGGCAGAGAGTGAACTGGTGGCGGGATTCCACACGGAATATTCGGCGATGAAATTCGGCATGTTCTTTCTGGGCGAGTATCTCGGCATCACTCTTATCTCAGCAATGATCGTCACTCTTTTTTTCGGCGGATGGCTGGGGCCATACCTGCCGCCTCTGCTGTGGTTCATGGTGAAGACTTTTTTCTTTATCGGATTTTTTATTCTCATTCGCGCCTCGCTTCCGAGGCCCCGTTATGATCAGCTCATGACATGGGGCTGGAAATGGATGCTGCCTTTGGCGCTGGTCAATGTCCTGGTGACAGGATGGATATTGCTCGCAGGGAGCTAAATTGAATTTATGTGGAGTATCCTGAGAAGCATATGGCTCGTTTTCCTGCACGCATTTCGCAAGCGCGAGACAGTCCTCTATCCTGAAGTTATGCCGGACATCCCGCCCCGCTGGCGGGGAAGGATCATCCTTTCCCGGGACGCGGACGGCGCCGAGAGGTGCGTCGCCTGCTACCTTTGCGCCGCCGCCTGTCCCGTGGCGTGCATCGCGCTCCAGGCTGCTGAAGACGAGCATGGGAGGCGCTATCCGGCTTTTTTCCGGATCAACTTTTCACGCTGCATCTTCTGCGGTTTCTGCGAGGAAGCCTGTCCCACATACGCGATTCAGCTCACATCCGATTTCGAGATGGGGGAATACATGAGGCGGAACCTTGTCTATGAAAAGGAAGACCTGCTCATCAGCGGACCCGGAAAATACCCGGACTACAACTATTACAAAGTCGCCGGAATTGCCATAGGCGGTAAGGGAAAAGGGGGGGCCGAAGATGAAACCCCGCCGGTGGACGTGAAGAGCCTGCTCCCGTGAGGAAGATGAATTTATGACGTATGCCTTTTACATAGCTTCCATCATTGCCGTCGCGGCGACGGTACGCGTCATAACGGGAACCCATGCTGTCCATGCCCTGCTTTATCTCGTCGTTTCCTTCCTGGCTGTGGCCATGATCTTCCTCACCCTGGGGGCGCCTTTTGCGGCCGCCCTGGAGGTGATTATCTATGCAGGCGCCATCATGGTTCTGTTTGTATTCGTCATGATGATGTTGAACCCCGGCCCCCGGTCGGTCGGGAGAGAGCAGCTCTGGCTCGCTCCGGCCATATGGATCGGGCCCGCTATTCTCACGGCCATCCTCCTTGCTCAACTTATCTGGATACTGACCATGGGAGGGGGAGCTGTTTTACTGATGGAGAATGTGAGCCCCAGGGAGACGGGCATGGCCCTCTTCGGTCCCTATATCCTGGGTGTGGAGATGGCGTCGATATTGCTCCTGGCCGGTCTGGTCGGGGCCTATCACTTGGCCTACCAGCTGGGCCGCAGGCGTGAGGAGCAAGAGGAAGGGGGAAATAAGGCATGAACGGCATCCCCATGGAACACGGGCTCATCGTGGCGGCAGTTCTTTTCGCGCTGGGTGTCACCGGAGTCCTGATCCGGCGTGATATCCTCTTTATCCTCCTGTCCCTGGAGATTATGCTCAATGCCGCGGGCCTGGCCTTCATCGTTGCCGGATCCAGATGGCTCCAGCCCGACGGCCAGGTGATGTTCATCTTTGTCCTGGCCGTGGCGGCAGCTGAGGTGTCCGTTGGACTTGCCCTGATTCTCTGGATGTATTCCTGGCACAAGTCGCTCGATGTGGACTGTGCCAGCAAGATGCGAGGTTGAGATGTTCGAGTTTATCTGGTTGATCGTCGCTTTTCCGTTTGCAGGATTTCTCGTCCTGGCTCTGGCGGGCTCCCGTCTGCCGCGGCGAGCTGTATCCAGCATCGGCGCAGGCGCCGTGGGCCTTGCTGCGGCCGCGGCGATGCTGACGGGGGCTAATTTTATCCTCTCGCCTCCTCCCGGAGATGCCTATGTGCAGCCTCTTTGGACGTGGCTCACTGTGGGCGGATTCTCGCCTGTCATCTCTCTCTACCTCGACGCCCTGTCTCTTGTCATGGTTCTCGTAGTTACGATTGTCGGATTCTTTATTCTCCTCTACTCTGCGGAACACATGGGCCGGGAGCAAGGCATAAGCCGCTTCTTTGCCTATATGGATATCTTCGTGGGCTCCATGCTGACCCTGGTCCTGGCAGACAATCTGCTCCTTCTCTACCTGGGATGGGAGGGGGTGGGGCTCTGCAGTTATCTTCTCATCGGCTTCTGGTACGATGATCCTGCCAATATAGAGGCTGCGAACAAGGCCTTCATCGTTACCCGCATCGGCGACACGGCTTTCGCCATCGGCCTCCTGCTCCTTTTTGTCCACCTGGATACATTGAACATTCAGGGAATTCTCGCGGCGGCTCCCTGGCAGTGGACTGAGGGCTCGAACATAGCCTTCTGGGCGGCGCTCCTGCTCCTCGGCGGAGCCGTCGGCAAATCTGCCCAGCTTCCCCTCCAGACCTGGCTTCCCGATGCCATGGCGGGCCCCACGCCGGTATCCGCTCTTATTCATGCGGCCACCATGGTTACGGCCGGGGTATATCTCATCGCCAGAACGCACGTCCTCTTCACGCTGGCGCCCCTCGTCCAGGGACTCGTCGCCATTATCGGCGTCGTCACCCTGCTTCTTGCTGGGGGAAGCGCGCTCGCCCAATGCGACATCAAGCGGGTATTGGCTTACTCCACCATCAGCCAGATAGGCTACATGTTCCTTGCCCTTGGGGTGGGGGCCTGGTCGGCGGCCATCTTCCATTTTATGACTCATGCCTTCTTCAAGGCCCTCCTCTTTCTCGGAGCAGGCGTCGTCATTGCCAGCCTTGGCGGCGAACACGATATTTACAAGATGGGCGGGCTCCGCAGGGAGCTGCCTGCAACGTTCTGGACGTTTCTCATCGGGGCCGCCTCGCTCGCTGCCCTCCCGCTCATCACTGCCGGTTTTTACAGCAAAGACATGATCCTCTTTGCCGCCTGGACATCCGCGCGGGGGAGCTTCTGGCTCTGGGCAGCGGGGACCGCCGGCGCGTTTCTCACGGGACTCTATGCCTTCCGGTTGGTTTTCCTGGTCTTCTTCGGCAAGGCAATGACCGCCGTGGATGACAGGCCCGGACTGGCCACCTCCATTCCCCTTGTTGTCCTCGCCGGTCTCTCGCTTACGAGCGGCTTCGTCCAGATGCCCGCGGTAATTGGACCGGTGACGGTCTTTTCGGATTTCATGTCCCGATCTTTGCCGGAGGTGATAATGCTGCCCGTATCCCTTACGGCCGAGATACTCCTGTTTCTCGACGCCATGCTTATTCCCCTGGCCGGTGTTTTTGCGGCCTGGTGGCTATACATAGGGAGGCCCGGTCTCGTTGCGAATTTCACGGGAAAACCCGTGGGGGTCTTGATTCATCGTCTCGCGGTTGCCGGCTGGGGCTTTGATCTTTTTTATGATGCACTCTTCGTGAAGTCTTTCGTGTGGGCCGCCCGCGTCAACCGGAGTGATTTCGTGGACATCTTGTACCGGGGTGCGGCTTGGTTCGCTTCCCGCATGTCCATGTCCCTGGCCCGGACCCAGTCGGGCATGGTCCGGCAGTATGCCCTGGGGGTGGCCCTCGGCGCCGTAATCGCCCTGGGACTGATCCTGGTGTTATGACAAGATAGAATTGGATGGTGTAGAATGATTCTCTTCTGGATAGTCTTCATCCCTCTGGCGGGGGGACTTCTGGCCTGGGTTGCCGGGACACGTGGTCCCTATGCCGGAAGAAAGAACGAACTCATCGCCCGATGGATCTCTCTCATAGCGCTGGCGGTTGATCTGGTTCTCGTGGTTTGCCTCTGGCTCTCAGGGTCCCATGCGGTTAGCATTGCCGGCGGCGCATGGATTGCCGAGGTAAGCCGATCATGGCTTCCGGCCCTGGGGATCAGTTTTCATCTGGCCATGGACGGCATCAGCCTGCTCCTCGTTCTCCTCACCGTATTCTTGGGGATTGCAGCGGTCATTTCTTCGTGGACGGAGATTGACGGGCAGGTCGGCTTTTTCCATTTCAACCTCATGGCAACCCTGACGGGGATCATCGGCGTCTTTGTCGCCGTAGATCTCTTCCTCTTTTATTTCTTCTGGGAACTCATGCTCGTTCCCATGTATTTTCTGATCGCTCTTTGGGGACACGAGAGACGTATTTATGCTGCCGTTAAATTCTTCATCTTCACCCAGCTCTCCGGCCTGTTGATGCTGGCCTCCATACTGGGGCTCTATTTCATCCACGGGAGGGAGACGGGAATTTATACATTTGACTATTTCAAACTTCTGGGAACTCCCCTGGAATCCGGTATGGCGCTTTTCCTCCTGCTGGGCTTTCTTGCGGCCTTCCTTGTAAAGCTTCCGGCAGTTCCTTTCCATACCTGGCTTCCCGATGCGCACACCGAGGCGCCCACAGCAGGGAGCGTCATTCTCGCCGGCCTGCTCCTGAAGACGGGCGGGTACGGCCTGCTGCGGTTTGCCGTTCCCCTCTTCCCCGGCGCCGCAAAGGAACTGGCGCCTCTTGCCATGACACTGGGCATCATCGGCATCCTCTACGGGGCTGTTCTGGCATTTGCCCAGAGCGACCTCAAACGCCTCGTTGCCTACACGAGTGTCAGTCACATGGGCTTTGTTCTTCTGGGCGTCTTCGCCTGGAATGAGAAGGCCCTCCAGGGCGTGGTCATTCAGATGCTCTGCCACGGAATCAGTACGGGGGCCCTCTTCATCCTGGCAGGCGCGCTTCAGGAGCGGATCCACACCCGGGAAATGCCGCGCATGGGCGGCCTGTGGGCCGTAGCCCCCCGCATGGGAGGAGTGTGGCTCTTCTTTGCCCTGGCTTCCCTGGGACTCCCCGGGATGGGAAATTTCATCGGTGAGTTCCTGGTCCTTCTGGGAACTTATCAGGTGAGCGTGGTCATGGCGGTGCTTGCCGCTCTGGGCCTTGTGCTCTCCACGGTTTACGCCGTCTGGATGGTACAGAAAGTCTTCTTCGGCGCTAACCAGGAAGGCTGGCGGATCCCCGACCTGGAAACAAGGGAAATAACGGTAATGGCCTTCATGATAGCCATGATCCTCTGGCTCGGCCTTTATCCCCAGCCTTACCTCGATACTGCCCGGGATGGCCTTCTCAGCCTGCAGAAGATGACCGGCGCCGCATCGGCAGGTAGTTCAATCAAAATATTCGGGAGGCAGCAATGACAGCCCATGATTTTGCAACCCTCTTGCCGTTGGTGATTCTGGCGGCAGCGCCGGCGACGATCATGCTCGCCATAGCCATCAGGAGGAGCCATGGGCTCACGTTTGCCCTGGCACTGGGCGCGGTCATCCTGGCCATACTTTCGCTCCTGTGGAGCCCTTCCCTGTTGTCGCGTCAACTAACGCAGCTTTTTGTAATCGACGGGTACGCCCTCTTCTTTATCGGGCTCATCCTCCTGGCCGGTGCCTTCACCCTCCTTCTCAGTTACGACTACCTGAAGATCCACGAGGAGAGCCGGGAAGAATTCTACATCCTCTTTCTCACCGCTTTGCTGGGCTCCGCCATCCTGGTCTCTTCCGCACACTTTGCTTCATTTTTCCTAGGGCTGGAGATCCTCAGCGTCTCCCTGTATGCGCTGATCGCATATATGCGGTTGAATGAGCTCTGCATCGAGGCCGGAATCAAGTATCTGATCCTCGCCGCTTTCTCCTCAGCCTTCCTCGTCTTCGGGGTGGCCCTCATCTACGCCGATATGGGAACCATGGAATTCTCAAAGGTCGCCGCGAAGATGGCTGCAGGCGGCGGCTCGGGAGTGCTTTTTCTTGCGGGGACGGCCCTCATCATTGTCGGGATAGGCTTCAAGCTGGCTATCGCCCCATTCCATATGTGGGTCGCCGATGTTTACGAGGGCGCTCCTGCGCCGGTTACGGCATTCATTGCGACCGTCTCCAAGGGCGCAATCTTTGCTATTCTACTTCGCTATTTCATGCAGGTTGACATGCCCAGTGGAAATCCGCTGGTCGTTTTCTTCGTATGTGTCGCCGTAGCCTCAATGTTTACGGGGAATCTTCTGGCTCTGTTCCAGGATAACGTGAAGCGCCTGCTGGCCTATTCTTCCATAGCCCACATGGGCTACCTCCTGGTAGCTTTCCTGGCGAGTGGAGAAGTCCGGGTGACAGCGGTTGTCTTCTATCTCGTGGCCTACTTTATAATGACCTTCGGCGCCTTCGGGGTTGTTACTATACTTTCCGGAAAGGAAAGGGATGCAGACAGACTCGATGACTACCGGGGACTTTTTTTCCGCCGGCCCTGGCTCGCGGGCATCTTTACTGCTATGCTCTTGTCATTTGCCGGAATCCCCCTTACGGCCGGATTCGTCGGCAAGTTTTATGTGTTGGCAGCAGGCGTCGGCTCCGTTCTCTGGATGCCGGTCATCTGCCTGGTCATTACCAGCGTCATGGGCTTGTTTTACTACCTGCGTGTTATCGTCGTCCTGTACGCGCCTTTGCCGGAAGCGGCGGGAGCTGTCGGGTCTTCCATGCCGGCCGGCCTGATTGCCCTGGCCGTGCTGATGGTTCTTCTCCTCGGGATTGGCGTCTATCCGGGCCCCATCCTGGAGGTGATCGCAACCATGGGTGCTTTGCCGTGAGGAACGGACGGACTGTCAGGAAATATGGACAACATGACGTGAAAGAGAGGATAAAAAAAGAAGATGAACCCCTTATTGGAACTTGAACGTCTCGGCCAGAGCATCTGGCTTGACTCCATCAGCCGTCCCATGCTCACGTCCGGTGAACTTAAGAAGCTCATCGAGGAAGACGGCCTCTCGGGAGTTACTTCCAACCCGGCCATATTTGAAAAGGCCATCGCAGAGACCAGCGATTATGATGAAGCTATCCGGTCTCTCGCCATAGACGGAAAGGAAGCGGACGAGATATACGAGAACCTTGTCGTCGAAGATATCAAGCTTGCCGCGAATCAACTCCGCGGCGTTTACGACCGCCAGGAGGGCAGGGACGGGTTTGTCAGCCTTGAGGTCTCCCCCCTCCTGGCCCATGACACGAAAAGAACGGTGGATGAGGCCCACAGGCTCTGGGCGGCAGTGGACAGGCCGAATCTGCTCATCAAGGTGCCGGCAACGACGGAGGGGCTCCCGGCCATCCGGCGATTGATCAGCGACGGCATCAACGTCAATATCACGCTCCTCTTTGGCCTCCCGCGATACCGCCAGGTGGCCCAGGCATACCTTGCGGGGCTCGAGGACCGGGTTGTCCAGGAGAAGCCCATCGACTGCGTTGCTTCTGTGGCCAGCTTCTTTCTCAGCCGGATCGACACTCTGATAGATCCCGTCCTCGAGAAGAACGCCGAGGCGGGGGGCGGGAAAGGGCTGCTGGCGGTGGCGCTCCGCGGGGAGGTGGCTGTTTCCTCGGCCAAGGTGGCTTACCGCATCTTCAAGGAAGTCTTCAGTTCCGCCAGTTTTGCGTACCTCGCACAGCGGGGCGGCAGGGTCCAGCGACTGCTTTGGGCAAGCACAAGCACAAAGAATCCTGCTTACTGTGACGTTAAGTACGTGGAGCCCCTAATCGGACCGGATACCATCAACACATTGCCGATGGAGACCCTCCGGGCTTACCGGGACCACGGCAAGCCCGCAGTGCGTCTGGGAACAGATCTGGCAAAAGCGGAGAGAATCCTGAAATCCCTGCCCGACATGGGGATCAACCTGGATCGGGTGACACAGTCTCTCGAGGATGAAGGCGTCGATAAATTCGTCAAGCCGTTCGATCTCCTGATGAAGATGCTTGCGGAGAAACAGGCCTTCTTTCTCAGGGAGGCGCAGCAGCGACCGGCTTAGTGAACACTCCGATGTAGGGATGGAGAGAAAACAATGAGTGGACAAAGGTATGAAATAGGTCTGGTCGGCCTCGGTGTCATGGGGCGCAACCTGCTCTTGAACATGGCCGATCATGGTTATGCAGTAGCGGGTTTCGACAAAGACCCGGCAAAGGTCAAGTCCCTCGCCGCGGAATCCGCAGGCAGGAACATCCGGGGAACGAAAAACATCGAAGAATACCTGAATCTCCTGAAATCGCCGCGGGCCATCATCATGCTCGTCCCTGCAGGCTCCCCTGTTGATGATGTCATCAGGGAACTCCTCCCCTATCTGAAGGCGACCGATATCCTCATCGATTGCGGCAATTCCCACTTCACCGATACTAACCTGAGACAGAAGACTCTGGCAAGAGCGGGGATCCAGCTTCTCGGCGTGGGCGTATCCGGCGGGGAGCATGGAGCCCGCCACGGCCCGAGCATCATGCCCGGCGGGCAGCCGGAGGCGTATGAAAGGGTGCGGCCTCTGTTCGAGGCAGTCGCCGCCCGCGTCCAGGAGGAACCCTGTGTGGCATACCTTGGGCCGGGCTCGGCGGGACACTTCGTGAAGATGGTCCATAACGGCATTGAATATGGGATGATGGAACTTATCGCCGAGACCTATGACCTGATGAAGCGAGGGATCGGCCTGAACGATGATGAACTGGCCGGGATATATGAGCGATGGAATGAAGATATTTTTCATTCCTATCTTCTGGAGATTACCGGTCATATCTTTCGGCATGTGGACGATAAGTCAGGAAAGCGGCTCATTGACGTCATTCTTGACGAGGCCCGTCAGAAGGGGACGGGGAAGTGGACGTCGCAGACAGCCATGGACCTTCAGGTACCTGTTCCCGTCGTTGATGCCGCCGTCTCCACAAGAGACATCTCCGGCTACAAAGCGGAAAGAGAAGCGGCAAGCCGGGTTTTAACAGGCCCATCCGTTGCTTTCCAAGGAAAACGGGAGATATTCATCGGCGGCCTGGAAAGGGCTCTTCAGGCCGCCTTCATCATCACCTACGCGCAGGGCATGGCCATCCTCCGGAAGGCCTCGGATGCCTATGGCTACAATCTGAACCTGGCTGATGTGGCGCGAATCTGGCGAGGGGGTTGTATCATCCGCGCAGCGATGCTGGAGGATATACGCGCGGGCTACCAAAATCGCCCTGATCTCCCCCATCTTTTTATGGATCCCCGTCTGAGGCAGGAAGTGACGACGTTCCAGCATGACCTGAGAGGAATGGTCTGCTCTGCGGCGAACCTTGGAATCCCGGCTTCAGGGATGATGGCTGCCCTGGCCTATTTCGACAGCTACCGAAGCGCCTGGATGCCGACAAGCCTCATCCAGGCCCAGCGTGACTATTTCGGAGCACATACCTATGAACGGGTCGATGAAAAAGGCGTCTTTCATACGAAATGGGAGGAGGACTGATTCATGGAAAAGGTAACTACCGGAAATCCCGTGGCCATCGTCATCTTCGGCGCCGGGGGTGATCTGACATGGCGTAAGCTGGTCCCCGCACTCTACAGCCTATATAGAGATCAGTGGCTGCCGGAGCGCTTTGCCATTATCGGAATGGACCTCAAGAAGATGAGTGACGACGAATTCCGGCAGCATCTCCGGGGAGGCGTTGATCAGTTCTCCCGCCAGGACAAGCCTGGCGACGCATTGTGGCAGAGTTTCGCGCCGTCTCTCAATTACCGGGTGGCCGATTTTACCGATCCCGACTGCTATGCGGCCCTGGCACAGTATCTGGAGGGATTGGAGCGGACATGGAATACGGGAGTTATCCGTCTTTATTATCTGGCTACACCTCCGCAGATGATCGAGATCATTCCCAGGCAACTGGGAATGGCCGGACTTGCCCGGGATTGTAAGAAAGCCCGGATCGTAGTGGAAAAGCCCTTCGGGCGGGATCTCGCCTCCGCCCGGGCACTGAACAAGATTCTTACTACAGCATTTGATGAATCACAGATTTTTCGGATTGACCATTATCTGGGAAAGGAAACCGTGCAGAACATCCTGGCCTTCCGCTTTGCAAATGCCCTCTTCGAGCCGATATGGGATCGCCGCTACATCGACAATGTCCAGATTACGGTGGCGGAGCAGGTGGGGATCGAGCACAGAGGGGCCTATTACGATAAGACCGGCGCCCTCAGAGATATGATCCAGAACCATCTCATTCAGATTCTCTGTATGATCGCCATGGAGCCGCCGGTTTCCTTCGACGCTGATGAGGTTCGCAACAAGCAGACCGATGTGCTCCACGCCATCCGCCCCATTCTTCCGGAGCATGTCCACGAAAATGCCGCACGTGGGCAGTATGGCGCCGGATGGATAGAAGGGGAGCATGTCCCGGCATACCGTGATGAGCCGGGAGTGAAACCCGATTCAGCGATAGAGACCTTTGCGGCTGCCAGGTTTTTCGTTGACAACTGGCGCTGGCAGGACGTTCCTTTTTATCTGCGCACCGGGAAGAGGCTCCCGGTACGTATATCGGAGGTCTCCATACAGTTTAGACCCGTGCCCCATCAGTCGTTTCCGGCCACGGCTATCCGGGACTTTCAGGCCAATCGCCTCATGTTACGCATTCAGCCGGACGAGGGAATCCTCCTGCGTTTCCAGGCGAAGCGGCCCGGGCTGCAGATACACCTGAGTCCGGTGGACATGCATTTCTTCTATCGCGAAGCATTCAGGGTCAAGCCGCCGGACGCTTATGAAACGCTCCTCGTGGATGTCATGCTCGGTGATGGGACGCTCTTCAAGCGCGCCGATCAGATCGAAGCGGCGTGGTCGATCATGACCCCTATCCTGGAAACATGGGAACAGTCGGCGCCTCCCGATTTCCCCAATTATCCTGCGGGAACTTGGGTCGTGGAACCGGCAGCGATTATTATCGCCCGGGACGGCCGGAACTGGTTGACCCCCTCAATTTCCACGGACGAAAAGGGTGTGTCGATACACGGTAAACCGGTATGAAGCATCGGGCTGCGTAAGGAGAACCCATGAAGACCCCGCGCGTTAATATAAGAAACTATAAGATGAAACCGGTGCTCATAGCGTGCATAGTGCTCTGCATCGTTTTGCTCTGCGCCGTTATACAGGCCGGGGCTGCTACGAAAGTTTCACAGGGCGAGCAGGCATTTGTGAAGAATTGTGCAGTCTGCCATGCCAATGGCGGAAATATCGTCAACACCGCCAAGCCCATTAATAAGAAAGCCCTGGAGGCAGGGGGCATCAAGAAACCTGCCGATATTGTGCGCCAGATGAGGAACCCCGGGCCGGGGATGACGCGGTTTGATGAGAAGGCAATTCCCGACAAAGAAGCGCGGGCGATTGCCGAGTATATACTGAAGATGTTCAAGTAACGACGGGACACTTTTTGAGAGGAGGACGAATGGACGAAACCAGCTCAACCGTAGATAAGCGGATCCAAAGCACGCGCCGGGGATTTTTGCAATGGGCCACAGGCATACTGACTTTTCTCTGTGGACTGACCGTGGGTATACCCCTTGTCGGCTCTCTTGTCGGGCCCGCCGGCAGGACCATCAAGACTGACTGGATCAAGGTTGCCGGCATCGGGACACGGCCCATCGGTCAGCCTCTCAGCCTGCGGGTTCCCGATGTGCAGGCGGATGCCTACGTGCGGGAATCAGTGATCCGCCATTTATGGGCCGTCAGGTATAGTGCCACGGAGGTTAGCGTGTACTCCCCCATTTGCACCCATCTCGGCTGTCATTATGACTGGAACCCGGCAAGCGGGCATTTTGAATGTCCCTGTCATGGGAGTGTGTATGCACCGGACGGCACTGTCCTGGGTGGACCCGCTCCCCGCCCTCTCGATACGCTGCCGACGAAAATCGAAAACGGCGAGCTCTATGTAGAGTGGAAACAGTTCCGGAGCGGCACACCGGAAAAGATCCCGGTGTAGGAGGCCGTTTATGTTTTCCCGCATTTTCAAGTGGATTGATGAGCGCTGGCCTCTTACCCCCTTCATCCGCCTTGCCCTGGAAGAGGAGATGTCCGGAGGAGCGGGCTACGCCTATGTATTCGGCAGCGCCGCGCTTATCATCTTTCTGCTGCAGGTTGTGACGGGCATCTGGCAGCTCTTCTATTATGTGCCGACCCTTGGCCAGGGATACAATAGCCTCAATTACCTGCGCACGGAAGTGCCCTTCGGCTGGCTGATCCACGGGTTTCATTACTGGGGGGCCAATGCCATGGTAGTACTGGTGATGCTCCACATGTCCCAGGTATTTATCTGGGGGGCCTACAAGAAACCGCATGAACTGCAGTGGATAACCGGTGTCTTCATGTTCCTTCTGACCATGGCCATGAGCCTGACCGGCGGCGCGCTCCCGTGGGACAAGCGCAGCTACTGGCTCGTGGAAGTGGCAGCTAGCACTGCCGGTACGGTCCCCGTCATCGGGGATGTGATCAAGCGGATCATGCTGGGAGGCGGTGTCATCGGCCAGCTCACACTATCCCGCTTTTTCATTCTCCATGTTGCTCTCTTATCGGGGGGGCTCATGACTCTGGCAGCCATACACCTCATTGCCCTGAGGAATGTTGGGAACGCGGGCCCCTGGGAAGAACAGGCACGTGAGAAGAAAGGCCCTTTCTGGCCAGACCAGGTCTTCAAGGACGGCCTCGTGGCGAGCCTCATCATCTTCTTTCTCGTGGCACTTTCCGTCTATGCTCCGTCGCCCTTCACCGGCATGGCCGATCCTTTGGATGCCTCCTACATACCCAAGCCGGAATGGAATTTCCTTTTCTTCTATGAAGCCCTAAAGTTTCTCCCGGGACGGCTCGAGATCATTGCTACCGTGGGGATTCCCGCTGTTGGAACTCTGATCCTTCTCCTGATACCGTTTGTTGACCGCGACCCGGAGCGTCACCCCCTAAAGCGACCCCTGGCCATGGCAGGCTGGGTCATCGTTGTCGCGGGCTTCGTTGCCCTCACGCTGGCAGGGGCCTACAGCAAACCCGAAGGTGTGGAGGCCGTGGTAAAGACCCCGGCTCCGCCTACCGCTGCGGCACCGGCAGTCGTCTCCACCGATGAAAAGGCCGGGATGGACCTCTATAAGACTAACGGATGTGCAGCCTGCCACCGAATCGGCGGCACAGGCGGAAGCATCGGGCCCGATCTTTCCGGGGAAGGCGGCAAAGGACGTTCACGCGAGTGGCTGGGAGACCATCTCCGCAATCCGAAGGCCCATGCCCCCGCAACCGTCATGCCTTCTTTTGCGGCCCTTGGTGACAAGGCCATCAACCAACTGGTTGACTACTTGTTAAGCCTCAAGGGACAAGAGTCAGCAACTGCGTCCGCATCGGCCGTAGCGGCCGCTGCGGGTGGCCGGGCGCAGGTTGCGAGCTCCGGCCAGGGCCCACAGGAAGCGGGCAGGGCGATTACTATCATCGGCAGCGCCGAGCATGGCGCTATTATCTTCGCGGGGACCTGTTCGTCCTGCCATGGTCCGCAGGGGACGGGGGGCGTTGCGAATGCAGGTTCAAAGGATGGGACGATTCCGCCACTGAACCCCATCGACCGTGACGAATTCAGCCCGGACCCAAAGGCCTTCGCCGAAAAAATCGATCGCTATATACAGCACGGCTCACGCCCGGAAGGGCCGAATCCTCAGGTCAATATGCTCCCCTTTGGGGACAACAATGCCCTCACACAGGAACAGATTGCCGACCTCGAGGCCTACATTCTCAGCCTCAACGGGGTGGACCGGGCCGCAATCAACCACCCGGGGATTTCCCCGGGCATGTTTTTTATCATCGCCGCCTTTGCATTCCTCTTGGTCGGGATCAACCTGTTGGGGTGGTGGTGGTTCTGGGGGCTGGGTAGGCGGCGGAGAAAAGAGGTGGATAAATGAGAAAGTTATTATGGTTCATATTTTTCGGGGGTCTTTTTTTTGCGGGCAGCATCTACGGACATGAAACACTGGATACCGGCGATGCCAAATCGGAAGAGATGGGCATCGTGGAAAAGACGGGGCAAATCATTCCCGCCGATCTCGTATTCTACGACGAAAAGGGGGGCAAGGTGAAACTGGGCAATCTCCTGGGGAAACCCGTAATCCTGACCCTTGTCTATTTCTCATGCGAGCATATCTGCCCGCTGATGCTGGGCGGTCTTTCGCAGGCCCTTCCCAGGCTGGCCGTCGCCGCGGGCAAGGACTACAGGGTCATTACCGTGAGTTTCGATGAGGCAGACACTCCGATGATTGCTCTGGCGGCAAAGAAGAATTACATAAACGCCATCGGCAGGTCTTTTCCCGAAGACGGGTGGAAATTTCTGACGGGCAAGCAGGAGAGTATTCACAGGTTGACCGAGGCCGTGGGTTTCAACTACCGGAAAGACATCCACGGCTTCAGCCACCCGGTAGTGCTGGTATTCCTTGCCCCCGACGGGAAGATATCACGGTATTACTATGTGACGCAGTTCCAGTACGGTGCGGCCTACCCTATCAGCTTCTCTTCCTTTGACCTTAACATGGCCCTCACCGAGGCCTCCCAGGGAAAGGCCGTCACGGGGATCAGGAAAGCCCTCCTCTACTGCTTCTCCCATGAACCGCCGGGGCACAGTAAATTTTTTAATTTCATGGCAGTAGTCGGGGTCATCACCCTCGCTGCCATGGTATCTTTTTTCATTTATCTCCAGGTTACGTCCAGAAGATATCGCAGAGGCAAAGAATATGACGCTGAGAAATGAAATACCCGAGGTGGCCGGGTTTTACGAACGCACAGGAAGATACCGATGGCTTATCGCGGAGTGGATGATGTCCACGGATCATAAACGAATCGGCGTTATGTACCTGATGGCTCTCCTCTCTTTCTTTTCCGTAGGGGTTGTGCTGGGCTTTATCATCCGGCTCAGCCTCCTCTCGCCGGGATGGCTCGTGGGCCAGCAGGGCTACAACGAATTTTTCACCCTCCACGGCGTTATCCAGATATTCCTCTTCATCATACCGGGAATCCCCGTTGCCTTTGGGAATATTTTTCTTCCCATCCTGATCGGGACGCAGGACGTGGCCTTTCCGAAGATCAACCGGCTGTCCTGGTGGCTCTATGTGGCCGGGGCCGCTCTGGTCCTCCTGTCCATCTTTATAAAGGGCAGACCTCCGGATACGGGCTGGACTTTTTACGCTCCCTATAGCGTCCAGACGCCGGCCAACGTTTCGATAGCCGTCATGGGGGTCTTTGTCTTGGGGTTCTCGTCAATTCTTACGGGTCTCAATTTTGTCACCACCATTCACCGGATGCGGGCGCCGGGGATGGGGTGGTTCCGCATGCCCGCCTTCCCGTGGACGCTCTACGCCACGGGCTGGGTGCAGATGCTCGCGACGCCGGTCCTGGCCATTACGCTGCTCTTCATATTCCTGGGCCGTTTCTTCGGCGTCGGGTTTTTCGACCCAACCAAGGGAGGCGACCCGATCCTCTACGAACACCTCTTTTGGATGTATTCCCACCCCGCCGTCTACATCATGGTCCTTCCGGCCATGGGGATTATCAGCGAGATCGTCCCGGTCTTTTCGAGAAGGTCTCTCTTCGGGTACACCGCCATCTGCATGTCGGCCCTGGGAATCGCAATTGTTGGGTACGCCGTGTGGGGCCACCACATGTTCACCAGCGGGATGAGCGACACCGCCCGTGTCGTCTTCTCCTTCGTCACTTTTTTGGTGGCTGTGCCCAGCGGGGTCAAGATCTTCAATTGGGTGTCCACCCTTTACAAGGGTTCCATCGCAGTCGACGCACCCCTACTTTTCGCCCTCTCGTTCATCTTTCTCTTTTCCATCGGCGGGCTCACGGGTCTTATCATCGGGGCCCTGGCGACGAACCTGCACCTGCACGGAACCTATTTCATCGTCGGGCATTTCCATTACGTCATGTTCGGCGGGGCCGGTTTCTCCATCATTGCAGCGCTCCATTTCTGGTTTCCCAAGATTACCGGCCGGATGTACAATGAAAAATTCGCCAAGATAGGCTGGCTCAATCTCTTCGTCGGCTTCAACATCCTTTACTTCAGCATGTTCGTCCTCGGGTTCCAGGGGATGCCGAGAAGATACTTCGATTACCCGCCGCAATATCATACGGGGCATGTGATCTCCACCATGGGTTCGTGGTTCCTGGCCATCGGTCTCATCATCATCTTCGCTAATTTGGTCCGGTCTATCTTCAAAGGTGAGAAGGCCCCCGCAAACCCCTGGGGTGGAAAGACGCTGGAGTGGACTATCCCTTCGCCCCTGCCCCGCGAAAATTTTCAGGAGATTCCTATAATCACGCGGCGGCCCTACTCATACGAAGAGGAGGCGAAGTGACAGAGTGAGCACGGAAACGGGACATATCGACTACGCAGGAAAGAAGATGGGGATGTGGTTCTTCCTCTTTACGGAGATACTCTTTTTCGGCGGCATGTTCCTCCTCTATTCCATATTCCGCTACAACTACGCCCAGGATTTTCACGCCGCCGCCGCCGAGGAGAATATTATCCTGGGGACAATCAACACCGTCGTCCTGCTTACGAGCAGCTTCACCATCGCACTTTCGATTGCAACCATGAAAAGGGGGGAGAAGATTTCTTCCATCATCCTCCAGCTTGCGACGATTCTCATGGGGGTCGCATTCCTCGTCATCAAGTATTTCGAGTGGACCGCCAAGATCAACCTGGGAATCTATCCGGATTCTCCCGTACTGCTCGCGCTCAGCCAGGGGGAGATACTCTTTTTCGGGCTTTACTATGTCATGACCGGCCTCCACGGCCTCCATGTCCTTATCGGAGTCGTCGTCATCTCCTTCATGCTCTATTTCACGCGGAGAGAAACGATCAACCGGAAGGAATATGCGCGGCTGGAAAACACCGGCCTCTACTGGCACTTTGTCGATATCGTGTGGATTTACCTTTATCCACTTTTTTACCTGATTACTTAAGGAGAAACCATGGAGGAGAAATATACAGAGGATCACGCAGTCGCGACGGGCACGTACGCGGCCGTCTGGCTGGTCCTTCTCATTCTCTTGGCCACCACCATTGCCATGGCAAAGCTCCGGCTGCTCGCCCAGTTCAGCATTCTCGGGTCCCTGGCAATCGCTTCCCTCAAGGCCGGTCTCGTCCTCGCCTTCTTCATGCACCTGAAGTATGAGGGAACATTTCTGAAAGTGATGCTGACCGTCGCCCTGTTAGCCCTGACACTGCTCATCGGGCTGACCTTCGTTGATGTGTGGCTGAGGTGAGGTGGACGATGTTTCTGGGGCCTTCAAATACGGCCGGCAAAGTGGAAGGGGCCTTCCTCTTCATCGTCACCTGCTGTGTAATTCTGCTCGCCATCGTCACGATCTGCATGGTGGTCTTCCTCGTGAAGTACAACAGGGAGAGGCACCCCCGGCCGGAGCACGTCAAAGAAAATACCCTCCTCGAGATTGCTTGGACAGTAATTCCTACGATCCTCGTCATCTTCATGTTCTACTTTGGGTGGGTGAACTTTCAGTACATCCGCAACCCGCCGAAGGATGCCATGACAGTCAATGTCACGGCCCGTCAGTGGTCCTGGCTCTTTGACTATGACAACGGCCAGCAGAGCGACATGTTGCACGTTCCTATCGGAAAGCCGGTGAGGCTCATTATGACATCCGTCGATGTACTCCACTGCCTCTACATCCCCGCGTACCGCATCAAAGAAGATTGCGTCCCCGGCATGAAGACCCACCTCTGGTTCACGGCGAACGAGACGGGCGACTATGACATCTTCTGCACCGAATACTGTGGCGTCGGCCATTCCCATATGCGTTCTAAGGTTATCGCTATGACGCCGGACGATTTTCAGAAGTGGGTGAACGCGCCGCCGCCTACTACAGTCGCGGATCTGGGGCCGCGGATCTTGCAGGCAAAGGGGTGTCTCGGGTGCCATACGCTGGACGGTGCCCAGAAGGTCGGGCCCACATTCAAACAGCTTCTGGGCCGGAAAGAAACAGTGATCACAAAGGGACAGGAAAAGAGCATTACCGTGGATGTTGACTTCATCCGTGAGCATATCCTTGATCCCCGGAGCGCCGCTGTCAAGGGCTATCCCCCGGTGATGCCCCAGGTCCCGATGACGGATGAAGAACTCAAGACCATTATTAGCTATATGGAGACGCTCAAATGATGATTAACAGGCTCTTTATGAATAAATGGGATCTGCTTAAATCCTACTTCCGTCCCCCTTTACAAAAAGGGAAAAAGAAAGATTTTCCTAACGTCCGTTCCTATCTCTGTCTCTGCAAAGTGAAGATATCTTTCTTCGCCGCGCTTTCGGCGGCTACAGGCCTCCTTCTGGGCGCACAGTCGCTCTGGTCGGCATTGCCGACACTTATGGCAGGCGTATTTCTCATGGCCTGCGGCGCCTGCGCCCTCAATCACTGGCAGGAGCGCGCTACCGATGGGCTTATGCGAAGGACATCCAGAAGACCCATACCGTCGGGAAGAATCAAACCCCGCCATGCACTCATTTTTGCTGTGACCCTGATGTCTTCAGGCACAATCGTTTTGTTTCTCACCGGCACATTAGCTGCGCCTCTTCTGGGGCTTGCCGCCGTCTTCTGGTACAATGGTTTTTACACGTGGCTCAAGAGCCGCAGCGCCTTTGCCGCCATCCCCGGTGCCCTGGTCGGGGCCATCCCGCCGGCGATCGGCTGGATTGCAGGTGGCGGGAGCCTCTTGGATCAGCGGTTAGCGGTCCTCTCCTTTTTCTTTTTCATGTGGCAGGTCCCTCACTTCTTCATTCATCTCCTCGCCTTCGGAAAGGAGTATGAAGAAGCCGGCCTTCCCTCTCTCACGGCAGTCTTCACCACAGCTCAACTGGACCGGTTGACTTTCCAGTGGATCACCGCGACGGCAGTCAGCTTGCAACTCGTTATTTTCTTCGGCCTGCTCCAGTCGGCGCTTGTCCATATCTCCATTATTGCCTTCTCCCTATGGCTTGTCATGAGCGGGATAAACTTCATGAGAGAGCATGAGCCGAGTTATACGGGTGTTTTCAAGAAGACCAATTACTTCATGCTCATGGTCATGATTTTCATATTTTTTGATAAACTGCCCGGTTTTCTTATCTAAGAAACTGTGTCATAATTAAAGGAATAGACGAGAAGGAATTATGACATAGCCTCTGAATGGCAGAGAGGACCTCACGAGTGGGATCTGAAACCTCAAAACTTAAAGAGCAGGCGGCGCACCGGGCGGTAGAATTTGTGCAATCGGGTATGATCGTGGGCTTGGGTCATGGGAGTACGGCCCTCTACGCCGTAAAAAGAATTGCAGAGCTAATCCATTCAGGAGTACTTCGGAACATACGCGGTGTGCCATGTTCCCGGAAGGTATTCGAGGATGCGAGGAAACTGGGAATTCCGCTCACCACCTTAAACAGAAACTCCGTCATCGATCTTGCCATTGATGGAGCGGATGAGGTGGACGGACATCTTAACCTGATAAAGGGCGGCGGCGGCGCCCTGTTGAGAGAAAAAATCGTCGCCCAGGCGAGCCTTTGTGAGATCATCATCGTGGATGAAGCGAAGATGTCACCAGTCATCGGAACACGATGCGCCGTTCCCATTGAAGTGGCCGCCTTCGGGTGGAAGTCCCATATTTTCCCCCTGGAAAAACTTGGGGCGGAAGTTAAGCCAAGAAGGAATAGCGATGGAAAACTTTTCAAGACCGACCAGGGGAACATCATTCTCGACGCCAATTTTGGTCCGATAAGCGATCCCGCTAAGCTGGCCGCCGATTTAAAGGCGCGTGCAGGCTTTATCGAACACGGGCTGTTTATAGGTATTGCCACGGACGTCATTGTTGCCGGAAAAGGCGGCCTCCGCCATCTCGAGCGAAACTGATTGGACAAAGAAGAGAAGGAGAGTTCATAATACGATGAATGACAATAGATGGATCGATATCTCTCTTACCCTTAAATCCAATATGATGCACTGGCCGGGTGACCCTCCCGTTTCCATTGAGCGTGTGCGCGAGATGGACAAAGGCGATACGGTCAATCTTTCAAAGATAACGATGGGCGCTCATTCCGGCACTCACGTCGACGCCCCGGTGCATTTTATCAAGGGGGCAGAGGGAGTGGACCAACTTTTGTTTGATTCGCTCATAGGCCTTGCGAGGATCATCGAGATTGCAGACACCGATACCATAAGAGAAAAGGAGCTTGCCATACACCGAATCAAGAAAGGTGAAAGGATCCTTTTGAGAACACGAAACTCGATAAAGAAAATACTTTATAGGGATGCCTTTACCGAAGACTTTGTCTACTTGGAGAAAGGTGCGGCGGAATTTCTCGTCTTCCGCGGCATCAAGACCCTTGGCGTGGATTATCTTTCCGTCGGCGGCTACAAGAAAAATGGCCCGGATGTTCACAGGACTTTACTGAGCGCGGGGATTCTCGTTATTGAGGGGCTTGATCTCACCGAGGTTCTGCCCGGCAATTACGATATGATATGTCTTCCCATAAAGATTCAGGATTCTGACGGCGCACCGGCGCGGGTGATCGTGAAAAGAACTAAGGCATTTAACAAAGATAAATGAGGCTTTCCCTTATAGAATAGAAACGCTCTTTCTTAGTAAACGATAAGAATCATTGGGCTCGGTTCTCGCAACAGCAGGAAAAGATAATCCTACTGATGATCGGTATTGATCATTTAGGAGTTTGTATCCCCAGGCTTAAGAACAATATGAAAGGAGGTGAAAAAGGATGAGGACCCTAAAAAGGAACGAACTGAGCAAACGAGCCAAACGTGAAGAAGAGAAGTTCTGGTTGTACATGAGGTCTGCGGAGTCTGGTAAGTTATGCTACAGTTGAAAGAAGTGAAAAGGCAAATAGTTGCCGGTCCGGCAACAAAGACGTTTGATTTTTTTATCCAGTGGCATCTCACCGAGCGCTGCAATCTTCGATGCCAGCATTGCTATCAGCAGCGGAGAAAACCCCGGGAGTTGTCCGTTGGTGAATTGAAGCAGCATATCGACGGGGCCACAGAGATGTTGGAGGCCTGGGAAAAGGAGTACGATATATCTCTGTCCCCGTCGATTAATTTTACCGGCGGCGAGCCTTTCCTCTATAAAGGCTTGTGGGATGTAATCACCCATGCTCGGCAGAGCGGCTACAAGGTTGCTATTCTTACCAATGGCTGTCTTGTAACCGGAGAAGACGCCCAAAAGGCGGCGGCCATTGGTATAGCGGACATCCAGATCAGTCTTGAAGGCACCCCTGAAATACACGAGGGCATCAGAGGCGCCGGAAGCTTTGCCGCTGCTGTCAAAGGCGCCCGCCTTCTCATCGATGCCGGGAATTGCGTGAGCGCTAATATGACTCTCTCCCGTCTCAACATCGGGAGCATTGAAGAAACGGCAAAGACAGCAGAAGCAGCGGGATTTGCCGGAATCGGTTTTTCCCGCCTCGTTCCCTGCGGAAGCGGTGAAAAATTACTGGATAGCCTCCTTACCGCTGAGGAGATTGAGATGGGCTACGAAAGGGCGCTCGCATTAGACACCCCTTCCTTCGAAGTCGCCTCCGGGGATCCTCTGGCCGGAGTCCTTTCGGGATTCAAACCGTCACCGGAAAGCGATCTCGCCCTTTCCGGCTGCAGCGCTGGTTTCTCAGGAGTTACCATTACCAGTGACGGGGCTGTTATGCCGTGCCGTCGCATCGGGCTCAAGATAGGGAACCTGCGCAAGACCTCCCTGCGGCAGATATGGTCAACCTCCAAAGTCCTCTGGCGCCTCAGGCAAAGAGAAAGTTACAAGGGGAATTGCGGTAAATGCCCTCTGTGGCCGTCCTGCCGTGGCTGCCGGGCGGTGGCCTACGCCTATTCAAAATCTCGAGGCACCCCCGATCTCTTCGCAGATGATCCTCAGTGCTGGCTGATCCATCACGAAAAACCCGCCTCCACAGATAGTTGATACTGCCGGAAGGTCTTCGTATTCATAATAGAGCGTTTGTCTATATATTCCACATCTAATCAACGGCGAAGACCGGATATTCAAGTCTTCCCATCGGCGGATTGTAAGAGAAGATTGACCTGCGCGGTTTCGGCGCCAAATCTGATGTGATCTACCTGATGATTATGGGCAATTCGGATGAGAGACCGGACATCTATTCATGAAGGGCATCTTTTTGTACATTGGTAATACAATTTTTCATGGCTTCAGTGAACAAGGCGAACATCATTTCTGCAGATGCGGTCGGCCTAAAACCTAATTCGGCTTTTGCCTTACTCCAATCCAAATCCCATACCTCGCTCAAGAATGCAGGTCCATGCCACTCTTCAGAAGGGATAAACCGGATAGGCGAATTGGAGTTGGTGAGATGCACAATGATCTTAACGATCTCCTCCCATGTGAGAAAAAAGCTTCCCAAATTGTAAATCTGACCTGATGCAATGGGTCTCGACGCTGCAAGCATGATGGCGCTTTCGAGATCAGCCATGGTAATAAATGTGCCACCTGCACCGCGAACCAATTCGAGGGGTTGATTGTTTATAGCCTTCCTGATTAAATCCCTCAAGTGACTCCCGCCGATGCTATCAGCGAAAGCCCACCAGAAACGGAAGATTGTGACATGAAGCCCAAGGGCCTTATGGTAGTACTTGCAAAGCTCTTCCGCCGTAAACTTACCAAGCGCGTATAGAGACTTCCTTGCTTCTCCAATAAGACACTGATGAGCCTCTGTCACGGGGTGCACAACGGCACGGCCATATACAGTTGCCGTGCTTGTATAGATAAAACTCTTAACGCCCGCGGATGAAGCTGCGTCTAAGAGATGGGTATGACCTCTGATATCTGTGTCAAAAATTGTATGCGGGTCATCGGCAAAACTCCACGCAAGGTGGATGACCAAATCCTTTCCACGGACAGCGTCTTTGGTTATCGTTGCATCGGAAATATTTCCGCGAAGATAGGTAAGAGGCAGATTTTCATTAAACCATAGAGGGGGCGGGGCCTGGTCGAGAATTGTTAGTTTGTACCCCTTTGGGGGAAGTACCTTCGCCAGGTATCTTCCTACTTCTCCAGCACCACCAACAATGAGGGCTTCCATATTGCCTCACCTCTGTTCTCAAAATAGCAAGGGCGGTCAGCAGAGATATTTTTTCTACCAGCCGCCCTCCAGTGGAACATTCACTGGCAAAGAGGTATCTTTGCCGCCGTCATAGGCGTCCCATCTAAAACTCTCTTAAGACCATTCCTTCAGTCACCCAATCGATGATGACGTTTTGAGTGTTGCCTCTACCTGTGCCGCGGCAGAACGCAACGGCTAAACTCCCGCCGGTTTAGCTATCTTCTTCAGAATCAGCGCGCTAATTCCCGAAGCAATAGAAGCTGCTCCAATAACCGAACAACCGACCGTCCATCCAATGTGATAACCCTGCGACTTGGCATAAAATAGAGCAAGAGCAGTGATAAATGTCGGTCCTATCAGACCACCGACACCCTTCGCGGTGTAAATTACGCCATAATTTGTAGACAAATATTTTTCGCCATAACGATCGGCGGTAATAGGCGGGAAGAAAGCAAACATTGGCCCGGTGCAGAAAAATGCCACCGTTACGACGATCATGAATGCATACGGATTGTCCGCTACAAAGGGCAGGAGAATATACAAGAGACCGCACGCCACAAAATCAATAAACATGGCATTTTCTCTGCCGATCTTGTCTGAAATTATGCCCCAAACGATTCTTCCCAACCCGTTTGCTGCAGTGAATGCCGTAAAAGTAATAGTAAATATTGCCGCCGGAACCTTGTAGTCATTGGCCATGAGCTTGATGTTCGGCGCGAGGAACATATATCCGATTGCCATAAGTACGAACATGCCATAAATCAGATAGAACTGCCCCGTCTTGAACATCTGTACGGGACCGTAACTCTTGGCTTCAGCTTCTTTCGGCTTGTCGGAAACAGCCGCCTCTGTGGCACCAGCGGCCTCAGGGAATCTGAGCACCTGCGCAACCAGAAGCAATACCACCGCAAACCCAATGCCGGTATAAAGGAAGGCGGTTTTGTAGCCGTAATTCGCAACAAGTATGGTTATTAGCCATCCGAAAAGTGCTGCACCGGAACCGAAACCGCAAGCCATGATACCGGAAGCCGTGCCTCTCTTCTTTGGAAACCACTTCAAGGACGCGGCTATACCGCCTGTATATATAAAACTTGCGCCGATGCCTGCAATTCCGTAAGATATGCACATTGGCAATGTCTTATCATGTGTGCCAATGCTCCCCCATCCGACCGCTACCAGGACTGCTGCAAGGGAGAAGAAAATTTTTGTGCCGAACTTGTCCATGAGGTAGCCGGTCAGAGGCCCCGCAAAGGTCATACACGCTATAAATGTCGCAAAGGCCGCCTGAATCTCCACCTTTGAGAATGTCGGATTAGACTTAAGAATATCAGGAACAAAAAGAGCCCAGGCATACTGAAGACTGGATATCATTGCCATACCGAGAACGCCGGCTGTCAGCATTATCCAGGGATTATTCATGAAACCTGTCTTTACACTGTTTCCGTTTCCCATTTTTTCCTCCTTAATCAATTTGGCAGAAGGTTTCTCCTCACCCGACATCGGTGAGGAGTTATCTCATACTTAGATCGATGACGTTAAAGAGATTCAGAGCACCCTGCCGGAAGCGGCAGGGTGCTCTGGACTAATCACGCAATGTAAGAAGGACTCTCGCCTCTCGTCTCAATCTATGCCTTCTTTTTCTTGGGCGTAGGAATCGGAGCTTCAACCGCAATAGCTTTAATCCTCTGAATCTTCTCATCGACGAAGGCCTGCATCTTGGCAATGTGTTCCGGTTTCAGATGAGAGAACCTTCCCTGATATTTCATATATTCGTCTACCGTTTTATATTTTTTCGGCAGACGCGAGTACTTGTAGACGCCATTTTCCCATTCATATAGCGTCCACATCCCTGTCTCTACAGCGAGCCTGCCCATTTCGAGTGTCAGTTTCTCATCGAATTTCCATCCCTTCGGACAGGGTGCGAGCATGTGCAGGAATGTAGGGCCATCATAATTGAGAGCCTTACGCACCTTATTCATCAGGTCGACGGGGTAGGAAACACAGGTAGTAGCAACGTACTTTACCGCAGGATGTCCCCCGATTACCATTTGCGGAGGGTCTTTCGGAAAGAGTGTCTTGCCCTCCGGAATCGCTTTACCCGGCGGTGTGAAAGTGGTGTTCGCGCCGTAAGGCGTTGTCGGCGAGGTCTGAATACCTGTGTTTGCATAGGATTCGTTGTCATAGCAGATGAACAGCGCGTCATGCGCGCGATACATCATTCCAGACATTGCCTGGAGACCGATATCAACGGACCCGCCATCGCCTGCCATCACTATTACATTTGGGAATGGCCCGTCATATTTCTTTTTACGGGCCAGTATCTTGTAGGCCGCCTCGATACCCGAGCCCACTGCTCCGCCGTTGGTTATCTGAGCATGGATCCACGATACGGCGTACGGTGTGCACAGGTAACTTGAATTTGCCACGTACATGCAGCCCGTAGGCCCAATGAAGATTGTTTCCTTACCTGCGGCTTTTGCCGTAAGACGGTAATTTATTGCGGGACCGCATCCGGCGCATGTCCTGTGTCCCGGCACATACATCTCTTCCCTCGGTGCGCCTTTAAGGGACTTGATCGGCTCTAAAATTTGTTTCTTATAATCAAAGGCTTGCATAATTTGACA
>JBEKXK010000017.1:0-46836 GCA_049512055.1 Syntrophales bacterium | reverse complement strand
GACCACGACCCCGTCGTTTTCTCAACGTGAATAGCAACCCTTAAATCCGTCTCTTTGTACCGCTCTTCGTGCGTTAGCAAAGAAACGGATTTCGCCGCTTCGTGACCCTGGTTCAGCCACGTTGAAGTTAAACGATATAGAAGTTAAATGATAAAAGGTGCTCATCGGGATTCCACACTATCCCGCCTCGCTGTGAGGATGACTCTGTATCCTCACGATGTACCGCTTTACTTTTTTGTTTGTTCAGGTTTTTCTGAGATGTTAAAATTGAATGACTCTGGTGAGACGTTCATTGCATTGATGATCATGCAATTCGTGTATCCATGTCCTTGAAGGCTTCTTCAACTGACTTGAAACCTTCTTCATCCTTTTCCGCTGATTTTCTTACAAGCAGAATATGTAGCCATTTTTCTTTCTCCTTTCTTCGTTAATGTTCAATTGGCCAGGAGAAAGATAGTTGCCCCTCAGGGGGAACTAGAATGCTTTCCCCTGGAAGGGTCCTTTCACTGATAATGTTTTGTGAATAGATTATTTTTAATGTACCGTGCTCCGGAGCATTCAATCGTGTGGAGATCGAAAACGCCTGGTCGAGCACATTCATCGAACGGGATGAAGGAATTAAAGAACCTTCACTTCCCCGCAATTGCAAGGATCCAAAATTCTCATGAATACAAAATTTCGGACGCACTTCCTTGAGGCAATAAATGAATTATCACCGGATGTCATGGCAGCCATATCTTCAGGGAAAGCATCTGACTGCTGGTTACGGGCATGCAGCGTTATCGCCAGGTAGTTAAATCATAAACTGCAAAACTTCATTGGTTCGTTAGGCGAACATGTTGTTCCGCTGTGCCGGGGAGTAGTTAAATGATAAATGTGAAGTTAAATGATATATTGGAAATTCAATACCATGGATATATAATACTTGTCAAGAAAAAAATGAGTATCAATTTATTTTTCTATTTTAAGTTCGTCATTTTCATCTAACACAAGTTTCCCCTTTAATAATGCACCCTTAACCTTGTTCATTATCTTATCTGAAAATACTACTGCGTCAATAACTCCGGTCTTATGAAGAAATTCCATGTCTTTCAGCCCGCCTAATACTAAATTTCTCATTACCAGACTTCTTGGTTGATTTAGTTTCTTCGCCAGTCTATCGATCCGCACGATAACTTGCTCTTCCAGTTGTATCCCATATTGTTTCAGCTTTCTCATAGCAGTCCTCACCTTGTATCATTATAATACTGAACATTCATTTATTATACAAACTTTATATTGTCAAGAATCAAACTGCATCACACTATAATATTTCTTGCTCTTACACGACTACCCAGGGGAAGACTCTTCCCCTGGAACAGAACAAACAGAGGGGGGGAAGCGGCTTAGCTAAAGAATTTCATAATGGCTGGAAGCCAGGATTCAGGCTTACAGACAACATCAAGTTAGTTTTTGCCAGGTAATACGTACCTATCAACGCCCTTGACTATACCGAAAGATTATCCGTTATTGGAATCGAGATTTGTGGTTGATGTACTTGTGCAGTAGATTTCATCCAGTTATACTCAAGAGCGAACGATGAAGAAATGAAATTTGTCGATTATTGGTGTCACCTACTTATCCTCAACTTTCACTTTGGAATTATGGTGACGATTACCATTAGAAATGATCAATACGAGTGCAGTCTAATTGTCGTCAGGAATCGATATCATCTTATGTGCGTGAGTGATAAAGGCAGCGAAAAATAGAATGTCGCTCCCTCGTCTACTTTCCCTTCCGCCCATACACGGCCACCGTGCCTGTGGACTGCGCGCTGGATCGTGGCAAGACCGACCCCTGTCCCCTCGAAGTCAGGGTTGTTGTGCAGTCTCTGAAAGATGCCGAAGAGTTTATCGTAGTATGCCATGTCAAAGCCTACGCCATTGTCCTTGACATAGTATACATGATCATCCCCATCTTCATAGCCACCGACTTCAATCTCCGCGGGATTTTTGTACTTCGTAAATTTGACGGCGTTGCCAAGCAGGTTGGCATATACCTGTTTGATGAGGGTCCTATCACCGTATCCGGAGGGCATAGGTCGGATGGTCAAGGCCATGTTCCTCTCCGGGTCGATGGTTTGCAGTTCCTTCCATACATCCTTTATAATCCCTTCCATATCCAGATTCACTATGGACATCTTCGCCCTGCCTAAGCGGGACAGTGTCAGGATATCATCGATGAGCTGGCCCATCGTCTGAGAGCTCGATCTTATGACATTGAACTTGCGCATCGAATCTTCATCAAATGCCTGCCCGTGCTTCTTGAGAAGCATGCGTGCATACCCGTCGATTGCACGCAGCGGAGCACGCAGGTCATGGGAAACTGAGTATGCGAAGCTTTCAAGTTCTTTATTTGCTTCTTCAAGCTGTGCCGTGCGTTTTTTCAGTTCGAATGTCCGTTCCTCAACGCGCTGTTCGAGCTCCCCGTATGCTTTCTCCAGCGCCTCCTCGGCCTGCTTGCGCTTGGTAATGTCCCTGGCCGCAGCGAAAACGCCCATGATCTGCCCCGTCTTATCCCTGTACAAAGAGGCGTTGTACAGGACGGGAGTTACATGTCCCTCCCGACGCTTTATCTCAAGCGGATAATCCCTTACAGAGCCTTCCTGGAAAACCTTCTTGTAACCGGCCCTCGCCTTCTCTGGTTCCGTGAAGTATTCAGAGAAATCGCTTCCGATGAGTTGCAGCCGGTTTACGCCTGTAATCTCTTCGGATGCACGGTTGACATCCGTTATTTTCCCGTCTGCGCTGATCGTGACCAGTGGGTCCAAGCTCGCTTCGATCAGGCTACGGGCATAAAGCGACGCTGTCTGCAACTCGGCCGTTCGCTCGCTAACCCGCTCCTCCATTTCATCTTTCGCCTTCCGCAGCGCATCTTCAGCCTGCTTACGCATGGTGATGTCTGTATTTACCTCGATGATTGCAGCCGCATTTCCGTCCGGATCTCTATGCAGCATCTGAAGGCTCGTGACAATGATATTCTTTCCATCCTTCCTCTTGTGGTGGAGCTCGCCTTCCCATTGCCCTTCATTGCGAATCTGGGATATGATCTCGGCCGGTGGTTGCGGATGCACAGTTTGCAGAAGATCGTGGGAGACTTTCCCAAGAGCTTCGCCGCGCCAGTAGCCGTACATGTTTTCCATGCCGCTGTTCCACAGTATGATTTCATCATTCAGATTACGAACCAGAACAGGCGCATGCTCCAGCATCTCGGACTGGCGATGCAGCGCATCCTCGGCCCGCTTGTGATCCGTGATGTCCCGCCCAACCACCACCGATCCGACGATGATGCCGCCCTTGTCGCGAATGGGGCCAAAGCTGTAGCTTCCGACCCAGGTTTGGCCCGTGTCTTTGCGTCGCAGAGCATACTCGACGTTTGTCGCCGTCTCGCCCCGTAAGGCGCGGGGCACGGCCCACATATCAAGCGGTGCCAGTGTCCCGTCAGCCATGAACACATCAAGAATGTCGGGGTATTCGGCAAAAGTCTTGGCACATTCATCCTTATTTCTAAACTTGTGGAAAGTCGCGAAGGCCTCGTTGAAGTCGATGAAATTTCCATCTGTATCTGATATGAATACAGCATCGCTCATGCTCTCCAGAGCAGCCTCCAGCTTCGCCCGAGTCTCATGCAGCGCTTCTGCTGCTGCCGCACGTTCGGTGGCGAGCAGGGCCTGCTTTTCTGCAGCAGAGGCACTGGTGCGAGCGCGATGCATGGCATCTGAAACTCCGGTAATCAGCGCGCCGGTCAGCAGAAAGGTCAGCATCGCCAACCAGTCAGAAGAGTGCTCTATGGCGAACTGGCCTACCGGCTCAATCCAGAAATAGTCAACGACTATTGCAGACAGGGCCGTTGCCAACAGACCCGCGCGTAAGCCTCCGTAAAGCGACGCGAATATCACAGCGGGGTAGAATGTAACGAAGGGGGCTTGCATTCCCATCGTCGAGAGAAAGGCCAGGCGTATGGCGGCCGCTGCAAGCACCATCGCCACGGCAACGGCGTCCCGGTAATAGGCTGGACTTGACTCGCTTTGCTGCGGAAGAAGTGGCAACTGTGACTCGCGTAGCGAAGCGACGGCGGCAAAGAGTAGGTAGACCCCGCCGAGCCATTGTGCCGTCCTGCTCAGCCAGTTCACAACGCAGCCGAGGGACAACTGGATCATAACGCCGAATAATCCCACCGCCAGCATCAGAAGTGCAAGAGCATACCAAGAGGTAAACGGGAGATGCGCCATGCGCTGGTTTGCCTTCAACAGACTGGCGGAAAGCACGAACAATGTGATGGCCGAACCGAGAACTATGTAGCGCATCGGTGTGCCCCCATGGCCGGGGATAAAGAAAACCGGTAGCCAACCCATCAACGCAGCATGCGAGACCAACCAGAGCGCACCCAGGGCGAACACGAAGCCTGCTCCCAACCACAGGGGCTTCGCACGGAGAACTCGCTGTGGCCTCAGCGCAAGGATGGTGCCTGCCAGATGGCATAGCCCGGCCAGCAAGATACCGATATTGAAGATGCTAACGTTGATATTCGCATCACCGTGTGAGACGAAGTCCCCAACTGTGCCCGCCAGGCTCCAAAATACCACTCCGCACTCCAGGAGCAACAGTCCCGGCGAGCCTAACGCGAGGAAACTACGTCCGATGAGATAGAGAGTGCCCAACGAGACCAGTGTGTAGAAGGTGAAACTCAAGACGAGTAGCAGCATGTGGGATTCATAGATATCACGCAGGCCCGCCATCCTTGCTGCGATGATAGCTGCCAGCAGCAGCGGAATTGGTAACCAGGCCAGCCGCTCCCATCGACCAAGCGTCCGGTGCTGTGCTTCAGAATGGGTGGGAGGATTCATTGCTGCTCCTTCTTGCCATTTCTCTTTCATCACCAAACAATGATTACATAATCTGTATAAGACAAAGTGATTGCCTCATGGTCATTGATGATTGTTGATCGCAATCTTACATAAATACCATAATTTCTCAATAATGATTATCATCTGAAATGATCAGGTTTTCACGACATCGCCTTGGCACGGATTACAGGAAGAACATCAGGCCACCATCATTCCAGAAATGCACGTTAAAATATCTGCGCCCTACAACCAGTTATCAATAAAATGAGCCGATCAATAAAGTGCAGACTTGTATTTGCGGGTTACTCTCTAACATACGGCTCACTTGAAGCTATCTTTTCGGCGATTCTCCTTGCTTCAGTAATGTGTCAGCCCACTCACTCACGGTTAAAACATCCGCCTGGTTTATTTTATGAAAAAATCTGATGTCGATATCAGAAGAACCCAATAAACGGGGGTATTTTTGGGGGTATGTAAAATAATTTATAAGATAGATAATTAGTAATAATAAGCAGTTATTGAATCTATTCGATCCCCCTCATCCCATGCATAATAAGACAGGCTGCTTTCATTGAACCGCACCAAAAGCAGCCTGTTTCTTTTTTCAGAACATCTTCGCAAACTGCCGCTTCTTTCTCTTCTTCCAGTTTCCCTTGTGGTAGGCGTAGCTTGCAAGGAGCGGCAATGCTGTGGTCGCTTCGGCAAAGACCATCTGCTCACAAGCCATGTCGACTTTTCCCCAGGACGTCGCCTCCTTCAGCGTGGAGCTGGAACAGGCTCCATCCCTCACGTCCGCCACGGTTATCTGCACGGCATATTTGTGCATGGGGGCGTCAAATCCCAGAAGCTCGGCGCATATCACCGTGTCCTGGGCAAAGTTTTTTGGAACGCCGCCGCCGATAATCAGGAGTCCGGTTGTCTGGGCCTTCACCTTGATCATGGTCAGCTCACGAAAATCCTTTACCGCATCGATGGAAACGTGCTTTTCCGGACGCCGGTGCTGGTGCAGCACGAGGCCGAAGCCGGCGCTGCTGTCGGAAAAGGCGGGACAAAAAATGGGGACATCGTTTGCATAGGCGACCTGCACCAGAGAATCCTGCTTGGCGGCCTTTCTTGCAAGAAATTTTCCCATCTCCCGTATGAATTCCCGCGACGAGTACGAACAGGGTGGCAGTGCGTCAGCTATCTCTGTAATAGTTTTGTCGCAGACCTGGAGATCCTCCTCGTTGATATAAGTGTCGTATATCCTGTCGATGTAAAGCTTTCTAAGTGTCCGGTCATCAACGTGGGGGCTGCCCCGGTAATGCCTGAATCCGAGAGCCTCAAAAAAATCCATATCGACAATCGTGGCGCCTGTGGCAACGATCACATCCACCATGTTGTGTTTCACGAGATCCGCATACACCTGCATGCAGCCCGCGGCGCTCGTGCTTCCCGCTATGGTGAGAATGATGGTGCAGTCTTTGTCTCTCAGCATCCTGTCATAGATGTCAGCGGCCTGGGCCAGGTCTCTTGCCGAAAAGGACATTCCCCTCATGGCATCGATGATATCAACTGCATCGATTGATTTTATGTCAATGTGTGCAACCGGCGTCTTCAGATATTCCTTCTTTTCCATAATATCCTCGGTGAGCTTTTTGATTCCGGGATTAACCAGCTGGTTCAAGCCTCCCGACTTGAGCCAAGAAGAATGCCCTCTTGTCGGGCCAAGTATAAGAAATGAAGGCTTTGCGTGTCAAGGCAATTCGACGACAAACGCGGCTTGCGCTGCCGCTTGATTTCGGCGGGATCTCATGAGAAATTTTTTTAAGTGACAAATGAAGGGTGGGTTGGAAAATAGAGGCCCCCACCCTGACTGCGGATGGGGGCGGTCAGTTATTCAGAAATCTACCTTGTCGAATCCTTTGAGACGCAGAATCTTTCTTGCTTCGTCGGGTGTGGCTGGTTCTATTCCCAGCTCACGGGCTATGCGCGCGATCTTGGCGACCTGCTCCGCATTACTCTTTGCCATCCGGCCTTTTTCGAGATATACGTTGTCCTCAAGACCTACACGGACATTCCCGCCTATAAGCAGGGACTGCGTGCAGATGGGGAACTGGGCGCGTCCTGCAACGCATACGGAAAACTCGAAATCACCGATCATCTTATTCGCATAATCGACAAGGAACATGAGATTTTCCGGGCTCGGCGTAATGCCGCCCAGGACGCCCATGACGAACTGTATATAAACGGGCTTTTTGATATACCCCGCCTGTATCATGAAGGCCACATTGTTTACCATGCCGGAATCATAGATCTCAAATTCGGGCTTCGTCCCTACCTGATTGAACTTCGCGCAGTATTCCTTCATGGACTTGAAGGTATTGGCAAAGATGAAATCCTCCGTCATGCCCAGATACTGCTTTTCCCATTCAAACTTCCACTCCTTGTATCTCGGGATCACCGGAAAGAGGGCGAAGTTGATGGAGCCGGCGTTGAATGATGCAAGCTCCGGCTTGTAAAGGGTCACCGGTGCGACGCGCTGTTCCGTCGTCATTCCCAGCCCCCCGCCCGTGGTAATGCAGATTATTATGTTGCAGCGGCTCTTGATCTTCGTGATGATCTCCTTTATGAGATTCACGTCCGGCACAGGCACTCCCGTTTCAGGATTCCGCGCGTGGATGTGGCAGACGGCCGCGCCTGCGTCATAAGCGCCCACTGCCTCGTCCACGATCTGCTCTGGCGTGATGGGAAGATAATCGGACATCGTCGGGGTGTGAATGCTTCCGGTAATGGCCGCGGTGATAACGGCTTTTTCTTTCATATGCCTTCTCCTTGTAGCGGTTTTATTTTTTCGGATTCAAAAAGTCCGGCTGGAGAAATTCCGGGTTCGGATATGTATAAAATCCCTTCCCGCTCTTAACGCCCAGTTCGCCTTTCTTTATCTTCTCCACAAGGGCGTCGGGCGGCTTATCTTTTGGATCTTTCGAATCGTTGTAATAAACCATCTCGATGTTGAAGACCGTATCTAGACCGACTGTATCCATGAGGCCGAAAGGCCCCACCTTCATTTTTGTAAAGATTTGCCAGGCGCGGTCGATGTCCCGGAAATCAACAAAATCGTTCCCCCACATATACAGGGTTTGCCTTTTAATTGCCCGCCAGACGCTGTTGAAGCAGAAACCGAGAATCTCCTTCTTCACCCTCAACGGCACGACACCCAAGGAACGAATCCATTCCTCGCCCTTCTGCATGACATCGGGAAGAGTCTTTGTCCCTGCCATGAGATCCGCCATGTTCATTCCCTGGAGCGGCAGATAGAAATGAGTGTTTATGCATCGCTCCGGCCTGCCGCTGCTATCTTCCATCCTCGATATGGGAAGAGAGGAGCTGTTTGTGGCAAATATCGCCTTGGCAGGCGCGTTCTCATTCATGAGTTTGAATAGCTTGCGCTTTATTTCCACATCTTCCGTTACGGCTTCGACCACCAGGTCGGCATCCTTGAGGGCGTCGGCAATCTTGGTTGTAAAGGTGATTTTGCTCTTGCATTTCGCCCAATCGTCCCAGGGAATGAAGGGATTCGCAACCTTTGTCTTCAAATCTGCAAATAGTCTCTCATATGTATCATCGAAGGCGCCTTCCCTGGTATCGTATACGCTGACCTTGTAACCTGCATATGCCGACAGCATGGCGATCTGCGTGCCTAAGAGGCCGACACCGACGACGGCCACGCGTTCAAATGGTTTTTTCATAAATCCTCCTCTGCTATTAACTTTATTATTTCCGTATGTCTGTCTTTTCAGGTCGCCCTGAAAGACACGGCACAAAACTCTTACGCCCTTATCAACCCCGCTTCTATTGCCTGTTTTCTCAAGCCCTCACGAAAATCAGGATGGGCAATAGCAATTAGTTCATTGACCCGGGCCGCAATCGGCTTACAGTAAAGGTCCGCAATCCCGTATTCCGTTACCACATACATGACGTCCGACCTCTGCGTGGTGACCACAGCCCCCGGCGGAAGCGCTGCCGTAATTGTAGAAGACTTCTTTCCATCTTTCGTCTGGATCGTTGAAGGCAGACAAAGAAATCCTTTTCCTCCCTTCGCGAGCGCGGCGCCCCTTGTAAAATCTGACTGGCCGCCGGTGCAGCTGTACTGCGCAAATCCGATCGATTCGGAGCAGGACTGTCCCGTTAAATCAACCATCAGTGTCACATTGATGGAAATAAGATTATCAATCTTCGCGATTTCATTTGGGTCATTGACGATTCTGACAGGTCTAAGCTCCACCCTGCCGTCTCCCATGAAATTGTAAAGTTCATTGCTGCCGAGACCGAACCCCGCCACGATTTTACCTGTGACAATACCTTTCTTGACCAGATCCAGCATCGAATCCACAAACATCTCGGTGTAGATGGATAGATTTCTCTTGCCTGTCAAATAGTAACCGATCGCATTGGAAAGACCGCCCACTCCTATCTGAATTGCTGCCCCGTCCGGAATCTGTTCAGCAAGCAATGCCGCTATCTTCTTGTCAATCTCAGTAGGCTCCGGCTGCGGAAGCGGCGGCAAAGCATGGTCGAATTCACAGATGTGGCTCACCTTGCTGACATGAACTCTGTGTTCGGAGCCCTGCACCCTCGGCTGATGCTTATTTACCTGCACAATAATTTTTTCCGCCTGATCTTCCGCGGTCCCATTCCAACCGGCCCCTAATGCACCATAGTGCAGATAACCCTCGTCATCCGGCGGCGAAACATCGGCAAGAAGGACATTGATTTTATAATAATCCCTCATGGCGATATACGTCTTGGAAAAATTAACTGAGTTGACGTTTACGTTGCCAACCTTGAAGAAGGCTCTTTCGTAAGGTCCCATAAATATGGTGTGGAAATTAATACGGCCGATATACTCAGGCGACTTGAGGATCTTGAAGGGATGCAATGCCAGGCCTGTTACGACATGGACATCCTTGAGTTCGTTTACACGGTCTGCAAGGGCTTCCGCTATCTGTATGGGCGCTCCCGAGCATGGCGTCATCCAGATTCTGTCTCCTGATCCAATTTTGGCAGCTGCCTCCTCGATAGATACAAGTTTGCTTTTATATATTTGTTTCCAGTCCATCGTATTTCCCTCCTTTCCCTCTTCGGAGGAACAGATATTTCCATCAGATTTTTTTCAAAAATTTCAGAATTTCAATAAGGCCGTCATCGCGCCATCTGCTGATCTCTTCATTGTTACGGCCTTGTTCAGGCGCACGGTTCATCATTTCCTTGTTGACGCCTTCCTGGGCCGCTTCAGCCCAGCCCGGCGGCCACTTCTTCCAGACTGCCATGTCGCCCCACCACAACTCTATCGAAGGCCCGACGTGTTTGAGCAGGCCCTGAATTCCATGCGGGCCGCCTCCCAACTGGTAGATGAGATTTGGACCCATGAGGGCGTAGCGCAGTCCCGGTCCGAAGCATACGGCCTTATCGACGTCCTCCACAGAGCATACACCCCTCATCACGAGATCGACGGCTTCTCTGTAGAGGCCCATGGCCAGCCTGTTGGCGATGAACCCGAGGGCCTCCTTCCGGAGGACTATGGGTTCCTTGCCGATGGATTTATAGAATGCGTAGGTTCTCTCTACAGTTTCTTCCGTCGTCTTTTGTCCCTTATTGATCTCGACAAGCGGGATAAGGTGAGGAGGATTGTAAGGGTGGGCGCCGATACATCTCTCTGGATGTTTTGAGTCCTTCGCAATCTCCGTTATGAGGAGACCGGAGGTGCTGCTCGCGAAGACGGCGTCTGTCGCCGCATGCCTGTCCACATCAGCGAGCAGGGCCTGTTTGACGTCATAATGTTCGAGTACGGACTCCTGGATGAACTGAACACCCTTTACGGCTTCTTCGATGTTCGTCGTGTATTTCGCGAGACTGAGGGCGACGTTCATCTTATCCGCCGTCAGGATGCCTTTCCCGACGAGATATTTCATGTTGCCGAGGATGCGGCCCCGGGCGGTTTTCAAGGCCTCATCGCTGATGTCATAGATGTGGACGGGAAAACCCTTCCAGAGGAAGTTGGTCGCCCAGCTCGATCCGATCATTCCTCCCCCAAGGACGGCCACTTTTTTAATCTCAGGCTTCTTCATGTATTCCTCCTCCCCGCGTTTTCATTAACCGTAAATCATGATGCCCAGCGGGATCGCGAAGAAGAGGGCTATGGTCGTCGCGACAACATGTCCAAAGAAAATGTGCTTGTAGGCGTTGGCATGCACGAGCCCGGAGACTGCAAGCACGGTAATGACGACTCCATTATGGGGCATAGCATCGAATGCCCCGGAAGACATGGCGGCGATCCTGTGAATCAGATCGGGGCTCAGCCCGAGGGCGAGATATTTGGGAGCCATGGTCTCCAAGATGATTCCGAGACCTCCGGATGCGGAACCCGTAATGGCCGCCATGATATTCGTGGCGACCGAAAGGGAGATGATCGGGTGCATGGGAAGCGTCAGCAGCCAGGCGGAGACGACCTTGAACCCTGCCGTTGCAGCCACGGCCATGCCGTAACCGACGTCGGCGCAGGTGTTCACGATGGGAATAACGGTGTTGACGGCGCCCTTATTCAAGGTAGTCAGGACATTGGCATAGAACTTCCAGAACAGGATAATGCAGGCCACCACCCCTCCGGTCAGGGCGAGAACGACGTCCTTCTTAATATAGGGTATATCCACATTGAGCAGTACGAGAACTACAACCGGTGGAATCAGGCTCAACCACACATTTGGCATCGGTCCCGAGGCGGGCGCTCCTGCTCCGAGGACGCCGGGAGCGGGTTCTTCATACACTTCGCCCTTAGCCTTCGCTTTCTTCAAGATATAGCGGAAATAGAAAACGTTGAAAGTGGCGACAATAAACGCTCCAGCCAGGCCGACCAATGGAGCCGAGGTAGGCGAAGACGCCATGTATTTTGTGGGCATGATGTTCTGGATCTGGGGGGTGCCCGGAAGCATGGTCATCGACAGCGATGCCGCCCCGAAGATGAATGCTGCCATGAAGAGATGCCAGGGGAGATCCAATTCCTTGAAGAGGGGCCGCGCGATCGGAATGACCGCGAAGATGACGACGAACAGGCTCACGCCGCCATAGGTCAGACACAGCGCGACGAGTGAAACGGCTAACATGACCCGGAGGGGGTTCTCTTTCCCGGTAACTCTCAAGATACCGTTAGCGATGGAGCGTGCCGCCTGACCGTCCTCCATGAATTTGCCGAAAACGGAACCGGCCAGGAATATGAGATAGAATCTTCCCGCGTAATTGACGAACCCTTTCATATAAGGTCCGGTCATCGTTTGCATGATGTTCATGTCGGAGAAAATGGATACGATGACAACGGCAAGGGGGGCGATGATGATGATGTGCCAGCCCCTGAGCGCGAGGACGACAATAAACGCTAACGATAGAACAATTCCAATAACACTTAAGTCCATAAAGCATCCTCCTTTCATTAAGAGATAACTGTGAGAAAAAATGAAAGCCTTATCGCCGGCAGCGCCGACGGCGGTGGATTCGAGTACAGGGTCTTTTGATCCGACAAAGTCCCTTCTCGCTTTTTGTCCGCGGGCAGAAATTCTTTTCTGCCCGTATATGGACATAGATTACCGTGGGCAATGAGACAATGGGGGGAGAACCCCATTGTGAAGGGGGATGACCCTACTTTTCAAGGCTGCTCATGGCATGAAGTCTGTGACTTGCAGGGCAGGGCAGAAATCAGGAATTTATGAAATGGGCAATTTCAAGGGGGAACGCTTTCGAGATGAGCTTATCATTCGAATGTGACGCATGCTTTTGGTTGAAGTGACACAGAGCGAAGTTTCGCAGGTTCGTGTCAATCTTCCCATAATTCCGGATCGACAACACCGATCTTGATCGCGTACTTGAGGAGTTCCATACGGTCGTGCACACCCAGCTTGTTCATCAGGCTGGTGCGGTGCTTTTCCACAGTCTTGGCGCTCACGCAAAGGATGTCCGCGATCTGGGCCGTGGAGTGGCCCTGGGCGACCAGACGGAAGACCTGCTGTTCCCTTTCAGTGAGGAGTTCATAGCCATGAACCGCCACAGCCGCCGGCCGCGTCTTCAAATACTGGCCGATGACCTCCGCCTTTAGGCGCGAACTGAGAAAATACTCGCCCCGGTGAGCCGTGCGGATCGCTTCGAGGATATCAGTGCTTGGTGAGGCTTTGAGGACATAGCCGAGGGCTCCTGACGCCAAGACCTGCTGGACGTAGGTTTCCTTCGCGTGCATGGAGAGAACCACTACCTGGGTATCAGTCGATGCTTCACGGATCAGGCTTATCACTTCGAGGCCGCTGAGGCGCGGCATAGCGATGTCGAGAAGGATGACATCGGGACGCAGCGTCTTCACTTTCTTCAACGCCTCCCGACCGTCCTCGGCCTCGCCGGTTACCTCCATGTCTGCCTGCCTGTTCAGAAGCTGCCTGAGCCCGTCCCGCACAATAGCATGGTCATCTGCAATAAGGATTCTGATCTTTGTCATTTTTGTCCTCTATCCCACAGGGATCTCAGCCCGTATTGTCGTGCCCTTTCCCGGTGAGGACGCTATGTCGATAGAACCTCCGAGAGAAGCAACTCTCTCCCTCATGCTGAGGAGGCCGATGCCTCCCAAGGCTTTGCCTCTTGCCTTCCCGCGTTTCGACGGCTCATGGCCTACACCGTTGTCCCTGACGATGAAGATGACGCGGGGATGGCTGTAAGTCAGCATGATCTCGACCCGCGTGGCCTTCGCGTGCTTGGAGATATTCGTCATGCATTCCTGAAAAAGCCTGTATAAAGCAAGTTCAATCTTCGGGTTCAGCCTTTTCTTCAGGCCGAGGGTCTGAAAATCGACCTCCGTTTCCGTCCGCCTGGCGGTAAAGTCATGAATCGACCATTCCAGCGCCGGTACGAGACCTAGGTGATCGAGGAGATCGGGACGCAGATAGGACGTTGTCTTTCGTACGCTGTCCGCAAGACGCTCCACTTTCCGGATGACCCTCTCGCAGCCCTTCTTCTGCTCCTCAAATTTTTGCGGGATGGAACGTTCAAGATATTCGAGGTCGAAATGCAGGGAGGTGAGAGACTGACCGAATTCATCGTGAAGGTCCGCCGCCAGCCTCTTCTTCTCATCCTCGCTCACCTCGATCAGGCGTCTGGAGAGATTTCGGATTTCCTCTTCGGCTTTCACATTCTGGGTGATGTCTATGAGATTTCCCACGACAGCGGCCCTTCCCATGTACGTGGCGTGGGTCGCCCTCAAATCGACCCATATCATAGTGCCGTCCTTTTTTATGCCGCGAAAAATATATCGTGCAGGTGAGAATTCCGCCTTCTCGCGCCTGAGGCCCCTTTCCTTAACCATCGCCCGATCAATCGGATGGACGACATCCCAGAAAGGTCTTCCAACAACATCTTCCGGATTGTCATACCCCAGCATCTCCGCGAACCGGTGGTTGACGAAGCGGAAGAGCCCGCCTTGGTGAATGAAAATTGCGGAAAGGGAGTTTTCCACCACGGTGCGATATTTTTCCTCGGAATCCTGGAGCGCACGCTCGGCCTGTTTCCGGTCCGTGACATCGATGACGAATCCCTCATATCCCGCAACACCGCCTTTCTTGTTCTTGCGTATAGTGGCGGTAATCCTCACGTCTATGACAGTGCCGTCCCTTCTGCGAAACCGGGTCTCAAAATCCTGGACAGAGCCCGTCTGCTCGATGATTTCCCGGAATCGTTCGCGGTCGTGAGAATCGGCATAAACATGGAGGGATGATTTGACGCCGAGGAGGTCTTCCGGGGAGTGGTAGCCAAGCATCCTGGCGCCGGCAACGTTCATATCAAGTATGACGCCGTCGACATCCGTGAGATACACCATGGCGGGCGAGTGCTCGAAGATATGGCGGAAGCGCTGTTCGGAATCGCGTATCGCTTTCTTCTTGTCAACAGCAGTATTTTTCAGTTGCGTCATTTTTTCTGTCTTAGCTGCAATGACGGATTCTTATCTTCTCTGCGGGAGCGTAAAGTAAAAGGTCGCTCCTTCGTTCACTTTCCCTTCCGCCCAGACGCGGCCTCCGTGCCGCTGCACGATGCGCTCGACTATCGCCAGTCCCACTCCCGTGCCCTCGAACTCGTCAGGCTTGTGAAGGCGCTGGAAAATACCGAAGAGCTTGTCGTAGTACTCCATCTCAAAGCCTACGCCGTTGTCCCTGACGTAATACACGTTCTCGCTTCCTTCGCTATAGCCGCCCGTTTCGATAAGCGCCGGATCACGGCCTTTCGTGAATTTTGCGGCGTTGGAGAGAAGATTGGCATAGACCTGTTTGATGAGCGTCCTGTCGCCGTATGCAGCAGGCACATCCTGGACAGTCAGCTTGATGTTCCTTTCCGGGTTGATCGTTTCCAGCTCTTTCCACACTTCTCTCACGACGGCGTCCATCTCCAGTTGCGACGTAGACAACTGTTTTTTAACCACACGCGATAATGTCAATATATCGTCGATGAGCTGCCCCATCATCTGTGAACTGGATCTAATAACGTTGAACTTGCGCATCGTCTCTTCGTCAAACTTGTCACCCTCTTTTTTGAGGATCATGCGCGCATACCCGTCGATGGCGCGCAGCGGCGCCCGCAGGTCGTGGGATACGGAATAGCTGAAGCTCTCCAGTTCCCTGTTTGACACCTCGAGTTCCGCCGTACGCTGCCGGAGGATCTGTTCGGCTTGCTTGCGCTTGGTGATGTCACGGGCGACGTGCACGGAGCCGATAAGCCGTCCGCGCTCGTCAGTCAGCGGCGTGGCGCTCACCAGGAAATCGCCGCCCAGGCAGTCTTCATGCACTTCCGCCACATGCTCCTGGCCGTCCGCCAGCGCAAGAGTGTGGGGGCAGAAGTCAGGAGGGTAGTCAAGCCCGTGTACTGCCTTGTGACAGGCCTCTCCGACGCACTGCTGGGGCGTCACTCCCAGGCGCTCAGCCATGGCCCTGTTTGCACGGAGGATGCGGTGGCGGTCATCGAGGATGGCGATCAGGTCCGGCACAGCATCGAAGGTTCGCTCCCATTCCTCTTTGGCATGGAGGATCATCTGCTCGTTCTTTTTTCGCTCTGTGATGTCTATGTGATGCCACAAGAGGCCGTATGATTTTCCATCTACGTATATGGGGATGAAATCGCGGAGGGATGTCCGGCCGTCCCGCATGGAGATCTCTTCGCCTATTACAGGTTGCCGCTGGCGGGCGATTTCCCAGATGCGGGTTACCTGCTCATCGGCATGGAGATAAGCATTCTTTATTTTGTCAATCAGTTGACGCGGAGTGAGACCGACCAGGTCTCCCGGTGAGTCCTGCAATCCGAAATAGTCACAGAGCGCCTGGTTGGCCATCTCGATCCTGCCCTCTCCCACAAGCAGGAGACTGCTTTGCATGCCTGCGACAAGGGCATGGAGGCGTTGAAGCGTTGTTTGCAGCGCCTCCTCGGCCCGCTTGCGTTTAGTGATATCGTTGAAGCAGATGGCGACCTTTCGACTTTCTTGCCCGCCCACCCGAAAGGCACGAACCTCATACCACCGATTCAATGCTCTGGCTTCATTCTCAAAATGCGCCGGCTCGCCCGTCAACGCTATCTTGCCGTAAATTTCAAACCAATGCGCCTCATGTTCCGGAGCCAACTCGCGCATTAATTTCCCCTGCGCATCATGCAATCCGGTCAGCTCTTCAAATGCCGGATTGATTTCCAGGAATCGATAATCGACGGATTTACCGTCCGTGTCAAAAACCATTTCGATAATGCAAAACCCTTCGATCAGCGAGTTGAACAAGTTCCGATAACGCTGTTCCGAATGGTGCAGCGCTTCCTCGGCTCGCTTGCGCTCTGTGATGTCGTGAGAGATGGCGCCAACACCGTATATTTCGCCGCTAGCATCGACCAGCGGGAACTTGTTCGCGAGGAAGATATGGTGACCATCCTGGAGATCAGCCACTTCCTCGATCTGGACGGCTTTGCCAATCGCCATAACCTTCTTATCGTGTTCACGCCAGTAGTCTGCGACTTCCTTGGGGGCGATGTCGTAATCGGTCTTGCCTTTTATCTCTTCCCGCGACATTCCCAGCATTTGTTCCAACGCCGCGTTAATGGTGATGAACCTGCCATCACGGTCCTTAAGGAAGATGGGGGAAGGGCTGCCGTCAATGACATCCTGCAAAAGCCGCTCTCTTTCGCGCAGGGCCTCCTCTGCCTGCTTGCGCTTGGTGATGTCGCGGCCATATATGTTTGCGTAACCTTCGCCGGGGATCGGCACAACTGCAACCGAATAAACGTGTTTGCCCAGTTCCACGTCCTGCTGCGTCTCCTGTCCCCCGGCCACAGCCTCTGCGAAGAGGGGCAGAAGAGGCTCAGGCAGTTGCTGGCTGACCTCGCACGCCCAACCGGGCGTCTCCGCCGCCGCCGGATTACAGAAGAGAACATTTCCATCCGTGGACACGCGCATGACCGGGTTGGGATTCTCTTCAGGGAACCTTGCCAGCCATTCGGAACGCTCGTGCGCCTCGCGCAGGGCTGTTTCCATGCGATGTTTTTCCGTAATATCGCGAAACAGAACCGTCAGATTTTCCGAGCCGGGGTAGGCGTGTATTTCCACTGTAAGATCAGAGATGATCGAGGGGGCCTCGAAGTGAACAGGCTCGCCGCTTTCCATGGCGCTCTCATATTCCTTCGCAATGACACTGCCCCGTGCCTCGGGATAGACTTCAAAGAGTGTCCGGCCCAGGATCTCTTCACGGTTCTTTCCCATGTGACGCACGGCTGCATCGTTGATGTGGGTGAAGCGCCATTCCCTGTCGAGGGCATAGAAGCCATCGGCGATGCTGTCTACAATAACCGCCAAGCGGTGACGGGATTCTTGCAGCTCTGCCGTGCGCTCGGCCACACGCTGCTCAAGGGTCTCGTTGATTTCCTTAAGAGCCGCTTCCGCCCGTTTGATCTCGGTGACATCGCGCGCAGCTGCGAATACGCCCTGAACTTCACCCGCCTGGTTGCGGTAAACAGTTGCATGATACAGTACGTCTGTCGTATTTCCTGACGCGTGACGGATCGTTAAAGGGTAATCCCGTACCTGGCCTTCAGCGAGGACCTTCCGATAGCCCGCTTTTGCCGAGTGAGGGTCCGTGAAGTAGTCTGAAAAATCCGTTCCTACCAGTTCTCTGCGGGTTCGGCCTGTCACCTGCTCGGTCGCCTCATTCACATCCGTAATCCTGCCCTCCGGGCTGATCGTGACCAATGGGTCGAGACTCGCTTCGATCAGGCTGCGCGAATATAGGGATGCGGCGCGCAGCTCAGCCGTCCGATCACTGACCCGCTGCTCCAGTTCGATATTGAGCCGGCGCAGCGCCTCCTCGGCTTCCTTGAGGTCGGCAACGTCCACGAAGGTGATGACGACGCCCTCGATGCGGTCGTCCTGCGTTCGGTAAGGCGTGATGCGGCGGATATACCACCGGCCGTCGTCGGCCTGCACCTCCTGGGAGAGAGGCGTCAAGTCAGCCAGCACCAGGCGTGCGTCGTCAAGAAGCGTCTCATCGGCGAACCGGCGGAGGATATCTGCGATGTGCCTCCCTGTATCGGTAGGGATCAGGCTCATGAGCCGCGTGCTTGCCGGCGTGTAGCGCTTTACCTTAAGCCCCCTGTCCAGAAATATGGTGGCGATGCTCGTGCTCGAAAGCAGGTTCACGACATCGTTATTGACGCCTTCCAGCTCATCTACTTTTTCATGGAGGCGAACGTTGATGGTGTTCAGCTCCTCGTTGAGAGATTGGAGCTCTTCTTTCGAGGTTTCCAGCTCCTCATTGGCGGATTGCAGTTCCTCATTCGCCGCCGTGACTTCCTCGTTGGAGGCCTTGAGTTCGTCGTTGGAGCTCTCCAGTTGCTCAATGGCGCTCTGAAGCTCCTCACGGGTAATCTTCAGTTCGTCCTCGAGGTGCCGGATGTCACCAGTTACAACAGCATCACGACTCGTTTTCGCGACGGGGATCCGATAGTCCTCAAAGGTAATCAAAAGCAGACCGTCGATCTCCCGCGGGTACCGGAGGGGACTGACGACGGTCCTGACAGCTACGGATTTGTCGGCGCGACGGACTCGGGCGGTGACGGAGACTGATTTGTGGGATTGCAGACACTTCGCGATTGCCCCGCGGAGGCGGGCCCTCAGGCCTTCCCGCGCCATGTCCACGACGCGCGTGGTCAGCTCCCCCGGAGGAAAGGTCAGGTAGTCCTCTACAGAACCGTGCACGTAGAGCACCTGGAGCTTGCGGTCAATCATCACGCAGGCGGGGGCAAAGCGATCGAGCAGCATATGCTGCGCGCCTGAGGTGAGGCTCATCCGGGAGGGCGGCGTCACGGGCAGCGCCTTGGCGAAGGCACTTGCCGCTTCAACATAGTCCTCAGGCGGAGGTGCGGCGGTCGGGCGCATGGGGATCTCGACGCCCACGCGGTGGCCTACCCCGATGCGGCGGTAGATGCGCCATTTTTTTGAAACCGGCTCGAAGAGCTCCTCCCGGTCTCCGACAGTCTCGGCGGTACCGAGAAAGAGGAATCCCCCTTCGCGCAGGGCAAAGTGGAAGAGGGCGATGATCTTCTTCTGCACCTCCTGGTCCAGGTAGATGAGGAGATTGCGGCAGCTTATCAGGTCCAGCCGGGAGAAGGGCGGGTCTGCCGTGATGTTCTGGGGAGCGAAGACAACCGGTTCCCGGATATCCTTGGCCACCTGGTAGCGTCCGTCTTTGCGCACGAAGAACCGCTTCAGCCGCTCCGGCGAGACGTTATCCCCGAAATCTTCCTTTGCATAGATGCCACTCCGGGCGGTTGCCAGCGAGGTAATATCGGAGTCGGTGGCGAATATCTGCACAGTCACCTTCTTGCCGGACCTTTCCACGTGCTCGGCAAGGACCATGGCGAGGCTGTAGGCCTCTTTGCCCGTCGAGCAGCCCGGAACCCAGACCCGGATTTCCGATCCAGGTTGAGCGCCTTCCACAATAGACGTTATGACCTTATCCTCCAGGGTCTCCCACGCCTGGGGCTGGCGGAAGAAGTCGGTCACACCTATGAGCAGGTCTTTCTGCAGCAGGCCGACCTCCTCAGGGTGTTCCCGTAGAAACCGGGCGTAAAGATCCAGGGAAGTTATCTTGGCGAGACTCATTCTCCTCTTGATTCTCCGGATGATAGTGCTCGGTTTATAGCAGCGGAAGTCGTGTCCCACCTTTGCGCGCAGGATATCCAGGACGGCGCGCAGCTCCGCGTCCGGCTTCGGCTGCCCCGCCAGGCCGCGGGGCTCTGCCATTAACTGCCCAGCCATTTCTGTAACCGCTTCGGCCAGGGCCTCTGCCGGCATAACCTCGCCGGCTACACCTGCGCCAATTGCGCTCTGCGGCATGCCGGGGTAGGCGGCGGAGGCCGGGTCTTCTACGAAAGTCCTGCCGCCCGCGGCCTTTATCTCCGAGAATCCGAGGGTGCCATCGCTTCCTTTTCCGGAGAGGAGGACGCCAATGCTGCGATGGCGCTGATCGAGGGCCAGGGAACAGAAGAAATGATCGATGGGCATCCGCAGTCCGTTGCATAAGACCGGTTCCTGCAGGGTGAGTTTCCCGCCGCTGATGCTGAGGAATTTGTTCGGCGGTATGACATGGATGCGATCCGCCAGAACGGTCATACCTTCCTTTGCTTCGACTACGGCAAATGCCGTTTGATTTTTCAACAAATTGATCGACAGGCTCTTTTGTCCGTGTCTCATATGCCGGATGAGCACAAAGGCTACGCCATGACCGGCGGGCATCTTTGCAAAAAAGCGGTTAAGCGATTTCGTTCCTCCTGCCGAAGCCCCGACACCCACCACAATAGCGGGGAAATCATTCCCGCCTTTCGTGCTCTTAATGGATGCGGCGCCTTTTTTCGCCGCCGGCAGTTTCTTACTTTTCTTGTTCATTCATTCCTCCGCAAGTTCGCAACAATGTGTCCAAAAACCTTTTCCGATTTTGAGAATATGCCAGAATTCTCTCTTGTGTCATTTCGAGCCCTTTGGTTGACTCATGGTAAACTCAGCGAGAAATCTTTGGGGATGGTAATGCATTTGAACGAGTATATGAAAAGCTCTCTTAGGTGTCAATGACAGTTTGGTGATGCAAATCGGGCAGGGATACGGACAACTCCGCAAACATGCAGCTACAGTCTTGCTGATGCGTGTTTCATCAAGATATCTTTCCGGACAAGAAAAAAATCGGCCTTGTCAGCGATTGCAATATCTGGTACTTGCAGCTGATATGAAGGAAATATTGAGCGTCACAAAGCTAAATGAAAATATCAAGCAACTCCTCGAGGCGAGCTTCGATACGCTCTGGGTGGAAGGGGAGGTATCCAATCTGCGGCGGCCTGCGTCGGGCCATATATACTTTACACTCAAGGATGATAAGAGTCAGATCAGGGCCGTTGTCTTCAAGACCCTGCACACGCAAAGGCATTCTCCATGGGCCAGATCGGCAAAGTTCGATCTTGAAGAAGGGATGTGCGTCGTCTGCTGCGGAAGGGTAAGTGTCTATCAGCCGCGGGGCGAATACCAACTGATCGTGGATGTAGTGGAACCGAAGGGCATCGGTGCGCTCCAGAAGGCCTTTGAACAGCTCAAAGCCCGCCTGCTGGCAGAGGGTCTTTTTGATCCTGCTCACAAGAAACCCATTCCTTTTCTCCCCCGGAGGATCGGGGTCATTACCTCTTCCACAGGGGCGGTTATCAGGGATATTTTAAATATCACGAGGCGGCGGTTTCCTTCCGTGGATATTCTTGTCGCTCCAGTAAGGGTGCAGGGCATAGAGGCGCCCCCGGAAATCATCAGGGCCATCGCCGACATGCAGGCCGTAGAGAACATCGATGTCATTATCATAGCCAGAGGAGGGGGATCGCTCGAGGACTTGGCGCCTTTCAATGATGAGGCGGTGGCGAGAGAGATTTATCGCTCCCGGATTCCCATAGTCTCCGCGGTCGGGCATGAGATTGATTTTACTATCGCCGACTTTGTGGCGGACCTCAGGGCCCCGACTCCTTCGGCGGCGGCGGAACTGGTTGTTCCCGTGAGAAGGGAACTTATGAGCTCAATAGGCGCCCTGCATGCAAGAATGGTCAATTGCGAGCGTCGCCTGATAGTCAGGATTGGAGAACAGGCGCGCCTGCTGCGGGGACGGCTGAAAGATCCTAAGAGAAGGATCGATGATCTGCGCATGCTCGTTGACGACCGTCTGGAGAGGCTTAAAAAGGGCCTTGAACATAAGCGGGCCGGAGAGAGGCCTAAACTGCTTAATCTTGAGCTTCGCCTGGACCATGCAAATCCCCTTTTGAAAATCAGAGATCATCGGTTTATCCTTGAAAATTTTAAGAATAATGTGATAGCCGGGTGGCATGATATAACAGAGCGCCTCAAGGCGCAGGTGGGAACAAACCTCGCCGTGCTGGATACTCTAAGCCCTCTCGCTGTCCTCGGAAGAGGCTACAGCATAGTGAAGAAACTTCCCGAAGGTCTTATCGTGAAGGAAGCGGCATCGGTTGCCGTGGGGAGCACCGTGGGCGTTAAGGTTTCGTCGGGCAGCTTTCAGGCCAAAGTGACAGATGTCAATGAGGAGTAAGGACATGGCAAAGGAAAAATTCGAAGAAGCGCTGGGGCGATTGGAAGACATAGTGAAAAAGATGGAGGCAGGGGACATGACCCTCGAAGAATCCCTCAAGGCTTTTGAAGAGGGGATCAAGCTTGCACGTCTGTGTTCCCGGAAGCTTGACGAGGCGGAACGGAGGGTGGAAATATTGCTCAAGCAGGAAGAGGAACTTGTTATTAAGCCGTTTAGGGTGGAAGAGAATGAGTCCGAATCTTAATGTGCCGCTCGGCACGTATCTGGATGTCAGGAAGAAGATAGTCGATGAGGCCCTTCTCCGGTACATACCCGGAGAGGACAACTATCCGCCTGTAATTTTCAAAGCCCTACGGTACAGTCTCTTTGCGGGCGGGAAAAGAATCAGGCCCATCTTATGCCTGGCCTCGGCAGAGGCGGTGGGCGGCAACATCGAATCGATTCTTCCTGTGGCCTGTGCCTTAGAGCTTATCCATACATATTCTCTTATCCACGACGATCTTCCCGCTATGGACGACGATGATTACAGGAGGGGAAGACGGACAAGCCACAAGGTATTCGGTGAAGGTATGGCCATTCTTGCCGGCGACGCCCTTTTGACGGAGGCTTTTTATCTGATGTCGGAGAGAGGACTCATGGAAAAGATCGCGCCGGAAAAATTGATTTCCGTTATTCACGACATTGCCGGGGCGGCAGGATACTTCGGCATGGTAGGAGGTCAGGTAGTCGATGTCCAGTCGGAGGGAGAAGCGGTAGAAACCGAAGTCCTGAACTTTATCCACACACGTAAAACGGGAGCAATGATTGCTGCCGCCGTGAAGGCAGGGGCCGTATTAGCAGATGCCGGTGAAGAAGAAATCAATGCCCTTGCATCATACGGCAGGCACATAGGCCTCGCCTTTCAGATAGCCGACGATATTCTTAACATCGAAGGGGACCAGAAATTAATGGGAAAGGGTACGGGAAGCGACATCAAGCGGGGCAAGGTGACTTACCCGGCCCTCGTAGGCATGGACGCATCCCGGAAAAAGGCGGGAGAGCTTGTAGAAGATGCACTCTCGGCGATTATGAATTTTGATCACAGGGCGGAACCACTAAGGATGATTGCTGCGTACATAATAGAGAGAAAGGCGTAAAGGAAAAATAATGAGTAAAGAAGACAAAGGCAGCATCCTTTCTGCAGTCAATTTTCCCGAAGATATCAGGAAGCTCGATCTTGCCCAGTTGAACAGACTCGCCGGCGAGTTAAGAGAAATGATTATCGACGTTGTCTCCAGAAACGGCGGCCATCTTGCTTCATCCCTGGGGACGGTAGAATTGACGCTTGCCATTCATTACGTATTTAATACACCGAGGGATAAAGTCGTCTGGGATGTGGGACATCAGGCCTATGCCCATAAGATCGTCACGGGCCGCAAGAACCTGTTCCACACCTTGAGGACGAAGGGCGGAATAAGCGGTTTTCCCAGGAGAGAGGAGAGTCTGTACGATGTCTTCAATACGGGGCACAGCAGCACGTCCATATCTGCAGCGATAGGCATGGCCGAGGCAAGGTGCCTCAACGGGGGAGACTTTAAAATCATTGCCGTCATCGGCGATGGTTCCATATCAGCAGGGATGGCCTTTGAGGCCCTGAATTGGGCGGGAGACCGCAGCAAGAATCTCATCATCATATTAAATGACAATGAGCTGTGCATCTCACCCAATGTGGGGGCCATGTCCTCCTATCTTAACCGCATCATGACGGGCCACACTGTCACAAGATTCAAGACGGAGCTTAAGAACTTCCTGAAGTCTATTCCCTCCATCGGGGAACAGATGGTGAAGTTTTCTAAACAGGTGGAGGAATCTCTGAAAGGTCTCGTCCTTCCCGGCGTCTTGTTTGAGGAGCTGGGGTTCACCTATGTAGGGCCCCTCGAAGGGCATCGCCTCGACAATCTCATCAAGAACCTGAAGAACGTGAGGGAACTCCCGGGCCCCGTCCTCGTGCACGTCATTACAAGAAAAGGACAGGGATATAAATTCGCCGAAGATGATCCGGCAAAGTTCCACGGCATCGCCCCGTTCAAGATCGATACAGGTGAGCCCGTTGATGACGGCGCTCCGCCTTTGTCTTACACAAAAATGTTTGGCAGGACGATTATAAAACTGGCACGCGACAATCCCCGGATCGTCGCCGTGACAGCCGCCATGAGCGAAGGCACGGGACTCGATGAGTTTGCCAGGGAATATCCCGAGCGTTTCTATGACGTAGGCATGGCTGAACAGCACGGTGTGACCTTCGCCGCCGGACTTGCCACAGATGCCCTGATTCCGGTGGTGGCGATATATTCGACATTCCTGCAAAGGGCCTATGATCAGATTCTGCACGACGTCTGTCTTCAGAAACTGCCGGTGGTGCTCGCCCTTGATCGGGGAGGCTTCGTGGGAGCCGATGGACCGACGCACCATGGACTTTTTGATTTTTCCTATCTCCGTTCCATTCCGAATATTATTGTGATGGCGCCCAAGGATGAAAATGAACTCCAGCATATGCTTAAGACAGCAGTTGAGTGCGGAGGGCCTGTCTCAATAAGGTATCCCCGCGGCAGGGGAGCTGGTGTGCCCACCGATGATATTCCCGTGTCTCTTGCAGTTGGAAAAGGCGAAACTGTCTATGAGGCCGAAAACGCGAATCTTGCCATTGTGGCCATTGGCTCTACTGTTTATCCTGCCGTTGCTGCTGCAGCGAAACTGAAGGCGGAAGGAATCAATGCGAGGGTCATCAATGCCCGTTTCGTCAAGCCCCTTGATGAAGTGCTGCTTTGTGATACCGCTGGTTCCATAAAGAGGATAATCACTGTCGAAGAAAATGTCCTCATGGGCGGGTTCGGAAGCGCCGTTCTGGAATTGTTTGAAGAAAAGGGTATTCATGATGTCATCATAAAGAGGCTCGGCATCAAGGATAAATTTGTCGAACATGCCACGCAGAAGGAATTGAGAAGCATGTACGGCATAGACGAAGAGGGCATCATGGGAGCGGCGCGGTCTGTGATGGAGCAGTAATCTCTTGACCTCATGAGCAACAAAATCAAAAAAATCAGATTGGACCTGCTGCTGGTGGAGAGAGGTATCTGCCAGACCCGCGAGAGAGCCAGGGCGCTGATTATGTCAGGCGTCGTGCTTGTGGGAGAGACCAAGACGGACAAGGCGGGCGCGCTCGTTTCCCCGGATGCAGAAATCAGGATAGAAGGGGAAGATAATCCATACGTCAGCAGGGGAGGATTGAAATTAAAAGGCGCTCTTGCGGCGTTTGATATAAATGTGAGAGACCTCGTTGCCCTTGACGTAGGCGCTTCCACCGGAGGATTCACTGACTGTCTTCTCCAGGAAGGGGCGCGCAAGGTCTATGCCATTGATGTTGGTTATGGTCAGTTGGCATGGAAGCTGCGGACGGATGAACGGATAGTCAACCTCGAAAGGACGAACATAAGATATTTTGAAGGCGCGGAAATTAAGGACACGATTGATCTGGCCACGATAGATGCCTCCTTTATTTCGCTCAGGCTTGTCATTCCTGCCGTGCTCAGGCTGCTGAAGAAGGACGACGCAATCATGCTTGCCCTCATTAAACCTCAGTTTGAGGCAGGGCGCGATGAGGTTGAAAAGCACGGCGTCATCCGAAATCCCGAAGTTCATGACAAAGTAATAAATGAAATAAAGGAGTTCTCCACGGAATTGGGACTGTCAGTTATGGGCGTCTGCGAATCGCCTCTGATAGGGCCCAAAGGCAACAGGGAGTTCTTTATTTATTTGAAGACGTAAGAGAGCTGTTATTAAGAGACATCTGAGAATTATCAGAAGCGCTCAAAATCTTTCTTGTACCGTCGTGTCAGTGAAGTAAAGGTTTTGCAAGACATATGGGTGTTAAACTTGCCAAGACTGCGGGATTTTGCATGGGTGTGAGACGGGCCGTCGATCTCGTTCTCGATATTGCCCAGCGCAAAGGAAAAGAAGATATCTATACATACGGCCCGCTGATTCACAATCCCCAGACAGTGGAACTCCTCATGACGAGGGGGATTATTCCGGTAAATGATATCGATGATATTGATGCATCCGGTAAAGGAGCCACAATCATAATCAGGGCCCACGGCATATCCCCGGAGGAGAGAAATAAGATCAGGGAAAGAGGAATCAAGATCGTTGATGCCACATGTCCTAAAGTGGCTCATGTCCAGGCTATTATCAAGAAGCACGCATCATCGGACTATGCAGTTCTCATCATCGGCGACAGGGAACACCCGGAAGTCAATGGTCTTCTGGGGTATGCCTATGGCAGAGGCTTCGTTATCGGCGGAGCGGAAGAGGTTGAGAATCTTCCGCCCCTGGATAAGGTGTGTGTAGTTGCTCAGACCACGCAGAGTACCGATGACTTTATTGACATTGTGGAAAGAATCAAGACAAGGTTTCCCGGCGCTGTGATTTTCGATACTATTTGTGATTCCACGGAAAAGAGGCAGTCGGAGGTTAAGGCTCTGGCCGCAGAAATGGATGCCGTATTTATCGTCGGCGGCAGGAATAGTGCAAATACAAGAAGGCTGGTCAAGATTTCACAGCTTGAGTGCAAACCGACGTTTCACATCGAGACTGCCGATGAATTAGACGACATTCCTTCGAGTCAGTATGAGAAGATCGGTATTTCCGCAGGCGCATCGACACCCAACTGGATAATTAACCGAGTTTTTGAGGCTGTTACAAGCCATCAGGATGAGAAACAGCGGCAGGTGAAGAGGCTGTTCAACTTCTGGGTATTCGCAGTTAAGACGGAAATCTATTCTGCTATGGGAGCAGGATGTCTGTCTTTTGCAAGCATGCTCTTGCAAAGACTCCCTGTGAATATATTGAATATTCTGACAACATCCTTGTATGTATATGCCATGCATACGCTCAATCGCCTCATCAACAGAAAAACGAGTACCATCATCGGATCATTTCGGGAAGAATCTTATCTCATACATGAAAGGGCTTATGTATCGGCGGCAATCGTGTCCCTGTCTCTGGCCCTGACAATTTCCTTCATTGCGGGCGTGAATGCCTTCATATTGCTTTTCTTGATTTCCATTTTTGGCGTGCTTTATAATACGAAAATACTGCCGGGGAACCTGCGTTTCAAGAGCCTTAAAGACCTGCCGGGTTCCAAGAACATTTTCATGGCCATGGCCTGGGCAGCCGTGGTGGCAGTGTTGCCGCAGTTCGAAATTAGTCTCTCCGTTACCGCCGCGATGCTTGTGGCTTTCCTCTTCACATTCGGCATTGTCTTCGTCCGCTCCGCCATATCCGACATCCTGGATATCCAGAGCGACAGGCTCATAGGTCGCGAGACGATACCCGTTCTGATAGGCAAGAAATCCACCCAGATTCTGTTGCAGGGAATACTCGTTTTGCTGATCATATTGCTCAGCGTATCCCATGCCTTAGGGTGGACTCCCTCACTGAGTTTTACCCTCCTGGTGTGCATATTTTTTATGTGGATTTATTTCAGGCTTTATGTTAGAAGGGCGGCGTTTTCCGGCGTTGTTCAGGAGGGTATGCTGGAGACTAGCTATATCATCGCTGGCATAAGTTCCCTGGTCTGGCTTTGCCTGACGAAATATTTGGACTGAATAATAACGCAGGGGCGGCTATTGTGACGAGAAAGACATTTCTTTTGCCTGTAACGATGCTTCTGCTGCTTGCGCTTGCCGGCTGCGCAGGTATCCGCTATTCCGAGATCGCCCCGGAAGCAAAGGATTTCCATCCGAAAAGAATCGGAGTGTTTCCTGTCGATGTCGGGACATATGATGAGGCAAGGGGCGTAATTGACCGGATCATCGCCGGCGTGCTCATTGATAAAAGGTGGTTTACTGATGTTGTCGCTGCAGATGCAATAAGCAGGCAGATGCAATCCAGCGAGGAGCTGCGGAAGGTGTTCCTCGATTATATGTCCAAACTGAAAGCTGTCAGTTATTCCGACGCTGATCTCAGCCGAAAGCTCGGTGAAATGATAAAAGTCGATGCCTTCCTGTTGGCCAATGTCGACTACTGGAATTACACGATAGAAAACGGCGACAAGGTAGCCAAAATAGTCATGGGCGTCAAAATGATCGATGCAGTTTCCGGCAAGATAATGTGGACTGCCGGCCATCATGAAGTGGAGGCCTATATACTTATGAAACCTGCCCTTCCTGATGTGGCAAAGAGCCTCGTCAAAAGGATGATAAGAGAGATGCCCCATTAGTCCGAGGGCGCCTATAAAGAGACCAGGGGCAAATTTTTTTTGATCGTCTACAGCTTGCCCTTGATCTTGTTAGTAAATGGAGGTTATGTAATGAAAGAAGAAGTGCGAAGTGCCATAGAGCGAATCCGGCCCAATCTGCAGGCAGACGGCGGTGACGTTGAGCTTGTTGACGTGAATGACGAAGGTATTGTCAAAGTGAAACTTCTGGGAGCCTGCCGCGGCTGTCCCATGTCGCAAATGACCCTGAAAATGGGGATACAGAAATATTTGCAGAAGGAAGTTCCGGGAGTAAAAGACGTTATTTCCGTGACGTAAATTTTAAGATAGGGCCTTTATCCAAGGGTCCATAGAGCAAAAAATAAGGAGAAGAAAAATGGCATATGTAATTACAGATGAGTGCATCGCCTGCGGCTCTTGCGAAAGTGAATGCCCCGCTGAGGCGATCAGCGAGGGAGAGGAGAAATACGTGATTGACCCGAAGCTTTGTACTGACTGCGGGACCTGTGCTGATCAATGTCCTGTGGAAGCCATCGTGCCTGGAGACGAAAAATAGAGTCAAACCCAGCATCGGAGATCAAAAGGGGAAGCCGTCCGCCTTGGTCAAGGCCGGGTGTTTTCCCCTCGCCTATTTTTGTTGATGCCCTTCCATTGAACGACTTCCGCTTGTCATTTCGACCGAAAGGAGAAATCCTGCAACCCATATGCAGCCGACAGTATCTCCCATCGCTTTTCTCCTCGGATTGACATAAAATACATATCTCTGCATTAAAAATTCTCCTGTTGAGAGTGTTACCATGGAACGATTTATTACCTTTGAAGGCATCGAAGGTTGCGGGAAGTCAACCCAGATTAAGCTCGCCGCTGGCTTTCTTAGCGAGCGCCGTCTACCTTTTATCATGACGGAAGAGCCGGGAGGAACACCCATCGGGAGAAAGATCAGAGAGATGCTCCTGAATAATGTCCCGCGCGATACAGCGACCATGTCCTCCGAGACGGAACTTCTTCTCTTCTCCGCGGCCAGGGCGCAACATATCAAAGAGGTGATCGGGCCCGCCATGAAGGAAGGAAGAGTGGTTTTGTGTGACCGGTTTTCTGATGCAACGATTGCCTACCAAGGTTTCGGCAGGGGTTTAGATATCGACTTTATCAGACGCATCAATGACTTTTCCTCGGCTGGTCTGAAACCTCACTACACACTTCTTTTTGATCTGCCGGTGGAGACGGGTCTAAGAAGGGCCATGGAAAGAATATCCAGCAATAAGGGGATACCGGCGGAAGATCGATTTGAAAGAGAGGCGTTGGAGTTTCACAGTAGAGTGAGGGAGGGTTATTTGTCCCTTGCGGCAAACGAACCCGACCGGTTTCGAATCGTAGATGCGTCAAGAGATATTGAATCTGTCCATCGCGAAGTCTGCGTCCATCTGTTGCGATTCATAAGCGAGAAACTCTAAGTACAAGATCCCAATTCCTAAGGCAGCATCAAAATTCTCATAGCCAAACCTATGGGATTTTTGATATGAGAATTTCTGTATCGTTCAGGTTTAAGAAAAGGTTGACTGCATGTCTTTCAAAGACGTTTATGGCCATGAAAAACAGATAAAGGTCCTTCAAACCGCTATGTCACGTGATCGCATTCCCCATGCGTATCTTTTTTACGGTGCGGAAGGCATCGGAAAAAGGACCGTGGCGGAGGTATTTGCCAAGGCACTGAATTGCAAAAGCGGGAGGGACAACCTCGATGCATGCGATGCATGTCCTTCCTGCCTCAGAACAGATCATGGAAATCACCCCGATGTTATTAAGATAAAGGCTCAAGGACAATCAATAAAAATACAGGAAATCAGAGAACTCCAGGAGCAGATGAAATTCAGCCCCTTTGAAGGAGGAAAGAGAATATTTATCATCATAGATGCTGACAAGATGAATATAGCTTCTGCTAATGCCATACTGAAAACACTGGAAGAACCCTCGGCATCAAATATATTGGTATTGCTCACTTCACGCCCCCATCAGCTTCCTGCCACTGTTCTATCCAGGTGCCAGCACTTGAGGTTTAGTCCACTTAGGCGGGAAACTGTTGCTTCGTTCTTAGAGGAAAAATTCTCTCTCGACCATAAATCGGCCCAACTGATCGCCTTATCGTCGGGAGGCAGCATCGGGAGGGCGCAAGCAATGAATGACGAGTCGTATCTGACGACGAGGGCGACTGTCCTGGATATAATTGCAAGGATCAAAACGAAAGATCCCCTCAAATTGTTATCCGCTCTCAACGATTTTGGACAGGAAAGAAAAGATATTATGGAAAGGCTCGGCATCTTAATGACCGGTTACAGGGATGCATTGGTGTATAAGGAAACCGGCGATCGAGAGAGTCTCATCAATCAGGATTATATCGATATCATAAAGTCTGTTGCCGAGCGCGAATCCGGCCGCGATATTGTGAACTGCATAAGGGCCGTGGATCGGGCAGTCCACACACTAAATCAGAATGCCAATAAACAATTGACTTTAGAGGTCATGATGTTTACACTTGGCAGGTATCGTGAATAATTGGTCTTCCGTCGTTACACAGGTGGCAGCAACTGACCAGGAGACAAATAGTAATGGCTGATTAAGACCAGTTCGAGTAACGGGGAATGGAGCAGATAAATCTGAAAAATATTGTCGGCATAAAGTTTCGCAAAGACGGAAAAATATATAACTTCGAGGCCGGCGATCTCCAGCTTGCGAAAAACGATGAGGTTATTGTCAATACGGAAAACGGCGTGTCCTGGGGCACAATTATTGCTCCCGTGGCGCCTGTGCCAATCAATGAACTGCCCAACGGTCTTAAGAGCGTCATCCGCAAGGTCACAGAGGAAGATGTCAGAATCAAGAAAGAGAATGAAACACTTGAACAGGAATCCCGCCAATTCTGCCTGGAGAAAATCAAGGCACGGGATCTTCCTATGAAGCTGATTGACGTGGAATGTCTCTTCGATAAGAGCCAGATAGTATTTTATTTCACAGCAGAAAGCCGGGTAGATTTTCGGGAACTCGTAAAGGATCTGGTTCAGCAGTTCAAGATGAGGATTGAGCTAAGGCAGATTGGCGCCCGTCATGAAGCCCGGATGATAAAGGGTCTGGGGATTTGCGGCAGAGAAGTATGTTGTGCGAATTCGATCCCCAATCTGGACCGGGTATCCGTCAAGATGGCCAAAGAACAGAGTGTGTCCCTGAATCCGGAAAAAATTTCCGGACTCTGCGGGAGATTGATGTGTTGTCTGGCCTTTGAATTTGAGGGGTACCAGGACATGAAAAAACACGTACCAAAGTGCGGCAAGGTCATAAATGCCCCTGAAGGGCGCGGCAAGATCATAAGGCAAAATATCCTCAAGGGTGAAATAGTTATCGAACTGGAAAGCGGTAAAGAGATTACAGTTAATATAAAAGACCTGTAGCTCTGGGACTCTAAAACTCTGTTTTGGTGCCGGCGGATTTTTTAAAGAGAAGGATTGTTTGTGGAGAAGGCTTATTACATTACAACGCCGATATATTATGTCAATGCCTCGCCGCATATAGGACATGCCTATACGACGATTGTCGCCGATGTTCTGGCCAGATATCATCGCCTTTGTGGATACAGGGTATTTTTTCTGACCGGTACGGATGAGCATGGCGACAAGATCGTCGAAGCCGCCCGGGGAGCCAACACAACGCCTAAGGAATATGCAGACCGCATCAGTGCCCAGTTCAGGAGCCTGTGGCCGCAGCTTGCCGTCACCAACGACTACTTCATCAGGACCACCGATAAAAACCACGTCGACACAGTCAGACTGATCCTCAAGAAGGTCTATGACGCCGGGGACATCTACTTCGGAAAATACGAGGGATACTACTGTGTAGGCTGTGAACGATTTTACACGGAGAAAGAGCTGGTGAATGGGCTCTGTCCCGACCACGAAACGACCCCGGAGTATCGGGCAGAGAGCAATTACTTTTTCAGGATGAGCAAGTATAAGGACTGGCTGATACAGTATATCAAAGATCACCCCGATTTCATCAGGCCGGAGCGTTACAAGAATGAGGTCCTCGCCTTCCTCCGGGAGCCGCTCGAAGATTTATGCATATCAAGACCTAAGAGCAGGCTGGACTGGGGAATAACACTGCCTTTTGACGAAGACTACGTGACGTATGTCTGGTTTGATGCCCTCATCAATTATATTACGGGGCCGGGCTATCCGGACGGCGAAAAGTTCAGGGAATTCTGGCCTAATGCCCAGCATCTTATCGCGAAGGATATCCTCAAGCCACACGGCATCTACTGGCCCACCATGCTGAAAGCCGCAGGGATTGAGCCTTACCGGCATCTCAACGTCCACGGCTACTGGATCGTCGACCAGAGCAAGATGTCAAAAAGCCTCGGCAATGTGATCAAGCCTCTGGATTTGAAAGACACATATGGTCTCGACCCCTTCCGCTATTTTCTTCTTCGGGAGATGGTTTTCGGTCTTGATTCCAGTTTCAGCGAAGAGAGCTTTGTCCAGAGGATCAACTCGGATCTGGCCAATGATCTTGGCAATCTGGTGAGCAGGACCATGACGATGGCGATGAAATACTGCGCCGGAAAGGTTCCTGAGGCCTGTGTACCATTCGAAGAAGATGAGTTGCTCAAGGAGGCGGCAAGCAAGGCCGTTGCTGAGGTGCAGAACTGTTTCCAGGAGCTTACGCTCCACAGGGCCTTGACTGCCATCTGGGATTTTATCAACGTGACGAATAAATATATCGTCGCGCAGGAACCATGGGCACTTGCTGCGCAAGATGCTGTAATTAAGCCCCGGCTGGAGACTGTTATCTACAATCTCCTCGAATCACTTCGGATCATTGCCATCCTGGTCTCTCCTTTCATGCCCGGCTCAGCTGAGAAGATTACGGATCAGTTGGGTATCACGAACGCAGCCGCGCAGAATTTTGACAGTATCCGAAGCTGGGGAGGGCTCACGCACGGAAACAGCCTCAAGAGATCCGATGCGCTCTTCCCGCGGGTCAAATATGAAAAAGAAAGGGAGAAAACGGAAGTGGCAGAGAAAGAGATGCAACCCGTAAAGCCGCTGGTAGATTATGCGGATTTCGAGAAAATAGACCTGCGTGTTGCCAAGGTCATCGGGGCGGAGGCCATTCCCAAGTCCAGCAAGCTCTTGAAGCTCATGATCGATATGGGTGAAAACAGGACTCTTGTGGCGGGTATAGCGAAGGATTACAAGCCGGAAGACCTGATCGGAAAAAAAATCGTCGTTGTGGCAAATCTGAAACCCACAAAGATGATGGGTATAGAATCCCAAGCCATGCTCCTTGCTGCCGATACGGAAGACGGCCTGACGCTCCTGTGTTTCGATAGAGAATCCGTTACTGGGGCAAGAATCCGGTAAAGGGTTGTTTCCCATAGCCAGAATGAATCCGAGGCATCCTTGAATTATCAGCAATGAATGAGAAACCTCATCCGGAAGATATAGCAGGCGGCCAGGCTATCATAGAAGGCGTTATGATGCGACATGGGAACAAGATCGCAGCCGCCGTAAGAAAGCCTGACCGCGAAATAGCCATCCGGGAACAGTATTACGTTCCGCTTACCAAGAGATATAAGTGTCTGGGGCTGGCGTTTATACGCGGATCCGTCACCCTTTTGGAAATGATGGTGATCGGCATGAAATGCCTCATGTATTCCGCCGAGCTGGCCTTGACGGAAAATGATGTGAAGCCGAAAAAATGGGAAATGACGATTTCCGTTATAATCGGTTTGGGCACCGCCATATTTTTTTTCGTTGTCGTCCCCGCTTACTGCTTTTCAGTTTTGAAAGGTTTCATAGCAAGCACAATTCTCTTGAACATCGTAGAGGGCATTATCCGTCTCGGGATTTTCCTGTGCTTCCTCTGTACCACCCTTTTAATGGAAGACATGAGGCGGGTATTCATGTATCATGGAGCGGAGCATAAGACAGTATTCGCCTGGGAAAACGGTCAGGAATTGACCGTGGAAAATATCAGGAAATTCTCTACCCGCCATCCGCGCTGCGGGACGAGTTTTGTCCTCGTCGTTATGATCACGGCAATCCTGGTATTTTCGCTCTTAGGCAGGCCAGATTTTGTGCACAGAGTCTTCTATAAACTTCTGCTCCTTCCCGTTATTGCCGGAATCTCATACGAGATTATCCGCTTTACCGGAAGAAAGAGAGACTTGAAATGGGTGCAAATATTGAGCTGGCCGGGATTGCTGTTGCAGAAGATCACCACTAAGGAGCCGACGGACGATCAAATCGAAACAGCCGTTGCCGCAATGAAAAAGGTCATTTAGGTGCCGAAAATGAAAATAGAACAGCTGCCAAAAGCGAGTCTTCTTATCCTTGTAATTTCCGTTTTGTCCTTCATAGCCTTATCAACACTCGCAATCCGCCCTCTCTACGCGGATATGTGGGACAGTATTAAAGAGCGCTATCTTCTTAATGCCCTTCCGGGGAAGGGGCAATTCGTACCGTCTCCCCCCCGTGCTGAAATGAAAAATCCTAACTTTCCCCTCGAGGTCATAAATGACGGCTATAAGATGGTCCGCGTCTATCAGGATTTAATGGAACACGAGCTTGTGGAATGGGCATGGCTGGTGACTTTGAGAAACAGGACGGCGCGTGAGATTGTTTTTTCTCTTGAGTACAAACTTCAGGATGACGACGCTTTTTTGCTCGCATCCAGCATGGAACAGTCCAAGAAGATAGCTCCGGGGGAAACCCTGACATTAGAAAAAAAAGATTCCATGCCTTACGCTAGCGCCGAGCGGGTAACGGCCAGCAAGATAGATATTCAGTTCCAGTAATAAGCATTCGCGCTGAAAAGGCCGGGTTTGAGGCAGCAAGCCCGCGGCTGTTGAACAGGATTGATGACCAAGGGAGTGTCCATGGTGGAAGAGAGAAGAAGACGCACGCGTGTTCCCATACAGATTGATGCTGACATTTTGCTGAAAGGCAAAGTTATAAAGCTAAAGTCCGTCAACATCAGCCTCGTAGGGATTCTCTGTACGTCCAATCCCCTCTTTCAAATAGATGAGCCTTGTAAAGTAATTATTACCTTAAGCGAGGATTTACGGATATCAATTGATGCCAAGATTGTAAGGGTCGGAGAGAAGGAGGCTGCTATCAAATTCATCTCCATGGATGATGAAAGCTTCGTGCACCTAAAAAAGTTGATACAGTACAACTTAGGCAATGCAGAACATGTCGATGCCGAACTGCGGCATCCTGCCTTCAGTTGATATGGAGAAGTGCATATTCAAAATACAGTATCGATAAATTTATATGCCTGAATCTGAAGATCCAAAAATAAAGAAAGCAAATATCCGCTTGACGGACGGGTCTCACGTGAAAGGCCATATCAATATCAAGGACCATGACAGGCTTTCCGACCTGCTCAATTTCGGCGAAGACCCCTTTGTAGTCTTGTTCAATGCCACAATCCCCGGCGGTCTCGGCGGAAAGGTAATTTTTGTGAGCAAGAGTCAGATTCTGTGGATCTGCCCCGAAGACTGAATATAACTATCGTCCCTCGTTCCTTCGCCTTCAAGTCCAAGGATCAACGAAATCAATTATACCTCGGCAGGATTTGCACGGGAGTCTATGTCTTTTGAAAGATATACGCGGAGCCTTTAAATGATGAGAGTGTAGGTGTTTGAAAAGACAGCCTCTCGTGGCTTCCGATAATGAAAAATCCGCCGTCATCAAGGCTATCCAAAATATTCTGAAAGACGGAAGAGATGCTTTCACGGCAGTAATATGTGAAGAGACTATTTCTTAAGAAAATGATCTGAAACACCTCTTCCGGAGGCCGCTCTCTCATCAGATCATGCACCTCCCAGGTGATACACTTTTTTAGATGATCCGCGGTGCAGTAGTTCTCCTGGTCTTTGCATGTGTAGAAATAGGCCGATTTAATTTCGTCGGGAAATCCTTTCAGACTGCTTCTGCGATATACCCCTGCCATGGCCTTACCTATGTAATCGGGATTAATGTCTGTAGCCCGGATCCGAAGTTCAGGCAGAGCGGAGCGCTTTGTTTTCAGCATCTCCCACTCTATTGCGAGGCTGTAGGCTTCCTGTCCCAGGGCACAACCGGCCGACCAGACATCAATTTTTTCAGTGTGTCCGGCGATGATTTCCGGGAGGATTTCCTCTTCGAGAGTGCGCCACAGGTTTCGATTACGGAAGAAACGGCTTATGGAAACGCTCATCAACCTTTCGACAGTCTTCAAAATCTCAGGATCTGTCATGGCTTGAAGATAGTCATCCATAGTCAGGAGGCCAAGCTCCTGCATATGACGATGAATGCGTTTCTTGACGCCCTTTCTCACCTTGGCGTAACCCTGCCAGGAGAGACAGAGTCGGTCAAGGAGCTGTCTGAAGGAATTATCGTCCATAAATAATGCGGTAGTAAATAAAATGGTGATTGGCATACTCTTACCACGAAGAATGTCAGAGCGCAATGCGGCCGGACCTATGCAGGCGGAGCGCTCTTGCATGCAGTAAGAATATACAGGCTTGACAAGAAACACCCATTTCTCCATAATGCCAAAAATCGGAGCATCCAATCAAAGCAGGAGGTGTGACATGGACAGTCCTGTCGATAGGTTCTGGCAGATCAGGCTTGCGGAAATTAAACAATCCCTGGAGGCAAATAACTTCGACGCGTTTGTGGCACAGAACGCTGCCGAGGCAAAAGATATTGTGCTTAAGGAAATCATTCCCGCGCTTGCTCCCAAGAGCATCTCCTGGGGCGGCTCCATGACATTCATCGCCACCGGTCTTTACGATGAACTGAAGGATAACAAGAAAATAAAGGTGATTGACACATTCGACAAGAACATATCGCGCGAGGACGGCTGGGAACGGCGCCGGCAGGCCCTCCTTGTTGACCTCTTGATTACCGGAACGAATGCCGTGACCGAATCGGGAATGTTAGTGAACCTTGACATGCTGGGCAATCGTGTTGCGGCTATCACCTTCGGGCCGAAAAATGTGATTATTCTGGCCGGGAGAAATAAGATTGTCGCGGGTCTGGAAGATGCGATGATGCGCATCAAGAATTATGTGGCGCCGGCAAATGTCCTCCGGCTGGGCATGAAAAACCCCTGCGCCAAGACGTCGTACTGCGAAGAATGCAAGAGCAGCGGGCGCCTTTGCAACAGTTGGGCGATCACGGAAAAATCCTTCCCCAAAGGCAGGGTAAAGGTCATCCTGATAAACGAAGATTTGGGACTATAATCATACAAGGAATGGGTGATGCAGATACAGGATGTTTTCCGCACTTATGGGGATGATTTAAAACGCGTTGAAGAGCAGATGGAAACGCATCTCCGTTCGGGAGTGCACCTGATACCAGAAATCATCCATCATCTCATAGGCAGCGGCGGAAAAAGATTCAGACCTCTTTTGCTTCTGTCCACCTCCTCACTTTGCGGTTACAAAGGGGAGAAGAAGTACGCCCTGTCCGCAGTGATTGAATTCATCCACACAGCCACACTGCTCCATGATGACGTAATTGATGAAGCAACGACGCGGAGGGGCAAGATTTCCGCAAACAATGTATGGGGTAATGCGGCGAGCGTGCTCGTGGGCGATTTCCTCTATTCCAAATCCTTCAAACTTATGACTGAGTACGGCAATTTAGCCATCATCAAACTCCTCTCCACAACGACAAACACCATGTCGGAAGGGGAAGTTCTTCAGCTTGTCAAGTGCGGCGACATCAATATAACTGAAAAAGACTACCTGACAATCATCGAGAAAAAGACGGCAACCCTCATATCCGCCGCATGCGCTGTTGGAGGCATTCTGGGAAAGGCATCAGACGATCAGGTCGAGGCCCTCACCCGTTTCGGCATGCGCCTCGGCTCCGCGTTTCAAATCACTGACGATACCCTCGATTATGTGGCCGAGGAAGACGTATTCGGAAAGGCAATCGGAAAAGACCTCGAAGAGGGGAAAATAACCCTCCCTCTTATCCATGCCCTGAAGAAATGTACGTCGGAAGAAAAGAAACTGATCAAAAGGGCGGTTGAGGAAAAAGAACAGAATGAAAAGGCTATCTCGGATATCGTCTCTCTGATGCACCGTCACGACGGCATCAATTATTCCCTCAATAAGGCAAAGACATATATCGGCGAGGCAAAAGGGTATCTTGAATCATTCGAAGACTCTACGCCAAAGGCTGCGCTCCTTGCCATATCCGACTACATTATTGAAAGAAATATATAGATGTCCGTGGTCTCACACCACAGGAGGCCCTTCGTATATGTCTCGAAAATCGTCGAGAGGTCCTTCCCTATCGTACCTCATGGCGAGAGGAAGATAATCAAGAATATCCTGGGCGGTGATGCCGTCCTCGCCTTTGTCCGCGGCCGCCAGGTCTCCGGAGAATCCGTGGATAAAGACGCCTTTCTTCACCGCATCCTCCAACGACAGGCCGAGGCCGAACATGGCTGCAATGGTCCCTGTCAGGACATCGCCTGATCCTGCCGTGGCCATTCCCGGATTGCCACTGAGATTGACAAAAACCCTTTCGTCCGGGTAACCGATCAATGTGTGGGCCCCCTTGAGGACGATGATCGCATGCAGCGATATGGCCGTGAGCTGCAATATGTCTATCTTCTGTTTGTTGATTTCACCTGCACTCTTCTTCGCAATGCGGGCCATCTCCCCAAGATGCGGGGTGAGAATGGTCGCCCCCTTTCTTTCCCGGAGCATCTCGAGTTGATCCGCTATCGCCGTGATTCCGTCCCCGTCGATGAGAATGGGTTTCTTGATAATCCGCACGAGCTCCCTGACGAGTTGTTGTGTCTCATCGTCGAGAGAAAGGCCGGGTCCGATCACCACCATATCCATCTTTTCCGAGAGTTCGATCAGGCTGTCTCGATTTTCCAGCGCGATGCTTCCCGCCCGTGTTTCCTTCTGGGGGACAAAGACAATCTCGCTTCCCTTCGTTGCGATAAACGGCGTCATCGATACAGGGGCAGCGAGACGGGCATAGCCTCCGCCTGCCTTGAGAAAGGATAATGCCGAGAAATAGGGCGCACCGAAGTACGATGCAGCGCCGGCAACAAAAAGGACCTCTCCCATGCGTCCTTTGTAGACATCCCTCTCGCGGGGCGGAAGCTTCACATGATCGTTTATCTGGACCTTAAGGGCATCGCTGTTATAGAGGGAAGGCGGAAAAGAAATATGCGCAACGTAAAGTTTGCCGCCCAGGTCGTATCCGGGATAGAACATGTTTCCGATCTTGGGGAGACCAAATGTAACCGTATAATCGGCCTTTACAGCCGCGCCCAGGACCTCTCCCGTGTCTCCATGAACGCCGGAAGGGATATCCAGACTGAGAACCTTCTTGCCGCTTGAGTTGATTAACTGAATCACCTCTTTATAGAGACCCGTCGTTTCCCTGTCCAAGCCCGTACCGAAAAGGGCGTCCACAATCCCGTGGCAGTGGAGGACATCGCTCTTAATCTCTTCCACCGATTCAATCCTCCGGGCTTCGATGGGAAGTTTCGATATAATATTCCAATTGGCTTTAGCCGCACCTTTGAACTTCTTCATATCTCCGGCAACAAATACCTTGACCAATCCGCCGTTGCTGTGAATCTTCCGCGCTACGACAAGGCCGTCGCCGCCATTGTTGCCGATGCCGCAGAACACGACAAACCTCTTCTCCTTTATGCCGATCTCCTGTGCTAAGATATATGTCGCTGCCTGCCCGGCGTTTTCCATGAGAATCTCTTCGGGAATATCGAGTTTTTCAACAGCGTATCTATCCATGAACCGCATTTCGCTGGTCTTGCTGATTTTCATTTCTTATCCCTCTTTGATCAATGACATTGCTCGTTTAATGATTGCGCCATTCTTGCTGATATAGTTTATTTGTCGTTCTTTATCAAGCGAAAGCATTTTACCCCAAAAATTCTTGACATCATTTTTCATCCGCATCATAATTTAGGGGAGTCATCATATAATTATCATGCGTTTCATAACTCGCGGGCTTTCACTATTGCGAGGTTATTAATGTTTGAGCGAAAACATGAAAAGCTGGCGCCTGTATCGGTTTTTGTCAGAAGAATGGCCAAATCCGTCGCTATGGCGGGTCTCCTGGTGGCAGCTGCTTTATTTATCGGCATATCTGGATACCACTGGATAGCGGGATTCGGTTGGGTTGATTCTTTGCTCGAGGCGTCCATGATACTCGCGGGCATGGGGCCTGTCAATCAGCTCACGACGAAAGGAGCGAAGATATTCGCATCAGCATATGCGTTGTTCAGCGGCCTCATGTTCATCGCGGTCATGGGGATTGTCCTCGCACCGGTGACTCACAGGTTGCTGCACAAATTTCATGTTGATGAGGAAGATGAGAAAGAATGATGCCCGTGTCGTAGTGCATCATAAGAAAGGGTGGATATTATGATTAGCGTGATTGCATCGGTAAGGGTTAAAGACAATAGGCTCCCGGAGTTTGTTGAAATATTCAAGTCTAATCTTCCAAAGGTGAGAAAAGAGGAAGGATGCATCGAGTACTTTCCTGCAATCGATATCGATTCGGGTTTGCCTGTGCAGAAGCTTGATAAGAACGTAATCACTATCATTGAAAAGTGGGAAAGCGTGGAAGCCTTGAGGGCGCATCTGAAGACCCCCCACATGCTGGCCTATAGAGAAAAGGTCAAGGACATAGTTGAAGTGCTTTCTATCAAGGTGCTCAAAGAGGCGTGACAAGAGAGGATTGGCATGGGGAAAAACAGAAAGATCCGCAAAGTTCTCAAGAGCAAGCCAACCATCGAGGGGGCCGGTGTCCATCTGAAGCGCGCCTTCGGCTTCAGCGAGACGCCCCAGTTCGATCCCTTTCTGCTTCTCGATGATTTCCGCTCAGACGATCCCAGATATTACATTAAGGGATTTCCCTGGCATCCGCATCGGGGAATCGAGACCATCACTTATGTCCTTCGTGGAGATGTGGAACACGGCGACAGCATGGGGAACAAAGGCGTCATCGCATCCGGAGACGTCCAGTGGATGACTGCGGGAAGCGGCATCATCCATCAGGAGATGCCCAAAGGGGATGAGAAGGGGATGATGTGGGGTTTTCAGCTATGGGCCAATCTCCCGGCCAAGCAAAAGATGATGAAGCCGCGGTATCGTGACGTGAAGGATAATCAGATACCTGAAGTTTCTGCCCCCGAGGGCGTTAAGATAAGGATCATCTGCGGCGAGGTCAAAGGGACAAGAGGTCCAGTCCGGGACATCGTGGTTGATCCGGAATACCTTGATTGCACTGTTTCCGCAGGAACAGAGTTCATTCACCCGACCAAGCGGGGGCACAAAGTCTTCGCATATGTCATCGGGGGGAAGGCTTCTTTCTGTGAGGAGAAGAACCCTTTTACCTATGAGATGGAAGGAGCAAACTATTTCGACTTCCGGAGGGATGCCTTTGTACATAATGAGAGCATTGTGCTCTTCGATGACGGGGAACAGATAGTAGTCTCTACGGAGGATGAGCCTGTCCGTTTTCTTCTGATTTCCGGGAAGCCGCTCGGAGAACCTGTCGCGTGGTACGGCCCCATCGTCATGAACACGCAGAAGGAATTGCAGATCGCCTTCGAAGAGTATCGGAGAGGGCAATTCATCAAGCACAAGGCTGCATGAGCAATTCAGCGGATTTACGAATCCGCGTAACAAGAGAGAGAAGGAGACATCGACGATGCAAAGGGTTATGATCCATCCTGCAACCTATGAGAACGTCCGGGGGGCCGTGGACCGGGCGTTTGAACTCTTCCCTCTGAAATTGAGAGGGAAGCGGGTTTTGATAAAACCCAACGTACTTCGGGCTTCGGAGGCAAAAGAAGGCATTGTTACTAATCCTGCCGTGCTTCGTGCCGTGGTGGAAAAAGTGGAAACAATGAAACCCGCAGCAATTGTCGTGGGCGATAATCCGGGTCTTTTCGACTACGGGGCAAACGAGGCAAGCTTCAGAAAGACGGGCCTCATGGAAGCGGCCAAAGGCTATTACCAGAATATCGGCGGTGATTCACAGAAGGTTGATTTCAATCCCGCGTTCATGCCCGCGGTCAACGTCTCCAAGGCTGTCCTCGATGCCGATATCATCATCAGCCTGCCGAAATTCAAAACTCACGGTCTCACCGTTATCACGGGAGCGATCAAGAACAGTTACGGCATCCTTCCCGGCGCTCAGAAAGCCCAGTTGCACAAGGCTGCGGGGAACGCCGAACGCTTCCAGGAAATGCTGGTGGATGTATTTCGCCTCCGCATAGCTGACCTCTTCATCATGGACGCCGTGGTTGGTATGGAGGGGAACGGGCCGGCTTCGCCGGACCTGAGAAACATAGGAATGATCATCGCCTCCGATAATGCCGTAGCCCTGGACTCCGTTGTGGCGGTGATGATGGGATGTGAACCGGGACGGCTGCGATTCCTGGAGAAGGCGAAGGAGGTCGGTCTGGGTGATTACGACCCGAAGACAATTGACGTCATCGGGGAGCTGAAACCAGTGCCCGATTTCAGGCTTCCTCCGTTCGGCGGCCAGGTGATGCTCCAGAATGAGGCGATACAGACGCTGATCAAGAACAGAACGTTGATGCGACCGCAGGCCGATGGCGAATTATGCACGGGCTGCGGCACCTGCATCGATCAGTGTGCCGTATCGGCTTTGTCCATGGGCGATGACAACCTGCCCATCGTGGATGCAGATACCTGCATCAGCTGTTTCTGCTGCCAGGAGCTTTGCCCGGAGAAGGCTATTACCTTAAAATAGATCGTGTGCTTGCCGAGGCTGACGGCCGTCCGGCCTATATTGTCATTGTGTTTCTTGTCTTCCTGCGATGGCGTTATCTGCCAGAGCGGTGATTAAACGAATCAGGAGGTAAATAGGTATGGAAAAAATTAAGCTGGACAAGAATGCCTTCCTCTATCCCATGCCAATGGTTCTCGTCGGCGCGATTGTCGCCGGACGGGCCAATTTCATGGCCGTGGGCTGGGTGTCGCGGGTAAACTTCAGTCCTCCCATGATGGCCGTGGCCCTGGGCAAATCTCATTACACAAACGCCGGCATCCATAAGAACAAGGCCTTCAGCGTGAATATTCCGGGGATCGCATTGATGGAGAAAGTCGATTATTGCGGAATCGTATCGGGTGAGAAGACCGACAAATCGAAGATATTCGATATTTTTTACGGTGAACTTCCCGGCGCCCCCATGATCAGGGAGTGTCCGCTCTCCCTCGAATGCCGGCTTGTCAATGCTGTGGATTTGCCTACAAACAGCCTGTTCATCGGTGAAATCGCGGGCGCATACTCTGACAAACGTTATCTCACAGACGGCAAACCCGACATCAAAAAAATCAGTCCCTTCACATTAACCATGCCTGACAACAATTACTGGGAGATTGGAGAAAACGCAGGCAAGGCGTGGAGTATTGGAAAGAACTTCGGCAAGGGTGCTGCATAGTGAGGCTTGCGGTCTTTAGAAAGCCCTAACCGTCGCAGCGTCCAACTCAAAGGTAAAACCGGATGAGCTTTTCCGGCCTAACCCCGAAGAGGTACAGGGAGAGGATCAGCCAATTCCTGAGAGTCGTATACACGACGCCCTCTTTTTCCCACCGCCGGGGGGATGTCCGGACTGCTCTTCCTATGATACATATTTTCCCCTTCCGCTTCTTGATCCGCTGCATGAACTCTACGTCTTCCATGATGGGAATATCCCTGAAACCGCCGAGATCACGCAAATCCCTCTTTCTTATGAAGATAGTTTGATCTCCATACGGTATCCGCGTCACGCGGGAACGGAAAGAGGCCGCCTTTTCTATTAATCTGAATACGGGCCTCTCCGAGTCAACTGCTAAATCGAAGGCGCCCGCAATGCAGGAACCATCCGCCACTGCCGCTTCTATGAGTTCCAGTGCCTCGGGGGGAAGGAGGGTATCGGCGTGGAGAAAAATCAGGATCTCACCTTCGGCAAGGGCTGCCCCGAGATTCATCTGCCTTCCGCGCCCCTTCTCCGAGATTGCAGTTTTCACACCCATATGACGGACAGCCTTGATCGTTCTTCCCGCTGGGTCTCCATCCACGACAATAATTTCCGCGCTGCCGGAGGCATGAAGACTGATGACATGCTCGATTGTCCGGGAGATGATTTGCTCTTCATTCCACACGGGGATGATGAAAGAAAATTTCGGCATCATGAGCTATTATGCAAGGCCTATGGTCTTGAGATACAGCATGGTCTTTGAGTCCGTAAATCCTGTATCCTTACTATTCTTGATGAGGGCCGCTATGTCTTCGTATTTATCTATGTCCCGCCATACGGGCAGCACGTGCACGAACATCCCGGCTTTGTGCAAGATCTCCATTGTCTTTCGAAAGACCACATCAGTTCCCCAGGGAAGCCCCGGAAAGACATTTCCGTTGAAAGTGTCCCGGTTGAATCCAAGCAGGTAATAGCCCCCGTCGGCAGCAGGGCCGATTACAGCCCCGCATTTGCCCAGGGCGCGAAAGGCCTCATCAACGATCCGTGCCGGCAGATCGGGAATATCGCTCCCGATTAAGACAACGAATCGGGCTCCTTCCGAGAAGCATCGCAAAAAGGCAAGTTTCATTTTCTCACCGAGATCCTCTCCCGTCTGCGGAATGCAAGAAAATTCATCGCCCAGCATTTCTCTCATCTCGCGTTCCTTCTCCGCGGGATGGAATGCGATGAGAAGCCTGTAAGGTTCTTTGGAAAACCGCTCCAATAAATCTTCCACGAAGCAGCGGTAGAGGTTCGTCGCCGCCTCCGCACCCAGATCTTTTGCAAGCCGCGATTTTACCTGGCCTTGTTCCGGCAACCTGACAAACATGATCAGGCATCTGTCTTCTGCTTTCGTACTCATGAATTTTTCTCTTGCCTCACAGGGTTTATGAGATTCCTTATCTTCTTTCTTGTAAGCGGCAGGATGAGGAGCCACAGGAGCGAGAGCTTCTTGTCGTCCCGGAAATAACCGAGACCGATCGTCATCCCTTCATGTCCTGCCGACGGCTGATCCTGATAGGTGCCCATAACGCGGTCCCACCAGGACAGGTTGAAGCCGAAGTTGGTGTTCGTTTCACGCATGATGACAGAGTGATGTACGCGGTGCATATCGGGGGTCACAAAAAATACCCGGAGCGCCTTATCAACGGGGCCGGGGATGTAGACATTGCTGTGAGTGAAAATAGAGCCGCCGTTCAGGGCCACCTCGAATATCAAGACCGCGAGAGGAGGTGCACCCAATATGACGATGGCGGCCGTTTTGATGAACATGGAGAGAATTACTTCCACGGGATGAAAGCGCACCCCCGTCGTCATGTCAATGTCCAAGTCTGTATGGTGCACCATGTGCAGGCGCCAGCACAGGGGCACCACATGAAACGCAACGTGCTGAAGATAGATGACGAAATCGAGAGAGACGGCACCGATGATGATAGCGGACCATAGGGGCAAGTGATTGAGATTGATGAGCCCCCAACCCTTATCGGCGGCAAGGATGGCCACGGTTATCGGGATGACCGGGAAGAGCCCCCTGATCATGACGGTGTTTAGCATGTGGATAGAGAGATTATTGAACCACCGGAGCATCTTCGGTGTAGTCAGTTTGCGGCGCGGCGAGAGCAGCTCAAAGGCGAATATGCAGATAAAAATTGCCGCAAAAGCTCCGACCCTGATGGGAATTTCATAACGGATTGCGTCTATGGATAAACTTTCTGTTGGCAGCAAGTGCTCACTCCATCAAACATGACGGTATTTAGAGGCCGCTTGCGATATCTTAGTTGAAAAAAAATAATAATAAAACAGAAAAAATATATCAACTCCCATGGCGCGAAATGCCTATCCTATTGCCTCATAAATAAATGTTACCGAAGGATAGAAGTGGTTAAGGAACGTTGACTCATAATATATGTTACTCAGAGGGATAGGATTTTTTTAAGTTTTGTTTCCATGGTTTTTCT
>JBEKXK010000016.1:0-47296 GCA_049512055.1 Syntrophales bacterium | reverse complement strand
GGTCCTGATTATACAGGCGTTTGTCTTCGGTGATGGCGGCATCACGGCCATAGGCGCCAACTGTTTTAATATGGCCATTGTCATGCCTTTTGTTGCCTACTGGACATTTAATGTGATCAAAGGATTCTCGCAGAATAGAGTAAGGGTCCTCGTAGCTGCTTTCCTTTCAGGTTATGTCGGACTTGCCGCCGCCGCCTTCTCGGCTGCTTTCATGTTCGGCATCCAGCCTGTCATTGCTTCCGGTCCTGACGGCATGCCGCTGTATGCACCGTATCCCCTTTCCATTGCCATTCCTGCTATGGCTATTGAACACCTGCTCCTTTTCAGCATTGTTGAAGGCGTCATGACCGTTGTGCTTTTGAAATATTTCCTGAAGAATGAGTCAACACTCATTTATGCAATGAGAGAGGCTTCCCGTGAAGCGGCTTGAGAAAAAACTGTGGCTGTGGCTTTTCGTGATGGCCGTCTTGTCTCCCCTGGGAATTATCCTGCCGGAAAAATTCGGTGCTGAAGGAGCCTGGGGAGAGTGGGGCGCAGACACGCTCGAAAAGCTTCTGGGCTATATTCCCGGGGGCTTAAAGAAAACGGCGGACATCTGGACTGCCCCCATACGGGATTACAGCTTCGGTGGAGAAGGCGCGGTACTCTCGACAAGAATTGTTTCCTATATTGTGTCCGCTTTCATCGGCATCGTCCTTGCCTGGGTCATAGTATTAATAATATCGAGGCTGCTGTTCAAACATGAGAAATAAGATTCCGGACTTTCTTCTGTGTACACCCGCACAGGCACATGATGCAGGCGAAAGGCGTACATTAAGGCCATCGTATATCGAGAAGGGGATTAGACATCTGTCGGAGATGATCAGGACGGGGTATTTAAACGCAGGTCAGGAATCAGGCAAAGGGTTTTTCCAGAAGCTTGATCCAAGGGTGAAGGTTATTTTTCTCATCTTCTTTGTTGTCATTGTCAGCCTGAAGACGGATATATTATCCGAAGCGGCAATCACCCTCCTTACCTTTCTTCTCGTCGTCTCATCACGGATAAACCTCGCGCAATTCTACAAAAAAATAGCCGGCTTGACGTTTCTTTTTGGATTTCTGGTTGTCTTCCCGTCCGCCTTTAATGTGGTGACGCCGGGAGAAATGATTCTGCCTGTCATCCATTTGTCACATCCTTATGAATTCCTGGTCTACCATATTCCCGAAGAGGTAGGCCTCACAAGGCAGGGGCTTGATTGCGTGATGATGCTCTGTCTGAGAATGATGAACTCTCTTGCCATTTCTCTTTTAGTAGTCTATACCACGCCGTTTCACAGGATCATCAAGGCGCTGCAAGTTTTCCGTGTTCCTCAAGCGCTACTCCTCGTTATTACTCTTTCTTACAAGTACATTTTTATTTTTGCAAAAACAGTAGAGAGCATGTACCTTGCGAGAAAAAGCAGGCTTGTGGGAATGGCAAGAGACGACGAAGCGAGGATCTGGGTGGCCGGGAGAATTGCTCACATGTTCAGAAAGTCCATGTCCCGGTATGAGGAAGTATTCAGAGCAATGGTAGCGAGAGGCTTTGCCCAAGAGGTGAGGCTGTCCGATATTGGCGAGCTGACTGCGATGGACCGGCTTTCCGGTTGCTTCTTCTTGCTTGCCGGGATCTTCCTTTTATGGATGTGAGGATAAGATGGCAGATATTATTCAAATTGATGATGTAAGCTATGCCTACCATGATAATATCCCCGCTTTATCACAGGTGAGCATGAGTATTTCTGAAGGTGAAATATTTGCGGTTATCGGCTCTAACGGGTGCGGTAAGTCGACGCTCCTGCACATCATGAACGGACTGATTTATCCCCGCTCAGGCAGGGTGTATTTTCAGGGAAATAAGGTTTCCGAGGACTCGCTCCGGGACAGGACGTTTCTGAAATATTTCCGGAGCAGCGTGGGCTACGTATTTCAGGATTCCGACGTTCATCTTTTCTGCCCAACCGTTTTCGATGAACTCCTCTTTGGTCCGCTCCAGTTGGGTCTTTCTCAGGAGGAGGCTTCCGTGCGGGTCAGGGAGATTATGGGGATGTTAGAGATATCTCATCTCAAGGATCGTCCCTCCTACATGTTATCGGGAGGTGAAAAAAAGAGGGTCGCCATCGGTTCTATTCTTACCATGAACCCCCGTCTCCTCCTGCTTGATGAACCGATGAACGGTCTCGATCCGAGAACAAAAAGCTTCCTTATAGAATTGATGATTCTTCTCAATGAAGCAGGAAAAACCCTCGTCATTGCCACCCACGACTTGTCTCTTATCAGTGAGCTCAGGTGCCGTGTTGCCGTCCTTTCTGAAGATCACGGCATTGAAAAAATCGGGACTGCCGATGAGATATTACAGGATGAGGACCTGCTGTTGAGAGTCAATCTCATCCACGAGCATGTTCATTACCACGGGAATCATGCCCACATCCATATCCACTCTCACTACCTGTTTCACCGTCATGACCGGAAGCCCGATGGTGTGGATAGTTGATTATGAAATTATTAAGAACGATATCTTGCATTATAATTGTGACCCACGTTTTTTTGACTCTGAGTTATGCGGCACATCCCCTCATTACTGACGATACAGGTACACAGGGGAAAGGAAAATATCTTTTCGAGTTGAATGGTCAAACGAGTAGTGAAACAGAGAGGTCAGGCGAAGGGACCGGTGCCAATATGACGGCAAGGGAGAGAGAAACCGAATTGAGAGCGGCCCTCACCTATGGCATTATTGACAATGTTGATGTTATCTTGACTATGCCCTACCAGTGGAAGAAGACGGAGGTAAGCGATGCGACTGTGTCTGACGTAAGCGGTATTGCGGACATATCCATGGAGGTCAAGTGGCGTTTCTTCGAAAAAGACGGCTTGAGCCTTGCCGTTAAGCCGGGGATAACGCTCCCCGCGGGCGACAAGGACAAGGATCTTGGAACGGGAAGGACGACAGGCACGCTGTATTTTATTACCACAAAGGAAATTGACGCGTGGGCGTTTCACTTGAACCTTGGCTATAAGAGAAATGAAAATACGGTAGATGAGAGAGAAGATATCTGGCATGCGTCTCTGGCTGGCGAATATAAAGTTATGAAAAATTTGAAATTGGTTGCCGACATCGGTGCGGAGCGAAATACCGACAAGTCGTCTGATACTAATCCGGCATTTATATTAGGCGGGTTTATCTATACCATAAGAGAAAATGTGGACATCGATTTCGGCGTCAAGGCAGGTTTGAACAAAGCCGAGGCAGATATTACTTATCTCGCTGGAATGGCGCTGAGGTTTTGATTCAACTGCGCACCTCTACAGAGCCGTCGAACATGCATCCACAAAGGTCATAACATTAAAGTCCTCTGCAAGTACGAGGAAAGCCAGTAGACATAATTTCAGAACCTTAATGTCTTTGAAGTTTTTGTTTTCTGCGGCAGTTCTTACCTTCGTTTTGCCTACGGAAAAAATGCCGGCGTAATCATCAAGGAACGATTCTACATCATGTTCCAATCTATCGAATTTTTCCAGAAGATCTTTTGCCTCCGGTGTCAAATGCAGTCCTTTGCCCTGTCCATCAGAACAGGTCAATTTTAAACCGAGTCTTGCCTCTGACGCCTTCAGCCTTCCCCAGGCGGCCCGGTATGACATGTTCAATTTCTTCGCAGCGGCGTAAAGGCTGTGCAGTTCATCGATGGATCGCAGCAGTGCCTCGCGGCCCTTGCCGAATATCGTCTTTTCATTTCTTTCCAGCCATATCTTATGTCTGATTTTCATTTTGGTCTTCCCGGATACAGTTTCACTAATTCATCTACCACAAATACGTCTCTTTTGCCAGCGTAAAGTCGGCGCAGTGAACGTATGTCATAAATAACATATGTCATTGAAATAACTCCGGATTTTTGCCAAAAAAACTTGACATCGAGAGGAATAAAGTATATAGAAAATCCGCCTTTTGGACCGTGGCAGACACATCTGATCGGTTTTTCAATCCTTATTACAGAATCATGGACGTGTATACAAGAAATTCTAACCTGCCTGATATGTGCGAAAGCTTCTCCGATCTGCTTCTTCTAAAGATTATTCCATGAAGGGCGGACAATGGGTATGACTGGAAACGGTCCTGCCTCCCGTGTTTGGAAAGGAGAATAGGAAAATATACCGATGAATATTTTCTCATGTAATTCTCAGAAAGGAGCTTTTTATGGATGTTAGCAGAAGAGGTTTCTTGAAGATCTCCGGCGCTGTCCTGGCTACGAGCGGAATCGGCATAAGCTTGAAGCCCGTATCCGCCCATGCCCAGCCACTGAAGATCAAGTATACTAAAGAGACCACAACGGTCTGTCCTTACTGCTCCGTCGGATGCAGCATCATTGTTGCCACGCGGGAGGGTAAGGTCATCAACACGGAAGGTGATCCGGACAGCCCTATTAACAAAGGCTCACTGTGCAGCAAGGGCGGGTCCATCTACCAGATGTCCGTCAACGAGAACCGTCTCGGAAAACCTCTCTACAGAGCGCCTTATGCCACGGAATGGAAGGAAATGGAATGGGAAGATGCGCTGAATAGGATTGCAGATAATATCAAGAAGAGCCGTGACGCGAGCTTCAAGTCGAAGAACGATAAAGGCGAGACCGTAAACCGGACGGAAGGTATCGCCTCTGTAGGAAGCGCCGCCATGGATCTCGAAGAGTGCTACACGTATCAGAAATTCTTGAGGGGGTTGGGTCTGGTCTATATCGAACACCAGGCCCGTATCTGACACAGCCCAACTGTACCGGCTCTGGCAGAGTCGTTCGGACGCGGCGCAATGACAAATCACTGGGTTGACTTTAAGAACAGTGATGTGATTCTTATCATGGGAAGCAACCCCGCTTCCAACCACCCCGTTTCCTTCAAATGGATACAGGAGGCCATGGACAAGAGAGGAGCAAGGGTGCTCAGTGTGGACCCGAGGTTCACGCAGTCCTCTGCAAAGGCCCACGTCTATGCCCCCCTGCGATCGGGGACGGATATCGCCTTTCTTGGCGGTATGATAAAGTACATCATCGATAACAACCTTCACTTCGCGGAGTATGTGAAGAATTACACCAATGCCTCCTTTCTGGTTAGTCCTGCCTTCAAACTTCCCGGCGATAACAATGGCGTATATTCAGGATTGGAAGGCAATAAGTACAACAAGGATACCTGGGCCTATCAGACGGGCGCTGGCGGGGTGATTAAGAAGGATATGAACCTTCAGGACCCCAACTGCGTGTTCCAGCTTTTGAAAAAGCATTATTCCCGTTATACCCCTGAACTCGTTTCCAAGATCTGCGGGACGCCCCAAGAAAAGCTTTTGGAAATCTACAAAGAATATGCATCGACGGGCAAGCCGGACAGGGCCGGTGTCGAGCTTTACGCCATGGGCTGGACACAGCATACAGTCGGCACGCAGATGATCCGCACCATGTGCATGGTCCAGCTCCTTCTGGGGAATATGGGCATCGCCGGCGGCGGTGTTGCAGCCATGCGTGGTGAGTCCAATGTCCAGGGCTCGACGGATCACGGCCTCTTGTTCCACATCTGGCCGGGATATATCGGGGCTCCCACGGCATCTTTAAAGACACTGAAGGAGTTCAACGAAAAAAGAACGCCCACGACAAAGGAGAAAAACAGCCTGAACTGGTGGAAAAATTTTCCGAAGTACTCGGCAAGTTTCCTCCGGTCGATGTATGGGACGAATGCCACCCTCGAAGAGGCCTATGGCTTGATGCCCAAACTCGATGACGGCGTCAATTATTCGTGGCTCATGATCTTCGACCAGATGTATAAGGGTAAGTTTACGGGCTTCTTCGCCTGGGGCATGAACCCGGCATGCAGCGGGGCGCACGCGAATAAAGTCAGACAGGCCATGGGAAAACTGGACTGGATGGTTAATGTCAATCTCTTTGACAATGAGACTGGCTCTTTCTGGAGAGGTCCGGGAATAGACCCGACCAAGATTAAAACCGAGGTCTTCATGCTGCCATGCGCTTCTTCCATCGAGAAGGAAGGGAGCCTTGCCAACAGCAGCCGGTTGATGCAGTGGCGCTATAAGGCGGTGGAACCCCCCGGAGTGGCCAAGCCCGACGGCGACATCATGAGTGAGCTCTATTTCAAGGTCAAGGAACTTTACGAAAAACAGGGCGGCCCGGAGAAGGAAACCCTGACGAAGCTCACCTGGCCCTATGGCAAGAAGACGCTGGACGGCCATTTCCACTATGACCCCCATATGGTGGCCAAAGAGATCAATGGATTCTTCCTTGCAGATAAGAAGGTCGAGAATCCCACCAAGAAGGGCGACTTCAAAGAATTCAAGAAGGGCGATCCTGTCCCCACATTCGCCTGGCTTCAGGATGATGGTTCGACATCATCGGGAAGCTGGGTCTACTGCGGCTCCTATGCCGATAAAGGAAATATGGCGGCGCGCCGCGGCACAAAAGACGCCTCCGGTATCGGTCTCTTTTCGGAATGGGCCTGGTCCTGGCCGGTCAACCGCAGGATAATTTATAACGGCGCCTCCGTAGATCTGAATGGTAAGCCATGGGATCCCAAACGCCCCGTCATCGCATGGAATGGCGAGAAGTGGGTAGGCGATGTGCCGGACGGTGTCGGTGATCCCGGTTCGGGAAGACCGCCTTTCATCATGAAGCCTGACGGCGTGGCCAGTCTCTTTGGGCCCGGTCTGGTAGATGGTCCTTTCCCCGAGCATTACGAACCTCTCGAGTGCCCCGTGGAGAAGAACCTCCTTTCTCCACAGAAGCACAACCCCGCCATCCGCCGCTTTGACAAAGCCGACGTCGGCTCCGAGATGGATGTTTACTCCGGTGTTGAGGGTTGTGACCCGCGGTTCCCCTTCATTTGCAGCACTTACAGGGTCAGTGAACACTGGCAGACGGGTGTGCTCACCAGATGGTGCCCGTGGCTCGCGGAGATGCAGCCAGGCATGTTCGTGGAGATGAGCGTGGAGCTGGCCAAGGAACGAGGCATTAAGAATGGTGAGAAAGTAATCGTGAAATCTGCCCGAGGTGAGGTTGAGGCTACGGCCATAGTCACACCGAGGTTCAAGCCTTTCAATATCGACGGCAACATCATTCACGAAGTGGGCATTCCCTGGCATTTTGGCTGGATCACCCAGGCACGTCCGAAAAAGAAGTACGGTCCTCTGGACAAGAAGCCCCAGGTGTTTACTTACGGCGATGCGGCCAATCTGCTGACGCCGACGATTGGTGATGCCAATACCATGATACCTGAGAGCAAGGCCTTCATGGTCAATGTCGTGAAGAGGGGGTGAGATAAATGACAGAGAAAATTAAACTCTTTGATACATCGAAATGTACCGGCTGCCGCAGTTGTCAACTGGCCTGCAAGCAGTGGAATCAACTGGCGGCAAAGCAGACGAGAAATACGGGAACCTATCAGAATCCCCCTGACCTCCAGCCGAACACCTACCTTGTCATGAGATTTCAGGAGATGGAGGATCCCAAAGCAGGGGTCAAGTGGTTTTTCCGGCATCATGCCTGCATGCATTGTACTGATGCGGCATGCGTGAAGGTGTGCCCGTCGGGTGCTCTTTACTACACGGACATGAAAACCGTCGGACTGAATCGGGCAATATGCATCGCCTGCAAGGAATGTGTCACGGCCTGTCCCTTTGACATCCCCAAATACGATGACAACACCGACAAGGTATATAAGTGCGATATGTGCGAAAGCAGGATCGGCAATAATATGGAACCTGCCTGCGCCAAGGCCTGTCCGACGGGAGCGCTTGTCTGGGGAGACAAGGATAAACTGATGAAAGCGGCCTACAAGAGGGCGAAGGACTTAGGCGGCGATGCCAAGGTATACGGAGACAAGTTTGTAAACGGCACACATCTGGTATATGTGCTTCAGGAAAAGCCTGCACTATACTCTGCTCTTCCGACGAATCCCTCCGTGCCGCTCTCCATCGTGCTGTGGAAGGACGTGCTGAAACCGTTCACCCTGCTTGCGGCAGGCGGCGTTCTCGCGGGATCATTCCTGCACTACATCATCCACGGGCCCAAGACCCCGGATGAAGATGGTGCGAACAAAACGGAAGGGGGTGAATAATCATGAAGAAAGGGTTGATTCAGGCAACAGATTGGTATGAGAGATTAGTCCACTGGATGCTGGCGCTTTCCTGCCTGTTCCTGTGTCTCACGGGACTGGCCATGATGTTTCATTCACTCAACTCTATCGCGAATCTAATGGGCGGACTTACGGTCACGAAGTATCTGCATAACTTCACAGGTCTCCTCTTCGCCTTGGCGCTTCTTTTGGCCATTAAGATGTGGTGGCAAGAAGCGGGCGTTTTTTCCATGCCGGAAGATCTGGAGTGGATAAAGGTTGCCGGGGGCTACCTCTGGCATGTGGATCAAGTTCCTGAGGTGGGGAAATACAATCCGGGACAGAAAATGTTCTTCCTGGCTGTGGCCATCTTCGGTTTGGTCATGGTCATTACGGGGCTCATCATGTGGTTTCCGCTGATGTTCCCTTCATGGTTCGTGAGGTGGCTTTTCACCTTTCATGCCCTCGGGTTCGTGGTGATCTTTGCGTTCTTCTTTGTTCATCTTTACCTTGGGACTATCGGCTCTCCCGGCTCCGCACCGGCAATGTTCACTGGCTGGGTTACGAGGGCCTGGCTCAAGAAGCAGCATCCCAAGTGGTTGAAGGAGATGGAAGAGGAAGGCACGCTCGTAGTTTCCGGTGAGGAAAAGAAGGCACACTGATTTTAATATTTAGGATGAGGTAAAAGAGCGCTGTCCGTCGCGGGGCAACGCTCTTTTTTTTGTCTTTAAAATAACAGAAAGTGTCGGGCGAGACGCCAAACCTTTATGATAGCAGAATAAAGACTGACCAGGTATCCCCTTTTTTTTTGTTTCCCTTTATGTTAAATATAACACAATAAATTGAAATTATGAGACGGTATACCCTTTTCCTTCTTGCACTTTTTCTGTTGATTTATTCGTCCCCCGCTGTGGCCGCGGGGTCGCTGAATATCGCCGTTGCTGCGAATTTCATGCAGCCGTTCAAGGAGATTGCGAAGTCATTTGAATCCAAGAATCCGGTTTCCATAAGCGCCACCTTCGCCTCCTCCGGCTATCTCACCGGTCAGATCATACATGGCGCCCCTTATGATATCTTCCTGTCGGCAGATGAGGAACGGCCTGCGGCGCTCTTCCAAAAAGGCCTTGCCGAGAAGCCCTTTGTTTACGCCCGGGGCCAGGTGGTCCTCTGGTCGGCAAAGCGGGAGCTCTGCGGCTCATCAGGCTGGCAGGCGGTTGTTATGCATCACTCTGTCAAAAGAATTGCCATTGCGGCGCCGTCTGTCGCGCCCTACGGTGCCGCTGCAATGACCGCTTTAGGACAGAGCCGCCTCCGGGATACGTTGCGGCAAAAATTTGTCTATCCGGGAAACATCGCCCAGGCCTTTCAATATGCGATGACGGAAAGTGTAGATGCCGCCTTCTGCGCCCTTTCTTCGGCATTATCCGAACAGGGAAAGAAAGGCTGTTACTTTGAGGTCGCGGAAGCACCTCCCATAGTGCAGGGAGCATGTGTGCTGATTAGGGCAAAGAATAGTGAAGCAGTGAAAAAATTTGTGGATTTCCTCAATGCCCCGGAGGCGAATTCCATAAAAAAGAAATACGGTTATAAATAAATTATGGATTGGCAACCCCTCTTTCTTTCCTTGAAACTTGCCGCGGTCAGCACCGTTCTTCTCATTGTCCTGGCGGCGCCTCTTGCCTATGTTCTCACCCTTGCCCGTTTCATGGGTAAGGCCTTTCTGGAAGCACTGATCAATCTTCCGATGGCTTTGCCGCCCACTGTGTTAGGCTTTTACCTTCTTGTCATCATGGGGCCGAAGGGCTTCCTCGGCCGCTTCTGGGAGACCATCACCGGCTCTCCCCTCGTGTTCACATTTCAGGGTATTATTGTTGCCCTTCTCATTTACTGTCTGCCTTTTGCAATTCAGCCCATGAAGGCCGCCTTCGAGAAGATTGATCGCAGCATGCTGGAAAGCGCATATGTTCTTGGGTTATCCCCGCTGGCCACGTTTTTCCGGGTCATTATTCCCAACAGCATCAGTGGCCTCGCTGCGGCGGCCATTCTCGTCTTCATACACAGTATCGGCGCTTTCGGTATTCTCCTCATGGTCGGCGGCAGTATCCCCGGTGAGACAAAGGTGGCATCTATCGCGATCTATGAAGCGGTTGAATCCCTCGCTTATAGGGAGGCCGGGTTGATGTGCCTGATTCTGATACCGATCAGTTATTCTTTTCTGCTCCTTCTTAATCTGATTACCCGGAGACGTGGCGTATGGAACTGAAAATGTCGGTCAAAAAACGACTCCCGTCGTTTGAACTGGATGTCGCCTTTTCCTGTTCACCGGATAAGTTGTTAGTGCTCATCGGGCCGTCCGGCGCCGGAAAGACGACCATCATCAGGATGCTCGCCGGCCTGGACAAACCGGACGAAGGGACCATTACCTTCGATGGAGAGACCTGGCTGGACACGAAGAAAGGCATTTTCGTGCCCCCGCAGAAGCGCCGACTGGGATATGTGTTTCAGGATTATCCTCTTTTTCCCCATCTTAATGTGCAGAAAAACGTCGCCTTTGCCGCGCATGACGATACTTGCGTGGAAAGGCTTATGAAACGTTTCGATATTTGGCATCTCCGTAATACGAAGGTGGCTATGATCTCCGGGGGGGAGCGCCAGCGCTCAGCCATCTGTCAGAACCTGGCCCGGAAACCTCGCGTACTTCTCATGGATGAACCGTTTTCCGCCCTAGACGCCGTCACCCGCAAGAATCTCCGGAAGGAGATCAAGCAATTGAAGGGAGAACTTTGCATCCCTATAATCCATGTCACCCATGATATATCGGAGGCAACCCAGTTGGGAGACGAGCTTCTGCCCATTGTTCAGGGCAGGATCGTTCCACGGTGGCTGTTGCAGTTTCGCCTTAAGGAACTTTCCTTCAGGCGCCGCACCTGTATCGAAGATATCTGGGAACAGAATGACACATATAACGATGACCTCGAGGTATCCAGTTTATGAATATCGGTCCCTACACATTAGAAGAGTATAAGAATCTTGTTAAATCCTTCCATGGCTATTTAGCGCCAGGTCTCCTGGTCGGCGGTTTTATGGTGGACCATGCGTTGAACCACTTGCCAGAAGGCGACTTTTTCGACGCTGTCTGTGAAACGAGGGCCTGCCTGCCCGACGCCGTGCAGTTGCTTACGCCCTGCACGATAGGCAACGGATGGCTAAGAATCATTGACCTGGGAAGGTATGCCCTGACCTTGTATAATAAATATGGAGGGAAGGGCGTGCGGGTGTATCTGGATGTCCGCAAGCTGGATTCGCGTCCGAACATTAAGAACTGGTTCCTGAAACTGAAGCCTAAGGATCAACAGGATTCAAATGCCCTGTTGGAGGAGATCTGCGAAGCGCAGGCGACCATACTGGGAACGGCCATGGTGGAAGTACGCCTTGACCATCTGGAAAAGAAGCACAAGGATATTATTACTATCTGCCCAGCCTGCAACGAGGCATATCGTGCGTTGTCGCAGGGCCTATGCAAGTCATGCCGTGGTGAAGTGCAATATTTAAAGGCAGATGAGCACGTTACAGGAAAGAGGGGAGGCGAGCCGAAGCTCACTTTGGTGCCCCTGTAAAAGGCCGTGGGCCGCCGGATATTTGATCACCCTGAACCATATGGACTGATTTGATCGACCTCGACATTTCCGCAAACAATCTCACCCATCTTGATCATCCCGCAGGATAAGAGTTTCCAGCCTACGGCCACCTGTGAAGGGAATGCATTTTAGAATCCTGTCCGTAAATTCTGCCCGTAACATATTTTAACGAACCTCAACTGCTTCACCTTTTATTCTGGGATGCCATGGTAAGGATAATCGAATCCCCGTTACTCAGCTGCAAGGGAACGGAGTCTTGTGTTCTGATGAAGCCTCTCAAATGTTAATCAATGACGCAATATCACTGATATTTATGTAACGAATGATCGGCTCTATGAGAAATTGGAGTCAACGGATATATGGTCGACATCTTGACGTGCTGCCGGGAAAGAAAAGAAGACGTATCAAATAAACATTATCTTTGCTATAGGAAAAGACTAGTCCAGTCGACATAGTAATTTTATAAAAGATGTTTTGTATTTCGAATGTACTCCAATGGGGCGTTCTGTGATTAATCAGTTGCACGGGTTGCTGCTTCAATGATACTGTTACTTGTACTCGCTGATTTATTGTCATTGACTTAAGCCCTTTGACTCACCCCCTTTTCTAAAGGGGTGGGGGGGATTTTTTATTCCCTCTGCAAAATCCCTCTAAATCTCCCTTTATAAAAGGGAGTCTTAATAGAATCGAAAATTTTTATGCTTTCGTGTTGTACCCCACAGGGGTATGAGGATTAATACGAACTAATAGGAGGTTTTGCTTCAATGGCAGACGAGATTCGTTGGGTAAAAACTCACTGCGCAAGGATGGATCACGGTGGCTGTGCTCTGATGGTCGGCGTCGAAGATAACCGGATCACTCAGATCAAAGGTGATCCGCAGGGATATTTGAATAAGGGATACACCTGCTATAAAGGCCGGGTCTCGGCCGATCGCCTTACCCACCCGGATCGTCTTCGATATCCATTGAAGCGCGCGGGAAAACGCGGCGAAGGGAAATGGCAGCGCGTTTCCTGGGAGGAGGCGCTCGATGAAACGGCGAAGAATCTCCTCCAAATCAAGGAGAAATACGGGGCGCGGGCAGTCGGGTTCGGTGTAGGTATGCCCAAGGGTCTGGAGCATTTCGTTTTGATCCGCCTCGCCAATATCTTCGGCTCGCCTAATATCATCGCTTCTCAGGATGTATGCCACGCCCCACGGGAAATTACAGGCGTGCACACCTGCGGGTTTTACCCGGTCGCCGACCTCCACAACCCTACCGGTCTCATGCTCTCTTTCGGCAGCAACATTCTCTCCTCCAACGAGGAGGGACAGATAGTCAGTATGGCGCTGGATCAGCTTAAGAAAGGCGCCCGGATGATTGTGGTCGATCCCCGCCGGACGGAGCTGGCCTCCCGTGCTGATCTATGGCTGCAGCTCAAGCCCGGGACAGAGACTGCGCTTGCTCTGGGTCTCTTAAACGTCGTCATCGAGGAATCGCTTTACGATAAAGAGTTTGTAGAAAAATACACATATGGGTTTGAAGATCTGGCCCGGGAAATGAAAAAGTATTCCCCGGAAGTGGTTTCCGAAATCACCTGGGTTCCGGCAGACCTGATACGCCAGGCCGCACGGATGTATGCGACGGTGAAACCCGCCGCTCTCCAGTGGGGTAATGCTATCGAACACTCCGTCCATGCCTTTGACTCGGCCCGTTCGCTGGTCTGCCTGATGGCCATAACCGGAAACCTGGAGGTGCCGGGCGGTAATATCAATGCCCACGATCCGAAAATAATGGGGCTGGGTGAATTCGTGCGTGCCGATCTCATTCCAACCAAGGCCAAGGAGATGATCGGCACCTACCACGGCATTATCCCAAGATTGATGACAGTGGCATCAGCCTATTTTCGGAAGGCGGTACTGGAGGGAATACCTTACACGGTCAGGGGATACTATGGTATGTGCTGCAATCCGATGATTACCTGGACAGACAGCCGGGTCACCTATGAAGCCTTTATGAGCCTTGATTTTATCGCCGTGGCGGAGATATTCATGACGCCCACTGCGGCTATGGCTGATATCGTTTTCCCAGTCGCCCACCAGTACGAGATGAACGATATCGGCCACTACGGGATTGGGCACGGCATGATATTGGCCCGGCCGAAAATCGTCGAACCACCGGAGGAATGCTGGCCCGACATAAAGATCATGAACGAACTGGGTAAGCGGGTATCTCCGCCAGAATTATGGCACGAAGATTACGAACAATTTCTGGAAGACCTGGTCCGGCCGGCGGGCCTAACCTACAAGGAATTCGCTGCCAAGGGCTATCTGAAAGGACCCGACCGCTTCAGGTCATACGAGGAGAAGGGCTTCCGCACACCCACAGGCAAGGTGGAGTTGAGGCTGAGCACAGCAGAGAAGTTTAAGTTGAAACCGCTGCCTGAGTATACCGGTCTTCCCGAAGAAGAAGATCCGGAATACCCGCTGATTTTGATCAGCGCGAAGAGCCGCTATTTTCTCCTCTCTTCCTATCGGTGGGTTGAGAAACTAAGGCAAAAACGACCGCACCCCTTTGTTGATATTCACCCGGAAACGGCGGCAGGCTGCGGGATCAGCGATGGGGACAGCGTCATTATCGAAACGAAATACGGTCAAATCGTCCAGGTGGCGCGCATCACCGATGCCGTCCACCCACGGGTTATCAACGTGGCACTGGGGTGGTGGTTCCCGGAGGGGGATGCGTCAGAGCAGTTCGAGTGGCGAAAATCGAATTTCAATATGCTTACCTCCATAGGAAAGTTGGGCAAAGAGTTCGGGACCCCTAATATTAAGAATCTTCCCTGCCGGATACACAGGAAATAGATCACAGGGATAGTTCTACATCTTTCTTCCAAGTATAACTTAACACACTGTCCAAATTTCTGGAACCACTACATCATCCACGGGCCCAAGACCCCTGATGAGAATGGTGCGGAAAAAAAGGAAGAGGGTGAATAAGTGGTTGAGGGAGATGGAAGAGGAAGGCACGCTCGTGGTTTCCGGTGAGCAAAAGAGTTCACACTAAGATTATAAAGGGAATCTCTTGCGAAGTTCTTTTAAGAGCGCGGTCCATTCCGGTCAGCGCTCTTTTTTTTGCATCTTTTTTGATGAACGATTAATTCTCTCCGGATGAGTGAAAATTGTTGCGCCGCCGTCGCGGACAGAGGCGCAAAGCGTGATGCCGCAAAGTGAGGCCGCGTCTATAGCGAGTGAAGTCGGAGCGGACACCGCCAGTATAACCTCGATCCCTGCCTGACTGCATTTAGAAACCATCTCGAAGCTCACCCGCCCGGAGAGCACCGCGCCGCACCCTTTGGCCATTTTTCCCACAAGCAGGATCTTCCCGACGGCCTTGTCCAGAGCATTGTGCCGGCCAGCATCCTCGGCGAATGAAACCGCCTCACCCCTGCCGTCGAAGATGAGAATCGCGTGCGTGCCCCTCGTTTTTTTAAACACATCCTGTTTATCGGTCAGTAACGTCATTGCCCGGTTCATGACCTCAGTATTGATGCGGAGCATGTTGCTGACTTTGGGTAGAGCGGCGATCTTCTCTTGCATGTCCGTGCTTCCGCACATCCCGCAGGAGGAGGTGACCAGCAAGTTGCGGCCAGGCTTGTCGGTATTTTTTTGCGGCGGATTGTTCAGCCGGACACGCACCATCTCCGGAGAATCTATGCAATCGGCGAGAGAAGCGATATCGCCTATCCCCTGAATAATTCCTTCGGAGAACAAGAATCCCACGGCCATTGCGCGCCTGTCGCTGGGGCTGCACAAGATCGTGTATGAATCAACGCCTTCGATATCGATTGTCAGCGGCGCCTCAACAGCCACATCCACGGCCTCTTCGATCCATTCGTTATCAGGGCCGGATGCGGGCAAGCGTAAGACAGTACATTGTTTCAGCGATGATGTAGTCATTTCACACAACCAAAATATGATGCCGGAGAATATTCAAACATAAAATTCTGTCAGATATCTTACTCCCACGTAATTGTCTTGCAAAGAGAAATCCGTCAGAAGAGCGATTAATCGCTCGCCACGCATGGCTCCTAAATTCGCATCACAATTTTGCACCCAGCTTTCTTATTTTGCTAAGAGCGGGGCTTGATCCTGCCTGACATCCTCGCCCATCGGTAAAGGGCGCCGAGCACCACCACGGCTCTTTCCGACGAATAGGTAAAAGCAGGAACGCCGTGCGTTTCCAGAAGGGAGGCGGCACGCTCCACTTCTACATCACCCGACAGGGCCGCCACAATCGGCTTCGGTGCCTTCAGTGACTCTGCCGCCTTCTTCGCCCTTATCACGGTTTCGGCAAAGACCAGGGGCGGTGTAATCAGGGTATGCCAGTAGCCGAGGATCAAGGCATCTACACGGTCGTCTTCAAGGGCGAGCCGGATCGTGGCTTCGTATGTTTCCGGCGGCTCGCCGCCCGTGATATCCACGGGGTTTCCCGTGGCGCCAAAGGGCGGAATGAATTTTCTGAAGGCCTGATCCAGATCTTTTTCCAGTGTCATGAGTTGGAGCTGATGCTTGCTGCATGCGTCTGCGAGGAGGACGCCTAGGCCTCCGGCACCCGTAACAATCAACACATTTTCCCCTTTAGGGGTAGGCATTTTCCCCAGACTCCTCGCGCAATCCAGAAGTTCTTCCAGATTGGAAACCCTGACGATCCCTGCTTTTGCGAAGGCAGCGCTGTAGATCCTGTCGTCTCCCGCCAGAGCCCCCGTGTGGGAGAAGGCGGCCCTTTCTCCCAAGGAAGTGGCCCCGGCCTTGAGTGCGATGATGGGCTTCTGCCGGCTTATCTTTGCGGCAGCCCTGACGAAGGCGACACCGTCCTTTATATCTTCCACATGCATGGCGATTACCTTCGTATTCTGGTCCTGGCCGAAGAACTCGATCAGATCATCTTCATCCACGTCGCACTTGTTTCCCACACCAACGATGGCCGAAACACCCATTCTGTTAGAGCGGCTGTAGCCGATAATGGCCATGCCCACGCCGCCGCTTTGACATGACAGGGCTGTTGGCCCTTTCTCTGTATAAGGCGTGCAGAAAGTCGCGCAGAGATCAGCCGGAGTATAATATATCCCAAAAATATTTGGCCCGAGGATGCGAACCCCACTCTTCATGGCTGTCTCAACGAGTTCCCTCTGGAGGTCGTTATTGCCGATCTCGGCAAAGCCCGAAGAGATAACGATGGCGCCGGCCACCCCTTTTTCTCCGAGCGCTATGACCGCATCGGCAACATTCTTCGCCGGTATCACAATCACAGCGACATCAACCTTGCCGGGAATCTCCCGAACGCTCCTGTAGCATTTCCTGCCCAGTATCTCATCCGCTTTGGGATTTATGGGATAAATATTTCCCTTGTAGCCGCCGTCAATGATATTTTTCACTGTGGAGTATCCGAGTTTTGACGGATCGCCGGAAGCTCCGATGATGGCGATCCCCGCCGGTGAAAATATCCTCTTCATGCCTGTGATGATTTCTTCGGAAGAGTATATCGTATCGGAAATTTTTTTCGGTTCGCCAAGGGCCATGCGGGCATCAACGACGATTGCGCCTGCTGCAGATGCGATGACAGGGTTTAGGTCAACCTCAAGGATTTCCGGGTGATCGGTAACAAGAGCCGAGAGCTTCTCGATAATGTCGGCTACGGCATTAATATTTACCGCCGGTTTCCCACGGAAGTTGCCAAGGATTTTTCTGCCTTTGATCTCCTGTATCATGTTGAGTGAATCTTCCCGCGTCAGGGGAGCCAGTCTAAAGACTACATCCTTCGCAGCCTCAACAAGAATTCCTCCCAGGCCGAACATCACAGCATGACCAAACTGGCGGCTGAAGGTAGCTCCTATTATCAGTTCGACTCCTTCCGGGACCATCTGATAGATCAGCACCCCCTGGATGTCCGCCTTCGGCTTTTCAAGTCTCGCTTTCTTCACGATGTCAGTGAATGCGGAACGAACGGCTTCCGCTGAACCAATATTTACCCTCACTCCCCCCACATCAGACTTGTGCGGGATATCAGGAGATACTATCTTCATCACGACAGGGTATCCTAATTTGCCGGCTATATCAGCCGCTGATTCCGGATCGGTCGCCACCTGACCCGTTCTGACCGGGATGCCGTAAGCAGTGAGTACTTCCTTGCTTTCTACTTCCGTAAGTACAGCCCGCCCCTGCCGCTTCGCCTCAGATAGAATTCTTGTCACTTCGCTTCCCATGGGATCTCCTTTCGTAAGTCTTCATATATGACCACCGCATGCTTTCAGCACAGCAAAAGAGAATTATTCGCCCACTATCTTATGGGCGGCGAGAGGAAAAAGTCAACTATATTAGAAACAAGAAAGCTGTTCATGACCACTTTAGGCTTGACAGGCGCGGCGATTTCAGCTAAAAATCCTGCCATACAGCAAGATTATCAACAATCGAAGGAGGAGAGTTTTTGGCCACACATAAATCCGCGGAAAAGAGAAGCAGGCAGAACGAGAAGAGACGCGTGAGAAACACATCGATAAAATCCAATATAAAGACACACGTGAAATCCGTACTATCAGCCGCTGAAACGAAAGATAAGAAGGGTTCGGAAACTGTCCTGGCCGCTGCGATACCAGCTATCGCCAAGGCTGCGTCCAAGCGCGTATTTCATAAAAAGACGGCTTCGCGAAAGATCTCAAGGTTAACAAAGAAGGTAAACGCCCTTCAGGGGTAATTTCCTTACATTCTTCTTTCAGAACAATCCCTATTAAAAGCCTGACATCATTAGCCGGTATGCCTTCTCGGCTGCATCATTTGACAGCTTGATGAGGGCATTGCCCCGATTTGTATTCCTGGTATTCAGGTCGGTGAAGGTGTAGTCCTGGATTGCCGTAAAATTTTTGTCATTCCAGATAAGCTTGTGGGTGTCCTGTTCTTCAAAGACAAGTTCCATTCCTACTGTCAGGCGTTCTCCTGACGCCAGGCCTGTACTCTGGTAAGAGAGAGGGGAGGTTACAATGCTGTTTACACTGCCCTTGAAGATCGCATCCGCCGTTTCACGCCGGTCGACCAGCGCGAACCTGCCTCCTATGATGAATTGATCGATAAAATAATTCCTGATGGTGTTTTCGACATTGGCCTCACTTGTCTTGTTGGCAAAATTGTCGATGAATACCGTCTTGATTTTTTTGTCGATATATTCTCCGCCGGGGCTGAAGCGGTAACCGCAGCCTGCGACGAGAAAGAACGACAGAAGAGCTGCGATAACCGTTATTCCGCTGAGGTGAAACAAAAAGCGTCCTGCGCAGGAAATAACTCCTATTCGTTTTTCACTGAACGACGATATTGACGAGTTTCTTGGGTACATATATTTCTCTCACTACCTTCTTGCCGGAGATTAGACTGACAATCTTCTCATCATTGAGAGCAAGGGACTTGATCTTCTCGCCGTCCTCATCTACGGCGACGACCATCCTGCTCCTTACCTTGCCGTTTACCTGGATGACTATGGTTATCTCCTCTTCCGCGGCAACCTCGTGATCATATGCAGGCCAGGGAACGTCAGCCAGACTGCCCTCATAACCCAATGCCTTCCAGAGCTCCGCAGTTATGTGAGGAACAATGGGCGCCAGCAATATTATTATCGTCTCGATAGTCTCTCTGATGACCGAGAGCGCGATTTCATCTTCCTTTGCAGGCTTCTCGATCAGATACAGGGCATTGACGAGTTCCATGACGGCGCTTATGGCCGTATTAAAATGAAAGCGGTCCTCGATATCGCGGGTCACCTTTCTGATTGTCTGGTGGGTTTTTCGCCTCAGGTTCTTCAGTTCGCCTTCGAGCGTTTCGCCTCCGCCTGAGGACTTAACAGCCTCGATGTCATCGAGGTAGTCCATGACAATCCGCCATGCCCTGTTGAGAAAACGGAACGACCCCTCGACCCCCTGGTCACTCCACTCGAGGTCCTTCTCCGGGGGCGCGGCAAAAAGGCAGAACATCCTGGCCGTGTCGGCGCCGTATTGCTTGATCAGGTAATCGGGATCGACGACGTTCTTCAGGGATTTGGACATCTTTTCCGATTTGCCGATTGTCACCGCGGTCTCGCAGTGTTTGCACTTGTCATCCTTCACCTCTTCGGGAAACAGATAACCGTGCTCCTTGCATTGCGCCGTCTCCTTGCAGACCATGCCCTGGGTCAGAAGATTGGTGAAGGGCTCATCAAAGTCCAGAACGCCAAAGTCTCTCAGCATCTTTGTATAGAACCGCGAATAGAGAAGATGGAGGATGGCGTGCTCAATCCCACCGATATACTGATCCACCGGCATCCAGTAGCCGACCTTCTTGCGGTCCAGACCCGGTTTCTCCGCGCACTGCGGGGAGCAGAACCGGTCAAAGTACCAGGATGATTCTACGAACGTGTCCATGGTATCAGTTTCCCGTTTTGCCGCATTGCCGCACTTGGGGCATTGCGTTTCCGCGAATGCCTTGTACTTACCGAGCGGCGACCCGCCTTCTCCCGTCAATTCCACGTCTCTGGGCAAGACTACGGGAAGATCATTTTCCGGCACCGGCACTGTGCCGCATTTGTCGCAGTAGATGATGGGAATGGGAGCCCCCCAGTAGCGCTGGCGGGAAATGCCCCAGTCCCTCAAACGGTACTGTATGGTCTTCTTGCCCCGTCCTATGGATTCCAGGTATTCCGCGATCGCATCTAAGGCCTTCATATTTTCCATGCCGTTGAATTGTGCCGAATTGATGAGCATGCCTTCTTCCACGTAGGCTTCCGTCATGGTGTGGACATTGAGGGACTTGTTGGGCGGCTGTATGACCACGATGAGAGGCAGATTGTACTTCTTCGCGAATTCAAAGTCACGCTGGTCATGCGTGGGAACAGCCATGACACAGCCTGTTCCATACTCCGCAACAACGAAGTTTGCAGCGAAAATGGACATCCTCTTTTTAGTCACAGGATTAAGACAGTAGGCATCCAGGAATATGCCTTCCTTATCGTAGTATTCCGAAGTCCTCATCAACTTGTCCTGCTTCTTGACCTTGTCAACGAATTCTCTGACTTCCTTCTCAACCGGTTTCCCCTTGACCAGTTCCATGACGAGGGGGAGTTCGGCGGCGACGAGCATGAATGTGGCGCCGTAGACGGTGTCCTGCCTTGTCGTAAAGACCTTGATTACATCATTTCCCTCTGCCATGGGGAAGAGTATCTCGCATCCGAAACTCTTGCCTATCCAGTTCTTCTGCATGGTGATGACCCGTTCAGGCCATCCGGGAAGCTTGTCACAATATTCGAGGAGCTCGTCAACGTAATCGGTGATGCGGAAAAACCACTGGTCGAGATATTTCTCTTCCACCTCTTTGGAGCATCTCCAGCAGAGACCGGACTCCACCTGTTCATTTGCCAGTACAGTTTTACAATCAGGGCACCAGTTCACGATGGAACTTCTTTTGTAGGCCAGCCCTTTTTCGTACATCCAGAGAAAAAACAGTTGTTCCCAGCGGTAGTATTCCGGCTCACACGTGGAAAGCTCCCTGTCCCAGTCATAGCTGAATCCCATCTCCTTGAGCTGTTTTCTCATATAGGCGATGTTTTCATTCGTCCATGTTGCCGGGTGAATCTTATGGTCGATGGCTGCGTTTTCCGCAGGCATGCCGAAGGAATCCCAGCCCATGGGATGCAGGACGTTGTACCCGTTCATCCGCTTGTAGCGCGCCACTACATCACCGATGGTGTAGTTCCTCACATGGCCCATATGAATTTTCCCGGACGGATACGGAAACATCTCCAGGAGGTAGTATTTCTTCTTATCATGATCCTCTGTGACCTTGAAAATACCGCTGTCTTCCCAGATCTTTTGCCATTTTTTTTCAAGTTCCCGGGGCTTGTACTTATTCTCCATAAATCATCCGCCTCCAAAATGCTCAAGGATAACCTTTCTGCAACGCCTGTTATCAAGACCGAAGGATAATATCATCATGAATGAGAACTTCCGGTGAGTCCGTTTATATTTTTATCTGCTTCTTCTTTGTACACTTTAAGGTATATGGCATCGAGAATACCGTTTATGAAAGAGCCGGAATTTTCAGAGCCATACAACTTGCCTAAATCTATAGCTTCGTTCAGCGTGACTTTGGGGGGTATGTCCGGACAGTACAAGAGCTCGTAGACGGCCATGCGGAGGATATTCCTGTCGACTCTCGACATCCGCGCAAGGGACCAGTTATCAGAACAACTGCTTATGAGACTGTCTATTTCCTCTTTCTTGTCACAAGCGCCTTCTATCAAGAGGGAAGAAAATTTCCTGGACTCTTCCGGCGCACCGAAATAGTTCCAGAAGATCGCAATAGCCTCTTTGGCATCGGTATCTAAAACATCGAGCTCGTAAAGAACTTGTAAGGCAATCTCTCTTGCCTTTCTCCTTTGATGCATTAATTCCTCTAAATCTGTTGCATCAGACGCCGTTCATGACGGGTCTGCAGATAATAAAAGACGAGACATAACAGTTTTTAAAAAATGTTGCCTTGTCATTTCGGTTACCGCACCTGCTCCCCGCCTTTGCGGGGACGGTCTTCGCTCACTCTATCCCGAAATGACATCAGATGAAGATTGCAGAAGGTCTCAGGCTATAATTTTCTGAAGAGGTCCACCATTTCGATGGCCGACATGGCGGCATCCCACCCCTTGTTCCCCGCTTTGGCGCCTGCCCGTTCAATTGCCTGTTCGATGGTGTCTGTGGTCAATACGCCGAAGGCCACAGGCATCTCCATCTCCAGACCGACGCTCGCTATACCTTTCGTGACCTCGGCGCTGATGTATTCAAAATGCGGTGTCGCCCCTCTGATCACTGCGCCAAGGCAAATCACGGCATCGAATTTCGCGGACTTTGCGAGCTTCTTGGCCATAGCGGGCAATTCAAATGCGCCGGGGACCTTATAAATGAGAATGTCTTTTTCATCCGCGCCTGCCCTGGTGAGTGCATCAACAGCGCCGTCAATCAGCCTTCCACAGATAAAATCGTTGAAGCGACTGGCGACAATGCCAAACTTCATTCCCTTCGCTACAAGCTTTCCTTCTATGATTCTTGGCATATTTTCCTCTCCCTCGTGTAATCCTGGAACCTGACCTTCAGTTCATGTCCGCATGCTGTAATAATTAGGAACTATATCTCCAGCAAATGGCCCATCTTTTTCTTTTTTGTCTTCAGATATTTGATGTTGCTCTCATTTGGTTTTATTTCAATGGGGACGCGGTCGGTAACGGTTAAACCATACCCTTCGAGGCCCACAATCTTCTTGGGATTGTTGGTCATCAGTCTCATCTTCTTCACACCGAGATCTGCAAGTATCTGGGCGCCGATACCATAATCCCGCAAGTCCGCCTTGAAACCGAGCGAGATATTGGCTTCGACAGTGTCTTTCCCGTGTTCCTGCAATTCGTAGGCCTTGATTTTATTGACGAGGCCGATGCCCCTGCCTTCCTGATGCATATAGACAATAATACCTTTCCCCGCCTCCTCCACCATTTCCATGGCCCTGTGGAGCTGGTGGCCGCAGTCGCACCTCTCTGATCCGAAGACATCACCGGTAAGGCATTCCGAATGAACCCTCACCAGGACCTCATCGTCCGGCCCAATATCTCCCTTCAACAGCGCCACATGTTTCATGTCATCCACATCATTTTCGTACACGACAATCTTGAACTGACCGCCGAAGATGGTGGGAATCATCGCCGCCGCCGCCCTCCTGATCAGGGATTCATGCTGCATCCTGTACTGGATGAGATCGGAGATGGTCACTATCTTGAGATCATGTTCCTTGGCGAAGATTTCCAGGTCAGGCATTCTGGCCATGTTGCCATCGTCCTTCATGATTTCACATATCACGCCTGCAGGCTTCAGCCCGGCCAACCGCGCGAGATCTACGGAACCTTCGGTCTGACCTGTTCTCACCAGCACGCCGCCTTTTTTTGCGCGTATGGGGAAGATATGCCCCGGGCTGACGACGTCGTCAGGCGTAACGTCATCTGCCACGGCGGTCTTTATTGTCGTCGCCCTGTCTGCCGCGGAAATACCGGTCGTCACGCCGCGCTTGGCTTCTATAGACACCGTAAAGGCGGTGCCGAAGCAGGAACGGTTATCCACCACCATGGGATGGAGGTTCAATTTATCGGCAAGATCTTCACTCAGGGACAGGCATACAAGCCCTCTCCCATATTTTGCCATGAAGTTAATGGCCTCAGGCGTAACAAATTCTGCCGCCATGCAGAGGTCGCCTTCATTTTCTCTGTCTTCATCGTCAACCAGGATGACCATTCTGCCGCTCTTGATATCTACAATGGCCTCTTTTATTGTGCTTATACTCATCTTTTCACCTTCGACAATTTAGTTCCCAATGCTTAAGCGCTCTAGAAATCCCCATGCCCCTGTGCAAAAGGGAAAGGGGAGGTGATTCATTTTAGGAATCCATGCTCCGCAAGGAAATTCATGTCAATTCCTTTTCCGGGATTGACAAATTTCTCCACATATTTTCCGATTATGTCCGTTTCAATATTAACCAGGTCGGCCGCTTTTTTAAAGCCTAAAGTCGTGTTCCGGGCCGTATGCGGAATTATATTAACATAAAATCTGTTTTTTTCACAACGATTTACCGTCAAACTTATGCCGTCTACAGCGACGGATCCCTTTTCTACGATGTACCGGCTCAATCCTGTATCGATTTCCACACTGAACTGGATTGAGTTTGCCTTACTTACTTTCTCCAGAATCTTTCCCATGCCGTCCACATGGCCAAGGACCAGGTGTCCTCCCAGGAGACCGTTCAGCCGCAGGGATTTTTCCAGGTTCACCTTATCGCCTGACTTAAGCGATCTAAGATTTGTCCTGGCCAGGGTTTCCGCGGAGACGTCCGCGGTGAAGCGCTTGTCTCCTTTCTCCGTCACCGTGAGACATGCGCCGCTGACAGAAATGCTGTCACCAACATTAATGTCGACCAGATTCATGGATGTATCGACAATGAGAAGGGCGTCTTCTCCCTTCCTCGTCATCCTGTTGACTGTTCCTAAGTCTTCTATGATCCCTGTGAACATGACCGCTTAAATTTCCCGTCGATAACTTTTTTGATCAGTCATCTGTGCTCGTCTTTTTTTACATTGAGGAGATCCTTTAGTCCTTCCATGAAATCACTGACGTCACGAAACTCCCTGTATACCGACGCGAACCTCACATAGGCAACGTCGTCCAAATTCTGGAGTTCTTTCATTACCTGCTCGCCAATGGCCGATGAGGGGATCTCTTTATCCTGATATTCCTGACAGTGCCTCTCGATCCGATCCACGACGCCTTCGATTGCATCGGTGCTTATGGGGCGTTTTTCACAGGCCCTCTTGATACCGGAGCGTATCTTCGTTCTGTCGAATGGTTCTCTGCGTCCATCCTTCTTGACCACCATCGGAAGAACTTCTTCCACGAATTCGTAGGTTGTGAAACGTTTTCCGCAGGCGATACATTCCCGTCTTCTCCGAATAGCGTCTCCATCCTTGCTGATCCGGGAGTCAATAACCTTGTTCTCTGCATTGGCACAGAAAGGACACTTCATAACTGACACACCGTAACACCGGCTTCCTTCAATATATCCGTCGCCAGTTTATCATTGTAGTCTGCCTTCACATTCACCGTGACGATGCCCGCGTTGATAATCATCTTGGCGCATATGACGCACGGATGATTCGTGCAGTAAAGTGAGGAACCGTTCACACTTACTCCGTGGAGTGCGGCCTGAATGATGGCATTCTGCTCTGCGTGCAGTCCGCGGCAGAGTTCATGACGCTCACCGGAAGGAACACCCAGTTGGTCGCGCAAACAGCCGACATCCAGACAGTGCTGAAGGCCGGAGGGGGCGCCATTGTAGCCCGTGGCGAGCAGTCTGCGATCCTTCACTATGACAGCGCCAACGCTCCGTCTCAGGCATGTGGAACGTTTCGAGACGAGATCGGCGATGTCCATGAAATATTCGTCCCATCCCGGCCTGCGTTTTTTCCGTCGGGGGACCTCCGGCTTTGAACGTCCCGTCTTAGCCATCTTACTATCTGTCAGCCTCTCCGTACTCTATTAAATATATATAATCAGTAATTCTTATTTGTAAAGCCGCTTTCCGATGTCCGCAATTTTATCGAGCCTTCCCTGATGGCGGCCACCCTCAAATTCGGTGTTCAACCACAAGCGGACAATTGATTTTGCCGCTTCCTTTTCCGTTCGCCTCCCGGCAAGGACAAGGATATTTGCGTCATTGTGCAGCCTGCTCATGCGGGCCGTCTCTTCATCGAGGCATAGAGCCGCTCTCACACCCGGGAATTTGTTTGCGACAATACTCATGCCGACACCAGAGCCGCACACGAGGATGCCCCGATCAAACTCTCCAGTAGATACCCTTTGGGCGACTATCGCGCCAAAATCCGGATAATCCACACTGGCCGCGCTGTCCGTGCCGGCGTCCGTTACAACGTATCCCATTTCAGCAACGTACTGTTTGACAATTTCTTTTAAGGGAAAACCCGCGTGGTCGCTGCCTATGATTATCTGGCCCATTTTATCAAAGTTTATCGGATTTCCTGAATATCAGGACAGCGTTGACGCCGCCGAAACCGAATGTGTTGCACATGGCCGTATCGATATTTTTCCTCCGCGCCTTGTGGGGAACATAGTCGAGATCACAATCGGGGTCAGGGTTATCGAGATTGATAGTCGGTGGAATAATTCCTTTGTAAATAGACATCGCCGATATAATGGCTTCTATGGCGCCTGCAGCGCCCAGGAGATGACCGGTCATGGATTTTGTAGAGCTGACGGCAAGACTTGACGCATGTTTGCCAAAGACCTTTTTAATGGCCTGTGTTTCGTAGAGGTCGTTCGGAGGCGTTGATGTGCCATGCGCATTTATGTAGTCGATGTCGGCCGGTTTCATACGGGCGTCTTTTAGGGCGGCTGACATGCATCTTGCCGCTCCTTCATGTCCCGGCGGAGGTATCACCATGTGGTAGGCATCACTCGTCGATCCGTAGCCGACCACTTCCGCATATATCCTGGCGCCTCTCTTAAGAGCTGAAGTCCGTTCCTCCAGTATCAAAACACCGGAACCTTCTCCTATGACAAAGCCATCCCTATCTCTGTCAAAGGGACGACTCGCTTTCTCGGGCTCGTCATTTCTTGTGGATATGGCCCTCATGGCGTTGAAGCCGCCCACACCGAGAGGTGTAATGGCGGCATCAGTTCCTCCGGCGATCATGACGTCTGCATAACCGCCGCAGATCATTCTCATGGCGTCTCCGACAGCATTTGTGCCGGAAGAGCAGGCGGTAGTGGGACAACTTATCGGACCTTTGGCCCCGCATCTGATCGATACATGACCTGCGGCAAGATTTGCAAGGACGGCCGGGATGGCAAAGGGGGACATCTTTCTGGGGCCGCCGCTGAGTATTGCCACTTCCTCTCTCTCCATGGTCCCAAGGCCGCCGATTGCCGATCCGATGATTACTCCCACACGTTCTGCATTCGTTTCATTAATGCGCAGTCTCGCATCCGACACGGCCATCCCGGCGGCTGCCAGGGCATAGACGATGAAGTTATCGAGCTTGCGAAGCTCTTTATTGCTCACATAATTCAGGGGATCAAAGTTCTTCAGTTCCCCGGCGATCTGCGTCCTATGTCCGGTGGCATCGAATTTTGTTATTCTCCCGATTCCCGATTGTCCGGCGCAGATTGCCTTCCACGAATCACGGGCAGAATTGCCAAGAGGCGTGACTGCACCGATCCCGGTTATAACGATTCTTCTTTTCAAAGAGGCCTGTTTTCCTCGCGCCATGTTAATATTATTTTACGCCTTTACTCTTGAGAAAATCGATCACGTCTTTTATCGTGCGGACTTTCTCCAGTTCTTCATCGGAGATCTGTATTCCGAAATTTTCTTCCATTTCCATGATTAGTTCCACCAGGTCAAGGGAATCGGCTCCCAGATCATCTATAAAGGATGCCTCCGGCACACATTCTTCCTTTGTGACATCCAGGCGCTGCACTATAATCTCTATGACTCTATCCTCGAGTTTCATGAATACTTCCTCCTCCACGCGTAAACTAATTTATGAAACCGTATCGCACAAATAAAGACCGCGCCGTAGACGCGGAATCTTAAAAAATCCATCTGCTGTGGATGTCTTGTTGCCGACACAGTCCTTAAGACATCTTTTCTGTGGGAATGACCTGCCGGCCCTTATACGTTCCGCAATTCGGGCAGACGTGATGAGCAAGCTTTGGTTCACTGCACTGTGGGCACGCAGAAGCCAGTTGAGGCTTGAGAAAATCGTGCGACCTCCTCTTGTTTCTCCTTGTTCTCGAATGTCGTTTTACTGGGTTTGGCATGGTTCTTTTCCTCTATATTAAATTTTCTTATTTTCTACTACTCTGAGTTTTTTTAAAACAGCCAGCCTCTCGTCGATGAACTCGGCATGGCAACCACATTCTGCCGTGTTTAGATTCATCCCGCAATGTGCACATAGACCTTTGCAGGCGTCCGTACAAAGAACCTTAATGGGAATCTGCAGCATGACCTGTTCAAATATGAGATTATCGAGGTCTATTACATCATCCTGATAATACCCGTATTCAAGGTCCTCCGTGCTTAGTTCGTCTTCCTGCTTCGCCCCTTTTTTCTGCGGGACAAAGGTGTATCTAAAGTTAGTCTTTACAGGCAGATGGGTGGCTTCCAGGCACCGGCAGCAATTCGCCGTAACGGTGGTTTCCATGCTCCCATCGATAAACACGGTCTCACGAATCCTTTTCGCCTGGCAGAAAACATCAATCCTTTCGATCGAAAAATCGTTTTTTTCCTTTTCAGGGAGGAGACCCCGAAACCAGTCGCCATCCTTATGCAACGATATTTTTAATCCCTCGTCCGGGATGTTGTTGATATTTATTTTCACGGTACTTCTTTAATTATATGCGTCGGATTCTATTCGTAAAATGTATCCCAGGCATGCGATGAGATGTTGCTGTAAGGTGCGAAGTAGATTATAAAATGGCCTGGTTGTCAAGCATAATTTTACCTTTCGAAATCCGGCTTGACAAGCGAAAATTGCAGCCCTATAAGAAGGTCATCAAAGCGATGGGTATGGTTAAATATAATGACTGAAAGGGAAAATGTCAGAACCCGTTTTGCCCCGTCTCCGACGGGCTTTTTGCACATCGGTGGGGCGAGAACGGCTCTTTTTTCCTGGCTTTATGCCAGGCACGAGGGCGGGAAATTCATTCTCCGGATTGAGGATACCGATCAGGTGCGTTCGACGGAGGAATCGACAAGGGCGATTCTCGACGCCCTGTCATGGCTGGGACTCAACTGGGATGAAGGACCGTTCTTTCAGGCACAACGTGTAGATCTACATAGGGAAATGGTAAAAAGGCTCCTTGATGAAGGCAAGGCCTATTGTTGCGTATGTACTCCCGAGGGGCTGGAAAGCAAAAGAAAGAAGGCCATCGCCGAAGGGAGAAAACCCAAGTATGACGGCACTTGCCGGGATAAGAACCTTCCCCGGTCCGCTAATGCCGTCGTGCGCTTCCGGTGCCCTGACACGGGCGTGACGGTCGTAAATGACCTGATCAAGGGGATGATTACATTCAATAACGAGGAACTCGATGATCTCGTCATAGAAAGAAGCGACGGCTATCCCACATACAACTTCGCCGTAGTCGTGGACGATGCCCAGATGGAGATAACCCACGTGATCAGGGGAGATGACCATCTGAACAATACACCGAGGCAGATCCTTCTCTATCAGGCGCTGGGATATAATGTCCCTCAGTTCGCACACGTTTCCATGATCATGGGCTCGGATAAGGCGCGGCTGAGCAAACGTCATGGCGCGACATCGGTCATGGCCTACAAGGAAATGGGCTATCTGCCTGAGGCCGTGGTGAATTATCTCGTCAGGCTCGGCTGGTCTCACGGAGACCAGGAGATATTTTCTCTGGATGAACTCATCCGGATTTTTACCCTCGAGTCCGTCGGAAAATCCGCTGCTGTATTCAATCCGGAAAAACTTCTCTGGCTGAATCAGCACTACATCAAGGAATGTGAATCCGCAAGACTCGCAGAGGAGACGCTGCCGTTCTGGCAGAAACTGGGCGTCGATACTTCAGACCGCGATCTTCTGAAACGCATCGCTAATGACCTGAAAACGAGATCAAAGACCCTCGCCGAGCTTGCCGATGCAAGCCTCTTTTACTTTACGGATGATGTTGTCTATGAAAAGGCGGCGGCGGATAAATTTCTCACGAAGGAGATTGCAGATCATCTCACCGCCATAGCCGGGAGACTTCCCTCGGTGCAGGATTTTACGAAGAAGGGCATGGAGGACTTTCTCCGCGCCATAGCCGGGGAAAGGGGCGTGAGCCTCAAGGTGATCGCCCAGCCGCTACGGGTCGCACTCACGGGAAAAACCGTGAGCCCCGGCGTTGATGAAATTATGGTCACCCTCGGCAAAGAGAAGGTGGTAAAGAGAATCAAGAAAGCCCTCGCCTACATCGCGGCCAAGGGATGAATCGTCCCTGCCCCCCTTTACTAAAGGGGGGCAGGGGGATTTTTGGCCTTGACTTTTCCTGCCTGATTGACTAAAAATCACCCTCCAATTGTCTCGTCCGCGGTCCCATCGTCTAGTGGTTAGGACGCTGGCCTCTCACGCCGGAAACTCGGGTTCAAGTCCCGGTGGGACCACCAAATTCCTTGCGGCCATAATCAAACCAAGAGTAGCCATTATCGGACTTTTATCTTCTGCCCTTGATTAGGAATCTACGATGAACAGGAGGTGCTGGGAGATCATTTCTGACCTCCCAGCGATGAAAAGAGGGACGAGTTAACCGTCTTTGGATATTTTTACTATCAGCTAACCGTGCCCGATAAGTTTAGCTGACAGGTATTCTTACTATTTACATAATGTGTGCCACAAGTCTCATGATGGCTTAACCAATTGTTTATTAACAAGTTATTGGATGGATCGCAAATTAAAGCGGGAGTTTGGAAAGGTAAGAATTGTCGATTAATTCATAGTTATATTGTCAACAATGTCTTGAATTTCTATGGCTTATAAACACTCACATCTTTTTCGGCCTGCCGACATTATTGTCGAAAACCTCTCAGACCCATCGTCATCTTACTTCACCATGTCTTGAGTTAAAACATTTTCGTCTTCCTCAAGTGTTGATTTTTCTATTTTTCCTTTTTTGTGATACAGTGCGCCGTCGATTCGATCAGGATGGGTGAGGAGCGTTGCCATGATTCTGGAGGAAAAAGGAAAAATAGCGGAAGGTATTTATTCGATCGGGCACAAGGATCTGCCCGCCTGGCTCTTGATGAGCGAAATGCCCGCTCTCTTCGATGCAGGGATTACCTTCATGGGTCCGCAATATCTCGCAGAGCTGAGGGAATATCTTGGTGACGTCAACCGACTGAAGTATCTCTTCCTCACACATTCGCACTTCGACCATGCCGGCTCAGCCCCTTATCTGAAGCGGCACATCCGCAATCTCACAGTAGCCGCGAGCGCTTCGGCTGCGGAAGTATTCAGGAAGGAAAATGCAATCAAGCTCATACAAAGCCTGAGCCGCGACTACGAGGAAAAATTCAGAGACGTCATCGGGTCGGAAGATGTTTTCTTTGACACCTTTAAAGTTGATCGGATTCTTCAGGACGGTGAGGAAGTAGACCTCGGAGCCGGCTGGCGCGTGCAGGTGATCGCGACGCCCGGGCACACGCGGGACGGACTTTCCTATTACATTCCCCGGGTAAAGGGACTGATCATCGGAGAGGCGGCGGGTGTTCCCGACCGCAACGGGGTTATACATCCCGAGTTCCTGGCGAGCTATAAGGACTATGTCGCATCTTTAAAGAGGCTGCTGGAATTTGATGTTGAGATTGTGATGATCGCCCATCATTTCGTATTCACCGGAGATGATGCCCGCGGCTACCTGGCAAAATCTTTCGAGAGTACGCAGGCCTTCCGCCATCGCATCGATGATTACTTAAAACAGGCGGGCGGAAATCGGGACGCGGTTGTTGAAAGAATCTTCAAGGAGGATTATGAGAATACTGGCGCCATTCAGCAGGACCGAAGGGCCTATCTTATTAACCTGGCGGCCAAAGTCAAGGCCATTGCGGAGGATCGATAACGTATGCAGTGTAATACCATTGACTATGAAAGAATGTTTCATCCCAAAAGGATTGCGATCCTCGGGGTGTCTCTGGAAGGGGTAGGCCTGGGAAACGGCTTCCTGCTTGCCTTGCAGGCAATGGGGTATGAGGGGGAGATATTTCCGGTCAATCCGCGGGGCGGAACCTTCGCAGGGTTGAACATCTTAAGCAAGGTTGAAGATATTCCCGGAGAAATTGATTTCGCGATCATCGCCGTGGCGGCGCGGATGGTGCCGGAAGCGCTTGAGGCGTGCAGAAAAAAAGGAGCCGCAGGGGCGGAAATCATTTCCTCCGGATTCAGTGAAGTGGGGACGTCGGAAGGTATCGCACTTGAGCAGGAGATACGGGACATCGCATCGAGGGGCATCCGCGTCATCGGTCCCAACTGCTTTGGCATTTACTGTCCGAAGAGCGGTCTCACCTTCATGCCCGGACCGGATCTTTCGCGGGAAAGCGGCCCTGTCGCTTTTCTTTCACAGAGTGGCGGCATGGCAAGCGATTTTGCAAACACGGGGAAATGGATGGGGCTCCGGTTCAGCAAGGTTGTCAGTCTCGGAAATGGTGCAGACCTGAGGGAAACGGATTTTCTGAAATATCTTGGTGACGATCCCGAGACGCGCGTCATAGCGATGTATGTCGAGGGCATCAGGGACGGCGATGATTTCTTTCGCACCGCGAAGTCTGTCGCAAAGAAAAAACCGATCGTCGTCTACAAAGGAGGACTGTCCAAAGCTGGCCAGCGGGCGGTCGTCAGCCACACGGCGTCAATGGGAGGAAGCCGGACCGTCTGGCCGGCGATCCTCAAGCAGGTCAATGCCGTTCAGGTTCAGGATATGCAGGAAATGGCTCAGGCGAGTCTTGCCTTTTCGGTTTTGCCGGAGCGGGTCTTTCAGGGAGTTTCAGTGATGGGAGGGGGCGGAGCGCTGGGCATCGCCGCCTGTGATGCGGCTGAATCGTTCGGCATCGAGGTCCCGTTATTTTCATCAGACCTCAAGGCGCGTATTGAAGATTGCCTGCCGAAACCCGGCTCCAGCGGCGGGAATCCTGTCGACGTGATGAATCCCTTTGTCAGTAACAAGGCGTTGAAAGAGGTTCTCCGTCATGCGGCAACGGATGAACGGATTGATCTACAGATCGTTATTTCCTTGCTCTACCACTACAAGGTGCTCGCAATATTAAGATGCAAATCTGTTGCAGCGGTGACGCCCTTCTCTGAGCTGGCAGACGTCGTCGGAGACGTGGCAAAGGAGACGGGCAAGCCCATTGCCGTTGTTCTTCCCAATACGAGGAGAGGAATGGGGGATATGGATGTCGTGGAAATGTTGGCGCAGGCGAGGCAATTATTGATAGAGAGAGGCATTCCTGTATTCGACGAAATCAGGGACGTCTTCCGGGCCATCGCTCATGTGAATTCTTACTATGGGAAGAGAGGCGCACGGGATGAATAAAGAATCCGCTACCTCTATAATACAGAAAGCCCTGCGGAAGGGGCGAAAAGCCCTCTCTGAACACGAATCCAAACAGGTGCTGGCTGCTTATCAGATTCCCGTGACGGAGGAGATTCTTGTCAGGAAACGAAGCGACGTGAAGAAGGCCACGAGCGCCGTCGGTTATCCGCTTGTCATGAAGGGTTGCTCAGCAGAGATCGCTCATAAGACGGAAAAAGGATTGATACACGTCGATGTCCGCAGTGAAAAGGAAGCTCTCTCGGCCTTCGACGAAATCATGAGCAAGATGAGCGGCCATGATGGGGATGTACTGATTTATAAGATGATCAAGGGACGCCGGGAACTGGTCATGGGATTGACCAGGGACGAGCAGTTTGGCCCCTGTGTCATGTTCGGCCTGGGCGGCATCTTTACCGAGATTCTCCGCGACGTTTCTTTCCGCAGAGCGCCGCTGGAAAAAAGGGACGCCCTGGACATGATGAACGAGATCAAAGGGAAAGGTATTCTGGATGCCGTACGGGGAATGGATGCTGCGGATAAGGATAAGCTGGCAGACATGCTGATCCGTGTTGGTCAGATCGGACTCGAAATCGAACAGGTCCGCGAGATCGACCTCAATCCCGTGATTCTATCGGGGAGCAATCCCATTGTAGTCGATGCACTTATCGTTGTCGCATAAAATCAGTGTCATTTCGTGATAGCTTAAACTTAGTGTCTCTCACGCCGGAAACTCGGGTTCGAACCCCGGCGGGACCACCAAATCATCTCAGCTATTCGTGATCCCGGCCAAGATCAAGTCAGTAATTATGTATGCTGTTTTCATAACTCCAGGCCGTTGCAGCCGACCGCCAATCAAAGCGCTTGACATAGATGTATGATACAGGCATACTTATGCATATCATTTGATGAGGTGAGAACGTGAGGACTACGCTGAATATTGAGGACAGCCTGATTGATAAGGCATCTAAAATGACGGGCATTAAGGAGAAGACTGCTCTCGTGAAACTCGGATTGGAGGCGCTCATAGCCAGAGAAAGCGGAAGGAGGCTCGCAAAGCTCGGAGGCACTGAGAAGCAGTTGAAACCGATACCGAGGAGACGTGCCTGAAATGGTTCTTGTTGATACATCTGTTTGGGTACGTCATTTACGGGAAGCTCAAAGCGAACTGGTGGATCTGCTCAACAATGGGGAGGTTGCCTGTCATTCATTTATTGTGGGCGAACTTGCGTGCGGAAATCTAAGGAACAGAGCTACGCTACTCGCGCTTCTGGAAGCTTTGCCAATGGCTTCTCTGGTTGAGCATGAAGAGGTTCTCGCATTTATTGAAAACCACGATCTCATGGGGAAAGGATTGGGTTACATAGATGTCCATATCCTTGCCTCTGCTGTCTTAACTGGACTTCCCCTCTGGACGCTCGATAGAAAACTGGCAAAGGCCGCTTACGGACTCCATTGTGAGTACCGACAGAAGACCAGATAACGGCAAATGGCGCACCACGCCGGAAACTCGGGTTCGATTCCCGGTGGGACCACCAATCATCTAAGGATCTTCGTTATGGCAGACACCGAGCTGATAATTAAGTTGGTGTCCCTATGATTCATGAGCAAAGTACATAAATATTAATGAGGCGAAATATGGCTTATACAGATTATATCTATATTGCCAGCTGCGTATTTACGAGAAACTATCCTGAACTAAGTGTGAGGATTCAGGAGTATCTGAGGAAGCGGTTTAATATGCAGATCATAAGATGCTGCGTACCTAATTATAAAATACAGGAACTTGAAAATAGTATACCGGAAAGTGTTCGGTCTGAATGGAAGCGCATACCTCCCTACAAAGAATTTTCGAATAAGAATAGAATGGTTTATATATGCCATAACTGTTCTGCTATTTTTCTTGAAACGAAACCGGATGTAAAAATCATTTCGCTGTGGGAGATTATCTTGGATGACAAGAAGTTTCCGTATGCTGATTATTCTCACGAGAATGTGACTGTACAGGACTGCTGGCGTTCATATGATAATCGCGTCGAACAAGACGCCGTTCGTCTGTTGTTGAATAAGATGAACGTAGATATTGTAGAGATGAAAGAAAACTATGAAAAAACACAATTCTGCGGCGTATCAATTTATCAGCCTGCACCGGAACGGAATTTGAAACTGGCTCCCAAAAGGTTCGTAGAGAACGCAGCAGGCAAATTTATTTCGCGGACAGAGGAAGAACAATTGGAGCTGATGAAGAAACATTGTCAGGAAGTTGTGACTGATAAGGTCGTTGCATATTGCCATTATTGTGCAAAGGGTCTTCAGCTTGGTGGAAAGAATGTGAAGCACTTGGCTGAATTATTGTTTCCATCGGAGAGATAAAGCGCATGAATCCGAAGATCGTTATCAGGAGCGAAACCGATGCCGATGTGAGCGCGATAACCGAGGTTACCGTCGCCGCGTTTAAGACCCTGGAGATAAGCAAGCACACGGAGCAGTTCATCATCGCGGCACTGCTTGTTGCCAAGGCCCTCTCCGTATCTCTCGTCGCAGAAGTGGATGGCCGTGTGATAGGGCATATCGCCTTCTCACCCCTGACCATTTCAGACGGCACTCGGAACTGGTACGGTCTTGGACCTGTTTCGGTGTTGCCGGAGTTCCAGCGGCAGGGCATCGGCAAAGCCCTGATACGGGAAAGGCTGTCACGGCTGAAAGATACGAACGCTCAAGGATGTTGTCTCGTGGGACATCCGGATTACTACAGGAAATTCGGGTTCAAAAACATGCCGGGACTTGTGCATGAGGGAGTGCCACAGGAGGTTTTCTTCGCTCTTTCTTTCGACGGGCATACTCCGCAGGGCGCCGTCACTTTCCACGATGGATTCAAAGCTGATTGCTAACAATCCGGGTTCGAACCCCGGTGGGACCACCAGACACATTTAAGGGGCTATCAATTCATGGTAGCCCCTTTTTTTGTGCCCTTCTTCCTTCAATACAAATGACATGCATACGCCTAAATATATTTTCCGGCCCCCGTGTTGCTTTCCCGGGAATTCCGGATAGCATTCTCGAACCTTGCGATTCATCTCTAATGGCCATCAACGAATTGAACATCCGCCAAGCTCCTCGATGAAATCTCTGATATCCTCAGCCATAATACATTGACAGAAAAAACCGTTTTTCATATACTTCAACTACTAAAAATCTAAAATTTATTAATTACTACATAACTTTATAAATATGACACCCGAATGGCTACAGACGTTAATGTTAGGAATAGCAACTGTCTTAATAAGTGCTACCTTAATTTACTACCTTATACCTGATACAAAGAAATCTCCTAAAATCCGCAATGTCTTTATCACTGGCATTATATTGCTCTTAATATACGCCGGGTCTCAAATACGAAATTGCAGTTTGCAACAAGCAAGAACTAATGAATTAACCCCAAAATTAAAGATCTCAATTTTCCCATTTGATAACACGCTGACTCAATACAAATATCCATTGCAGGATTATAATATTCATATCGCAAACGAAAATATGAAATCCGTTGATATCCGAGATTTAACGATCGAATTCTTATTTCCTAATATTGTTTCTCAAGCAAATGGACACATTTCATTATATAGCGGTGGACCTGTGTGGGTAACCGGGATGCGATCTGTAGTAACCAATGAAAAGGGTCGCATTTTCACTGAGGAGAAACCTGCAGAGTCGCAAATATCTAAGACTTGTAACTTATCAATTCAAAAATGGGAGAAAAACAAAGTTTCACAAAATTCAAATAGCGTCATCTTCAGCTGTGAAAGATTCCCTCCGAATTCAGCTTATATTGGGACAATTGTCATCGATCTTACTAAATCACCTACAGGTATTGTAAAGACACCTGATGAAATAGGTAAATATGTAGGAAGATACTATTACGAAATCGATGGCAAGAAATTCCCTTCTGTAACAATAAGCGATAAAATACCTTCCCCTAATCACGAAATAAAATTGTCTGAACATTATTATGATCAGGGTATTTCTTTCATGAAAGGCTCCAAATATCAGAAAGCAATCTTAAGATTTAGTGAAGCTATTAAACTAAATCCTAAACATCATCTTGCTTATTTTAGGAGAGCCTACTCCTATGGAATTCTGGGGAAACTCGATGATGCTTTGACAGATTTCAATAAAGTCATTGAGATTTCTCCCAATTTTGCAGAAGCGTACTTCAACAGAGCGATCACGCTGGCAAAGAAAGGGAATCAGACGCAAGAATTGCGAAAAAAAGATTTCTGTACTGCTTGGAATCTAGGTTTTGAAGCAGCTTTGAAACCATGCTTATTGGAATCGTTATCAGAAATTAATCCAAATGATGGTGTTTTTGTTATCGCTACCCATAATAAGAATTATTTTGAAAAAAACGGTAAATATTACACAGTTATTCCACATATCTCAAAAACTAATTTTGAAATGCATGGATATAAAGACAAGAATGACGTTCTTAATATTCTCATTAGCAATGCGTTTTGTAATAAGGCAATTCTACAATTCGCCGCACTAGACAAATTAAGAACTCCCTTGGATAACCAGAACCATGAAATAAAAGTTACTTGGTATAATGGAGAAAATAAATTGTATTTAGATGGTGCTTTAGTTGACATCTACCCAAAATCTTTAGGCCAGTCGAAGAGCCATGCAAAAGACGATGGTTACCTATTCCGTACATTATCATCCGTAAATACGGAACAAGGAACAATAGAAATTGATCTTAGTAACAAGGATTGGCTTGAAAGTAATAGTCAGTTCATAACCGTGATTCCTCATATCATAACAAAAAATTTCGAAATACATGGATATCGAGATAAGGACAACATATTTAAGATATTAATAAGCAATGCCCATTTCCACAGAGCTCTTCTGCAATTCAAAGACATATCTAAATTAATAAAATCCCCAAATCACCCAAAGCATACAATAGAAATAAGATGGAATAGTACAAAGGCGCAATTAGTCATTGACAAAGAGGTTGCTGACACTCTCATAGTGCCCGACAAAGCATCATAACTTTTTGTAACCATAAATGTGCGAAGCCATCTCTGACAACAGATTAATCGTCAATTAACTTTCATCACGGCGCCCATGTCCATTCTTGCTGAGGGCTAAGAATTCTCAGAACTTCTTCTTCAAACAATATCGCATTTGGTCGTGAATCTGGTCGGGACTTAACCCGATTTAAGTGGTTTCATTTCTACTTAATATTTCAAATAGAAAGAAACATAAACCAGATATTGGGTATTTTAGTTTCAAATCTGCCAAAAGTTGTCTTAGGTTAATTTATATGATAGATAGTAAGGTAAATAAATGGAATTACGCTTTAAAATATTCGGAAACCATAATGTTATCGTGAAAGGAGAAAACATTATGAAGTACCTAGCAAGGCTACTTGTTTTCGTCATTTTATTTCTACCTGTCGCCGTATCGGCGGAAATCCAGACGATTGTATGTGAAGGAACATACAACATGGGGGATGGCGAGACGCCGACAGTCGCGGAAAGCAGGGCTTTACTGAATGCAAAAAGGATAGCCGTTGAGCAGGCAGGGACGTATGTGGAGAGCTATTCAAAAGTAAAGAATTTTCAGCTAACGGCGGACGAGATAAAGATACTAGCGTCAGGAGTCATGGAGGTCACCGTATTAGACAAGAAAAGGACCGTCGTCGGTGATGGCTTTCGTTTCTGGGTCAAGATAAAGGCGCTGGTCAACTCAGACAAGATGGATCAGATGGCAGGCAAGGTAAAGGACAAGGCCGTGATAGAGGATTACAAGAAAATCCAGGACGCCTATGATAGAAGCCAGAAAGAGATTGAAGTATTGAAAAAACAGTTGCTGCAGGCGAAAGGCGACCAGAAAAAAGATGTCGAGGCGAAAATTACGGCTGATGAGAAACAGTTCCAGGCGAATGAATGGTATGAGAAAGGTAGGAAACTTCTCGGTTCAGCCCAGTGGTATGGCAAGAAAGAAGATTACGATAAAGCATTGGAAGCCTTCACGGTGGTCATTGCGATGGATCCACAATATGCTAAAGCTTATGTTTATAGGGGAGATATCTATTTAGAGGAGAAGAATCCTGAAAAAGCACTATCAGATTTTCAAAAAGCTTGGAGTTTATGTTCCGAAAAGTGTCGAAAAGATAATGAGTATCTCTTGTATTGTCCTTTTGGGAATGTGGCCAAGCAAATTGCTGCTAAGGGCGATGCTGAAAATAACAAAAAATATTATTATAAGGCAATAGAAATTCTCATGCAATATCTGGGGTATTACGATAAATATTTTACTGATAAATTTGCCTGCAATTATTATTACCCGCTCGCGTATGCCTACGTTAAAACAGAGCAATGGAGGAAAGCAAATGAATTTTCCACCAAAGCTCTTAAAGAAGGAATATACGACCAAAATCGTAAACGACACGTTTTACTCATTCGAGGCGTTAGCTATCAAAAGTTAGGAGACAATCGAAATGCTATATCTGATTATCAAGAAGCGTGTAATTTGGGAAATGAAGCTGGATGTAAAGCGGCGCGTAGTTTAAGGGGGCAATGAATTTCCATTTCTCACTCTATCATCATGCTATTTTATGAAGATGATGACCATGAAGGCGTGAGGAGAAAGTTTCGGAACTAACGAAGCACATAAGCAGGTTAATTGCAGAAAGGCAGGGTCAAACGACTCTGCCTTTCTTATTTGGTGGGTTGATGATAACCGGATGAAATGTTGAAAAGACAGACAAAATCAGCAAAACTGTATTACAGGATGTAAGATTGGTCGTGAATCTAGTCGGGACTTAACCTGTTTTAAGCGGTTTAGATGGGTTCACAGATCTAATACAATTCCGGAATAATTGTTTTCCTTTGAACTCTCATGCCGGAAACTCGGGGTCGAACCTCGGTTGCAAACTAAATTCAGTTGAAGGAACGTTGTTACCTCATGTGAACTCGCGCTATACAGCACTTTACTGGTCCGAGCACGGGGAAATAGGAGTAAATTATTGCATCAGCATATCAGGGAGGTAACATGACCAGATTGCCCCTTATGGGCATAAGCTACGGCGGCATGCTCATAGCACAATCTATCGGTGTCTTTATCTCGAAAAGAGATATGCAAAGAACACCGCCGGCACTGAAAGGCCTGATTTCCGAAGGCGGAGTAACGAGCATTAGCCGCCTGCAGCTTGTCTGCTTCAACATCACGGCCATCGCTATCTATCTCTACAATCTTTCCGGGCCCGAACTGCTCGCGAAAGATCTTCCGGACATGCCAAAAACTCTTCTTGGATTGATCGGGGTAAGTCAGGGCGGTTCGTTTTTGCCATCGTTACCCTCTATATTGCAGCATCAACGATGATCCAAAGGGGCTTCTCAGCGGCGGCAAGGGAGGCAAGAGGGGGAATCAGAAATATGTGTACCGTGAGAATCTTTCTCATAAACGATCCCTAATTCTTCTTCGCCTCGATCAACTGTGGGGTTTGTTCGTTGTTATATTGCTTTCTCGCGATGCGCTCCACCTGGGGTTTGATGTAACTGAATAAGTCGTTTACCGCAATGGAACCATCCTGCTTTACAACATCCTCGTTCTTGATGCCCTTCAACATGAAATAAGTGAAGAGACCATGACCTTTTTCCTCGTATGTTGAACTGATCTGTTCTCCTGACGCGGCGGACATCACTGTCATGTTCGTGGCCGGAACAAGGATGGACTGCAGGCTCATGACCAGGGGCCTGGCGCCCTTGGCTGTCACCGATCTCCCACCCGAGCCGGAGAAACAGGAGTCGAAGGCCACGATAATTTCCCTGGCCGGTAGTTTTTTCAAAGCCTCATAAACCCTTTTGATCGAATAACCTGTCTGATCGATGAAGGCCGGGTCGCCGTCATATGGGACAAGAAAGGCTTCGCCAGTCTTGGGATTCGGCGCCCAATGGCCGGAATAATAGAGAAAGACTGTGCCGTCCTTTTCCACATTGTTTCCCAACCACTTTTCAAGATATTTCTCAAAATCGCTTTTCAGTGCCCTTTCGTTCAGCAGGGTGACGACATTTTCCTCCGGATAACCCAACACCTTGACCAGATACTCGGTTACTGTTCTGGCGTCGTGCGAGGCAAAATCGGCCCTGGGCAGCTTCTGGCGATAGTTTTCGATCCCGATCACAAGCGCATAAGAATTCTTGTTTGATTTCGTTTTAAAGGCAGGGAGGTCGTCTACATCGGACCTGACTTCGTTCGCCGCCGCGGATTCCGTTCCAACCTTGGGCGCAGACGTCCGCCCGGCGATCTTCCTCCTCTTTTCCCGATCCAGCAGTTGCGCACCCGCTCTGGCGTTATTTATCAGTTTCTGGAAGGGCTCGGAGTCGGCGTATTTCGATCTCGACAGATGATCAATGTAGCCGTTCAATCCTGAGATGGCGGACTCGATATCGCCGCCCTTTTCCGCAAGCGTCTTCAGGATCCCGGTACAGCCCCAGTTATTTTCGCCGCCCGCCGCGCCCATGGCCACGCTGCTCAGTACCGTCAAGGTATACCTGTTGTCGCCGTTATTGTTGTCGACATTGCTTATGTCGGCGCCCCGCTCCAGCAGAAGCTTTACCGTATTTGCATTACATCTCATGGCGGCCATGCTCAGGGCCGTTAGGCCCGCTTTCTTGTACTCGAAATTGATATCCGCTCCTTTATCCAGAAGGATTCTTGCCGCCTCGGTCCTGTCGAAAAGGGCGGCCCCTATCAAGGCCGTCATTCCGTCTTCATCAGCCGCATTTATATCGGCTCCATTGCCAAGCAGAAGTTTCATCACTTCCACATGGCCTCTCATGGACGCAAAGTGCAGGGCTGTCGACCCCGATGACAACCTGGCGTTTGCGTCTGCTCCTTTTTCCAACAGCAGTCTTGTTATTTCCGGTTTTCCATTTTCCGCCGCGGCCATCAGCGGGGTCCTGTTTTTATCTTTTGGGTTTTTCCAATTTATATCGGCGCCCTTATTTATCAGCAAGTTCATGATTTCTATATGTCCGTGGAGCGCCGCATGCATCAGCGCCGTGTTCCTGTCGGCGGGATCGACCCCCCGTTCCAGCTTTTCTCTGACGATATTCGCCTGTCCCTTGGCCGCCGCATCCTCGAGCGGGCTGAGTTGTATAACGGGCGCCGTCGCGCAACCGGCCAATAAAATGGTCAATACCATGGACGGTAAGAATAGTCCCAACATCTTTCTCATGGCGCACCTCACTGACATGCGTTCATCCTATATCAGGTTCCTTCGGCTATAGTATTTCAATTATTACCAATGGAAATATTGTATAGTGCTCGAAATTTAGTTTTTAAGCATTTCAGGAAAAAGCCACTGACGACTGCATCTACAAAGCGATATGATTAATCGATGCAGCGGCTCCGCCTTTGCGCTTCTTTTAAGGCAGACCTATGAATAGAGTTTTTTCAGAGTCGCCTTGTCAACCTTCTGGCTTGCCGTTTTCGGGATTTTATCCAGGAATTTAATAATCCGCGGTCGCTTGTAGCCGCTGAGATCCTTCCTCCCCTTCAAGAACTCGACGATCTCTTCTTCCGTTAATTTTGGGTCTGTCTTCACGATGACGGCAGCGACCTGTGCCCCCCACTCCTCGTGGGGGAGCCCGATAACAGCCACCTCCGCCACGCCCGGATGGTTGTACAAGACGGATTCGACCTCCCGTGGATAGATATTCTCACCGCCGCTTATGATCATATCGTCCGTTCTTTCCATGAAGAAGAGATAGCCACGCTCATCCTGTGTGAATACATCTCCCGTATGCTGCCATCCTTCCTCGTCGAAGAGTTTTATATTTTCTTCGGGCTTGTTCCAATACCCGGGAGTCAGGATGTCCCCCTTAACCATCAGTTCGCCCGGCTCCCCGATACCGACAGCTTTGCCCGTCTGAGGATCTACGAACTTGTCCTTGATGACCTGCCCGAGCAGTTTCCCCGCTGATCCTGGTACCCTCGTGTCGCTCACATCGTAACAGACGGAGACACCCACGTGCTCCGTTCGACCGTAAAGCTCGTAGGTCGTTATATTGAATTTTTTCTGAAACTTATTATAAATTGTCTCGGATATGGGCGAGCCTCCGAAGACGACGTATTTCAAGGAACTCAAATCGTATTTTTCGATGTCCTCCATGCCGGCAAGCTGTGCGCCCATAAGGCCCACCAGAAATGTCCATGTCACTTTTTTCCGGTCAACTAACTCCAGGAATTTCGTCGCATCCCACGTGGGCAAAAAGACCACCGATCCTCCGGTGAAAATGGTCGCGAAGGAGGGGATCATGCCGCCGACGTGAAACAGGGGCGTCGCGCAGAGAAGCCGATCCCTCGATGTCACCTGTTGGGTGAAGGCAAAAACATTCGCATTTGCCACGGCGTTCCGGTGGGTCTGTTTCACCCCTTTGGGTTTTGCCGTCGTTCCGCTGGTATACATGATCATGGCAAGGTCGTCATCGAGGGCGGGAAAAACATCCGGGTCTGGATCGTACCGCTTCACGACGTCGTTGATGACAACATTCGAGCCCGATGCCCCCTCGTCCGACACGACAACCTGTTCCAGCGTGGAGCCCTCTTTTTGCAGCTCGTTCGCGAGCGGTGCGTTTCGTTCGAGCACGAACATGAGCGAGGCGCCGGAGTCCATTATAACATAGCGGATTTCTTCCTTCTGGAAGCGGTAATTCAAAGGTATAGGGATAACCCCCGCCTTGAACATGCCGAACAGCAGATAGTAATATTCGATGTTGTTCGGCATATAGATGATGCCTCTTTCTCCCGGTCGCACCCCTGATTCCCTCAGCCAGCGGGCAATCCGGTTCGATTTGTCATCCAGTTCGCTGTACGTGATCTGCCGGTCCCCCTCCATGGCCACGACCTTGTCACTGTATTCCCTGGTACTCATTCTTAGATAGCATGCAATATTCATCCCTCGTTCCCCCCTTCATTGTCGCTGCTATTCCACGTTTGTTAAAGATTGCTGATTGAAATGCTTGACGTAATTTCTACATCGGTCATCTGATGCTCCTTACCATTGTCTATGCAATGCACACGGGAGAAACCGTCCCCTACTTCCCCGCACTTTCGCTTGCTTTCTTCGCCACTTCTTCGGCGGCTTTAGTAGCTCTGTTCATCGCGTCACTCGCCTGTTTGGCTTTTTCTATAACCGGCTGAGCTTGCTCTGCACCGCCCATCATAACTGTAGCCATGGGTTTGGCGAAATACTTCGCCCAGTAAATCGCAGCAGCTATAATTATTACGATTATCACAAGCAAAACTAACTTCGAGATACCTTTTTCGTTTTCATCGGTTTGGTCCTCCGTGAGAACAAGTATATCCCCTTTCAGTATTCTTGGTTAGTATTTACTTTCGCTGGGCTAAAGCATAGGGGAACGGGTATTGTGTGTCAATGGCATAATGACTGCAAAATGCGTGGCCCGGGCGTTGATGTTTGTCATCGGGAGTGAATTCGGCAGCGAGCGCATTCCCCGTAGCTTGCTGCGGGGTAAGCGAACGAATACTGAATGACATTTTTCCCTAAGAATCGAAGATTCTCCGCGGCTTGCCACGGAGAGCTTCAATTGTGTTTATTACGGATTGAAGTCCAGCAGTTTCATCTATACTGGGGAGTCAATGCAGAATAAAAATTTCTCAATTATCGTTCACTTCTTCAACTACAGCCTCACTTCTTTCTTCCTTGTAGTCCACAATCTTCTGTCTTGGAAAAAGAGTCACCATTACAAGCGGTAATGATCACCCCTATAGAGATCCCCGAATATCCCTGAGATGCCTATTTTCAGCCATAATACTCAAAGGAAAATAAAACGCCTCAACACACCTTGAACGGCACTCAAAAAAATATTTTAACTGCACCCACGGAAACTGAACGGCAAAATTCACCACATATTGCAGCGACATTTGCCTTGACATATAAGACGAGTTTACCGATACTTTTTTGTATGCAAAAAGGGGTTATTATGAAAAGTCCCGTTCCCATGTCCGCAGACATTTGCTGCCTTAATTTTAAGGGATTAATTCTTTACTTGTGCGAACACTTCGGGACCGAGGGAGTGCGGACTGTTGTAAGTGGCCTTGTCGGAAACGAACAGTATTTTGTATCCGATAAATATGAACCATCTAAAATTATACCAATCGAAGAGATTCATCTCACAGACTCTTCCTATTGGGTTTCCAATGATTTTTCAGTCAGGCTTCTGGGCAATGTGAAAAAAGTGGTTGCTGGTTCGGAACCATTGGTGAAAGCCGGAGAACAAAGCATTATCCGCCACCTATCCCAGAGTAACTTGTTTGTGGCGAGAATATTCGGGCCACAGTTAATTGTCAAACAGGCGCCGAAGATCAATAAGCGCTTCAACATGACCAAAGATGTTATTCTGCACAATGTCACAAAAAATTCGGCCACATTCGAGTTACGTTACAAGCCGGGATATTCGGTTACCAAAGACGTATGCGATTGGAATCGGGGAATTTATATGGGGATTGCGAAGGCCGCGGGAGCTCAACATGTGAGGTGCGAAGAAATACAGTGTGTCGTAGGTGGCGATAACTGTTGTCTTTTCCGTACAACATGGAAAAGCCCCAGTCTCAAAACAACCCTCTTAAAATGGTTTATGAAAGAGTCCATCGGTGAACTGCTATCTGATTATGAAGATACGCTCCGGGACAGAGATCAATTGACTGACTATTTGAAGCGCTCGGAGGAAAGATACCGCGGCATCTATGAGAATGCCGTCATGGGCATAGTCCAGTCAACCCGGGGAGGAAAAATTATCACTGCGAATCCCGCCTTTGCTCGCAACCTCGGATATGAATCGCCAGAGGAGGTTGTGAATAAGGTAACAGACATGACTCGCGAGGTATACGTAAATCCGGAGTGCCACTTGGAATTTCTCCGCATGATGGACCATGATGGTGTTGTTCGCGAATTCGAAACTCAGTTTTTCAAAAAGGATGGCAATATCGTATGGGTCAGTATCAACGCTCGTGCCGTCCAGGGCGACCAAGGAATGCTTCTCTGCTATGAAGGTACGGTTCATGACATCACCGAGCGCAAGCGGGCAGATATTGAGTTGCGTAAGGCCTACGGAAATCTCAGAGCGGCAGATGAGCAAATGCGAGCGCAATATAACAGCCTAGTAGAGAGTCAGCGATCTTTGCGCGAAAGTGAGGAGAAGTACCGCAACATTCTGGAGAATATTGACGAGGCCTATTTTGAGCTTGATTTGAAGGGAAATATCACGTTCTTCAATGATTCAGCCTGTAGTATTTCGGGTTATTCTAAAAGCGAATTGATGGGCATGAATTACAGGCAATATGCCTCGCCGGACACAGCGAGCAAGCTGAAATCTTCCTTTGTCAATATTTACCAAGCAGGAGAAAAATGGAGTCTCAGTGACTTTGAGCTGATCAAGAAAGATAAAAGCACTCGCAACATGGAACTATCTGTGAATCTCATGAGAAATTCGGGAGGGGAAGCAATCGGTTTCCGGTGCATCGCCCGCGATGTCACCGAGCGAAAACGGGCCGAGGGCGAACGCAGACTATTGGAGGAGCGTCTGCAGCGTGCGGAGAAGATGGAGGCACTGGGGACCCTGGCAGGCGGCGTCGCCCACGATCTCAACAATGTCCTGGGCATTGTCGTCGGCTATGCAGAAATGCTCCTGATGGATGTGGATGAGTCAAGCCCGATAAGAGAAGACCTCGTGAACATCATGTCGGGAGGCCAGAGGGCTGCTGCGATTGTGCAGGATCTGCTGGCCCTGGCGAGAAGGGGAGTGTCCGGACGGAAAGTCCTTAA